>DATDBB010000121.1:0-4949 GCA_036525085.1 Allobosea sp.
GATCAACTGTTCGGGCTCAAACCAACGTGCGGACGGGGCCTCTGCTGGACAGCGGTCTCGACACAACCCGGGATGACACAGGCTCCCGTCCGCACTCAACCTCGCCCAAATCAGCGAAGTCAGCCACAGACAGGGATGACGCGCGCTCTTTTTTGCAAGGAGGCGCGTTCGGCGGGGCTGAGCGCCCTCAATACACGTCCGCCTGATAGCGCCCGGCCTTCTTCAGCGCGGCGACATAGGCGACCGCCTCGTCGGGCGAGCGCTTGCCGTGTTCGGCGACGACGTCGACCATGGCCCGCTCGACATCCTTGGCCATGCGCTTGGCATCGCCGCAGACATAGAAATGCGCGCCCTGCTCGAGCCAGGCGAAGAGTTCGGCGCCGCGTTCCCGCATGCGGTCCTGGACATAGATCTTCTCGGATCCGTCGCGCGACCAGGCCAGCGTCAGGCCCGTCAGCACGCCCTCCTCCTTCATCGCGGTAAGCTCGTCCTCATAGAAGAAGTCGCTGGCGCGGCGCTGATGGCCGAAGAAGAGCCAGTTCTTGCCCGGCGCCTTCGTCGCGCGTCGGTCGTGCAGGAAGGCGCGGAAGGGCGCGACGCCGGTTCCGGGGCCGCACATGATGATGGGCGTCTGCGGATCGGCCGGCAGGCCGAAGCCATGGGCGCGCTGGACATAGACCGGCACCTTGTCACCGGGTTGGACGCGCTCGGCGAGGAAGGTCGAGGCCACGCCCCAGCGCGGGCGGCTGCCGATCTTGTAACGCACCGTATCCACCGTCAGTGTGATGCGGCCGGGCGTCGCGATGCAGGAGGACGAGATCGAATAGAGCCGGGGTTGCAATGGGTCGAGCGCCTCGACGAAAGCCTCGGCCGAGAGCCTGGCCTGACCAAACTTGTGCAGGGTGCCGAGTACGTCGAGCCGGTCGAGATCGCCATCGGGATCCTCGCCCGCCGCCAGCCGCTTGGCCTTGGCACGGGTCTCGCCCCCAGTGACGTAGGAGATGAGCTGGAACAGCGCGTCGGGCGCCGGACCGAGCGCGCGCTCGGCGATCAGCGCCTGCCGCAGCGTCGTGCCGCCGACATCGGCATCGGGGCGTGCGCCGAGCAGCGCGATCACCGCATCGACGAGGCGCGGGTCGTTCTGCGCGACGATGCCGAAGGCGTCGCCGACGATATAGTCGAGCCCGCATTCCGAGAGATCGAACTCGACATGCCAGGTCTCCTTTTCGGAGCCCTCGCCATTGAGCTTGCGGCGCGAGAGGAAGGTCGCCAGCGCCGGGTTCTCGCGGCAGCGCCCGAGCGGACCGAGCGGCGCGGCGGGAGCAGCCTCGGCCGGAGCGGCGGCGGGCTGCGAGCCGCCCTCCTCCACCAGCGTCTTCAGCATCCGCAGCGTGTCCTTGCCGCCGGGGGCGCAGAGGTTGAGACGCGGCTCCTTGCCCTCGGCGACAGCAGCCGAATAGGTCTCGCAGACATAGCCGCACTGGCCGCAATCCTGCTGCGCCATCGCGGCGAAGAGCTTGCGCGGCAGCGGCTTGCCCTCGGCCAGCTTCATGCGCTCGGCCATCTCCATCGACGGATCGTGCCAGGGCGCGCCGTCATCGGCCTCGCCCATCACGGCAGCGTTCTCGGCCGGCGACAGCGCGGTGACGCCGGCATTGTCGAGCGAGAGCAGGCCGGCGAAGAAGCCGTTCAGCCAGGAGCGCTGTTCCTCGCTGAACGGCGCGGTCTCCGGCAGGACCTGGACGATGGGGGATGGGGTCTGGATGGTCATGCCGCCTCTCCCGTCTGCGCGACCAGCGCCTGCAGCGCGCCGATCTCATGGCGCCGGGCGAAGGCGACGAAGCTCTCGTCGGGCGCGGCGCGATGCTCCTGCCAGGTGCGCAGGATCGCCTCGACCAGCGCCGGCGCATCCTCCGCCTTCACATCGGTGCGGAATTCACGGCCGATGCCGCCCTCGACACCGAAGCCGCCGCCGACGAAGACATGATAGCCCGGCACCGTGTCGCCCTCGTCGCTGACCGGCACCTTGGCGCCGATCAGGCCGAGATCGCCGATATAATGCTGGGCGCAGGAGTTGTGGCAGCCGGTCAGGTGGATGTTGACCGGCGTATCCAGCGTGATGCGCGGCTCGCAATGGGCGGCGATGGCGAGCGCATCCTCCTTGGTGTGGGCGCCGGCGAATTTGCACCCCGTGGCGCCGGTGCAGGCGATGAGCCCGGCACGCAGGATCGAGGTTTCGGCCGAGAGGCCGATCGCCTGGAGATTGGCGATGACGTCCTCGACCTTTCCGTCCGGCACGCCGGAGATCAGCAGATTCTGCCAGACGGTGAGGCGGATATCGCCATCGCCGCAGGCCTGCGAGATCGAGGCGATGACGCGCATCTGCTGGACGGTGAGCTTGCCGACCGGAAGCGCGACGCCAATCCAGTTGAGGCCGGCCTGAGCCTGGGCATGCACGCCGATATGGGCGAGCCGGTCATAAACCGAGCGCGGCTTGACGAAGGCCGTATCGAGCCGAACCAGCCTGCGGCCGAGCTTCTCCTCGACCGCCGTCAGGAAGGTCTCGAAGCCCCAGGCGTCGAGCACGTATTTCAATCGCGACTTGTTGCGGTCAGTGCGGTTGCCGTTGGCGATGAAGACGCGGACGATCGCATCGGAGACCGCAATGGCATCGGATGGGGCGACGATGACGCCGGTATCGCGGGCGAGGTCCTTGTGGCCGGTGATGCCGCCGAGAGCGAGGCGATACCAGATGCCGGGCGCGACCGGCTGGCCCTCGAAGGACGCGCCCTCGCCGACCTCGATCGCCTGGAAGCCGATATCGTTGGTGTCCTCCAGCGTCGCGATGGAGCCCGCGCCGTCGAAGGCGACGTTGAACTTGCGCGGCAGGCCGTAAAGCGAGCGATCGTTCAGGATGTGGTGATGCCAAGCGCGGGCGTGCGGCCGCGTGTCCAGCAGTTCGAGCGGATCGATGCCGGCCGTGGCGGAACCCGTAACGTTGCGGATGTTGTCGGCGCCGGAGCCCTTTGCGGTGAGACCGAGATCGGCGAGGCCTTCCAGCAAGGCCGCCGCGTTTTCGGCCGGGATCTCTCGCACCTGCAGATTGGCGCGGGTGGTGACGTGGGAATAGGGGCCGCAGAGCTTCTCGGCGAGGTCAGCGACGCCTTCGAACTGCCAAGCCTTCAGGATGCCGTTGGGAATGCGTAGCCGGCACATATAGCTGTTCTGGGCCGGCGCGACATAGAACAGGCCGTGATAGCGCCAGCGGAAATTGTCCTCGGGCTTGGGATAGATGCCCGCATTCGCCTGGTCCTTGAAGCGGGCATAGGCGTCAAAGGGATGCTCGGCGGCCTTCCATTTCTCCTGATCGACGAGCTTGCCACCGGCCGCGACGGTCTTCGCCTGTGCCTCCTGATGCTCCCGGTCGGGACCGGAGGGCGCAGCCTTGCCGCCGGCGCCGGGCGCACCGCCGAGCGGCCCCAGCCCCCGCGCCGTGCGGGCCGACTGCATGCCGCTCATGAAGCCTTCGAGATAGCGCTTCTGGTCGGGGGTGAAATCTTCGCTCATGATCTTGCTCTGGCTGACGGATCAGGCCGTGCTTTGGCCGGCTGCGGCGATCATCGCGCCGGACAAGGTGCCGTAGGCGCTCGTCCAGGCGTCCCGGACGGCGGGCGTGAAGCCGTCGCCGAGCCCCTGCTCCAGCGTCCAGAGCAGCGCCGCGCCGACGGGCGCGTAATGGGCCGCGGTCACGCCGTAGCCGTTGTGCCTGACCGCCAGCGCGTTCACCGCCGGCATCAGGGCCGGCAGGTCGTCGAGCCCCTTCACCACGACGGCGAGCGTGCCCATCAGCTTGCGGCCCTGCTCCTTCATGTCGCTCGACTTGAACAGCGGGCGGACTTCGGGAGCGATCTCGAACAGGCGGCCGTAGAACAAGGCGGCGGCCTGCTCGGCAATGGGGGCGACCTTGGAGAAGCTCGCCTTGATCTCGGAAACCTGATCGGGGGTCATGGGCTGCTCCTCAGGCGGCTTCGACGAAGCGGTGGCGTTCGTAGAGGAACTTCAGCACCGCCTCGCGGGCGGCGATGTAGGTCCGGTCGGAAACCAGGTCGAGACGCTTGCGCGGGCGGTCGAGCCGGACGTCGAGCACCTCGCCGATGCGGGCCGAGGGGCCGTTCGTCATCATCACGATGCGGTCCGAGAGCAGCACGGCCTCGTCGACGTCATGGGTGATCATGATCATCGTGTTCCCGAGCGTGGCGTGGATCTGCATGATCGAGTCCTGCAGATGGGCGCGGGTCAGGGCGTCGAGGGCGCCGAAGGGCTCGTCGAGCAGCAGGATCTTCGGCTCCATGGACAGGCCGCGCGCGATGCCGACGCGCTGCTTCATGCCGCCCGAGATCTCGCCCGGGCGCTTGTCCCTGGCGTGGCCCATCTGGACGAGCTCGAGGTTGTGCATGATCCAGTCATGCCGCTCGGCCCGGCTCTTGGTCGCGCCGAAGACCTTGTTCACGGCGAGCGCGACATTGTCGTAGACGGTGAGCCAGGGCAGCAGCGAGTGGTTCTGGAAGACCACGGCGCGCTCGGGGCCGGGCTCGCGGACCTCGCGGTTCTCCAGCAGCACGCCGCCCTCGCTCACCGGCGTCAGCCCGGCGATGATGTTGAGCAGGGTCGACTTGCCGCAGCCGGAATGGCCGATGACCGAGACATATTCGCCCTTGTCGATGACGAGGTTGATGTCCTTCAGCACCTCGGTCGTGGCGGCGCCGCGCTGGAAGCGTTTGTCGACATGGTCGATCTTGAGATAGCTCATCGTTTCGCCCTCAATTCGTCGCGGTGCCGCGGGTGACGACATGGCCGACGAGAGCGACGAGGCGGTCGAGCAGGAAGCCGACCACGCCGATATAGACGAGGGCCACGATGATGTCGGACAGGCGCGAGGAGTTCCACGC
>DATDBB010000122.1:0-6773 GCA_036525085.1 Allobosea sp.
GCCAATGGCGTGATGGTCTATCAGGGCGGCCGCGGCAGCGACGACAACCGCCGCGCCGATTTCACCGCGCTCAGCGGCGGCAAGGACGCCAAGGGCTGGAAGCACCAACTCGAGACGGCGGCGGCCGGCGGCCGCAGCTTCTTCGAGGCGGTCTCTGCCCCACCGAAGCCCGCCGTGACAGCACAGGCCGACGTCGCGCCGAAGCCCTGATCCGTCAGGCGAGCCTGGCCGTCAGGCGAGCTTGGCGGCGACAAGCTTGCGCAGCCCGCGCAGGTCCTTGACGAAGCCGCGGATGCCTTCCGCGAGCTTCTCCGTGCCCATCGCATCCTCGTTCATCGCGAAGCGGAAGGCCTTCTCGTCGAGAACGATCTTCTTCGCCAATTCCGAATCCGCTTGTGGCGACGATGCAGGCGAGAGCTTGCGGGGCAGGTCTCCCGTCGCCGCAGCCAGTTCGTCGAGCAGGCCGGGCCCGATCGTCAGCCGGTCGCAGCCGGCCAGCGCCTCGATCTCGCCGGTATTGCGGAAGGACGCGCCCATCACGACCGTCTTGATGCCGAAGGTCTTGTAGTAGGCGTAGATGCTTTTCACCGAGACGACGCCGGGATCGGTCTCAGCCGTGTACGGCCCGCCGCTGGCCTTGACATGCCAGTCGAGGATGCGGCCGACGAAGGGCGAGATCAGGAAGGCTCCCGCATCGGCGCAGGCGACGGCCTGCGGCAGGCTGAAGAGCAGCGTCAGATTGCAGTCGATGCCCTCGCCCTGCAGCACCTTGGCCGCCTGGATGCCCTCCCAGGTCGAGGCGATCTTGATCAGGACGCGATCCTTCTCGATGCCGCGCTCCTTGTAGGCGCCGATGATGGCGCGCGCCTTCTCGATGGTGGCCTGCGTGTCGAAGGAGAGGTCGGCATCGACTTCGGTCGAGACCCGGCCGGGCACGATCTTGGTCAGTTCGGCGCCGAAGGTCACGGCGAGACGATCGCAGACCGCATGCACGGCCTTGTCGCCACCGCCGGCCTTCTTGCCCCAGGCGATCGCTTCATCCACGAGGCCGGCATAGGCCGGCGTCTCGACCGCCTTTAGAATCAGCGTCGGGTTGGTGGTGCAGTCGACAGGCTTGAGCCGGCGGACCGCTTCGATGTCGCCGGTATCGGCAACGACCGTGGTCATCTTGCGGAGCTGGTCGAGCTTGGAGGCGGTCATGGCAGTCTCGTCGCGGTCGGATGCATGGATAGAACGGAACGTGGGGCGCAGGGTGCGCAGGGTCAAGCCGCCGGGCGGCAGAGCCGTCCTGCATGCATAGGGCGCTCGCCGGATATTGTCATGGTCGTCGAAGTCTTGGTCGCCGAAGTCCTGGTCGCCGAAGTCCTGGTCGCCGAAGTCCTGGCAGCCAGAGCATCTCACGATCATGACGCCAGCTTCATGGATATGTCATATGCAGGGACTACCGGCAGCGCGAAGCCCGTCGGGGCACGCGCAAAGGAGAGTTTCATGCGTCACAAGGCGTCGACCGCAATCATCACCGCCGCCCTCGCTTTCGCTGCGCTTCCCGCCCTGGCGGTCGAAGGCAAGCTCGTGCTCTACACCAGCCAGCCCAACACCGACGCGCAGCAGACCATCGACGCCTTCAAGGCGAAGTATCCGAAGGTCGAGATCAGCTTCGTGCGCGACGGCACGCCGCGCGTGATGGCGAAGCTGCGCGCCGAGTTCGAGGCGGGCGCCCCGCAGGCCGACCTGCTGCTGATCGCCGATGCGGTCACCATGGAAGGCCTGAAGAAGGAGAACCGGCTGCTGGCGCATGACAAGGCCGAGACATCGGCCTATCCGGCCGGCATCCACGACCCCGCGAAATTCTGGTTCGCCACCAAGCTGATCACCACCGGCATCGTCTACAACACCAAGGCTGCGATGAAGCCGACGAGCTGGCTCGACCTGACCAAGGCCGAGGCCAAGAATCTTCTGGCGATGCCGAGCCCGCTTAACTCCGGCGCCGCGATGATCCACACGATCACGCTGACGGGTAGCCTGCCGAGCGGCTGGGGCTTCTACGAGGCTCTGAAGAACAACGGCGCGCTCGCCGCCGGCGCCAATGGCGACATCCTGCGCCAGGTCGCCACCGGCGAGAAGCTCTACGGCATGATCGTCGACTTCATGCCGATCCGCGAGAAGGCCAAGGGCGCGCCCGTCGAGTTCGTCTTCCCGAGCGAAGGCGTCTCGGCCGTCAGCGAGCCGGTCGCGATCCTCAAGACCAGCAAGAACCCGGAAGCCGCCAAGGCCTTCGTCGACTTCCTGATCTCGAAGGACGGCCAGGCACTGGCCCTGAAGCAGGGCTATGTCGCGGCCCATCCCGACGTGGCGCTGCCCGCCGGCTATCCCGACCGCGCCGCGATCAAGCTGCTGCCCTTCGACGCCGCCAAGGCGCTGGCTGACGAGGCCGCTTCGCGCAAGCGCTTCAGCGCGATCTTCGAGTGACACTGGCCGCCCATACAGGCTGGCAGGAGACCAGGCCCCGCCCTTCCTGGCGGGGTCTGCGCCTTCCGGCCGGCCTCGGCCTGCCGGTGCTGGTTGCGGCCTGCGCGCTCGTGCTCGGCGGGCTACCCTTCCTGCGGCTGGTCGTCGCCGCCTTCGCACCCGGCTGGCAGTTCGCGCCGGACGCGGCGCTGGCCGAGATCGGCAGCCGCGCTGCTATCAACGCGACGCTGCACACGCTGGAGACGGCCGGCCTGTCGGCGCTCGGCGCGCTGCTGATCGGCGGCACCGCCGCGATCATGCTCAGCGTCACGGATGTGCGCAGCAAGCGGCCGATCGCCTTTGCGCTCGTCTTCTCGATGATGATCGCGCCGCAGGTGGCGGCGCTCGCCTTCCTGAGCCTGTTCGCGCCGCATTCCCCGATCCTCTCCTTCATCGGCCTGTCGCCCGCTCCGGGCACGCCCAATCCGCTGCTCGGGCGCGGCGGCATCGCGCTGGTGATGGCGCTGCATCACGCGCCGCTGGTCGCGATCACGCTCTGGACCGGGCTGCGCAGCGTGCCGCAATCCCTGATTGAGGCCGCGCAGATGGAGGGCGCCGGACCCGGCAGCATCGTTGCGCGCATCCTGCTGCCCGTGCTGCGGCCGCAGATCGTCGCGGCCGCGCTCCTCGCCTTCGTTGCGGGCGTCGGCAATTTCGGGATTCCCGCGCTGCTCGGCCTGCCGGTGAACTATCTGACGCTGCCGACACTGATCTACCGGCGGCTGTCGAGCTTCGGCCCGGCCGGCCTGCCCGATGCCGCGGCGCTGTCGATCCTGGTCGCCCTGGTGGCGGGGCTCGGCATCGCGGCCGGCATGCTGGCAACGCGGCGCGGCAGCGGCAAGATCGAGATCGAGCGGCCGCTGCAGCCGTTCTGGCAGCTCGGACGGGCGCGACCCTTCGTCACGGGCGGGCTCTGGCTCCTGCTCGCGATCAAGCTCGGCCTGCCCTTCCTCGCGCTGCTCGGCGAGGCCCTGACGCCGGCGCTCGGCGTGGCGCTGAGCTGGCAGAGCCTGACCCTCGACAAATTCGCCGAGGTGCTGATCCGCCAGGACGTGACGATGCGCGCCTTCCGCAACTCGTTCCTGTTCGCCGGCAGCGCCGCGCTGATCCTCGCCTTGGTCTCGATCGCCTTCGCTTTTGCGCTGGAGCGGCGCATGGGCAAATTCAGGCGCATCGTCGAGATCGTCATCGAAATGCCCTACGCCCTGCCCGGCGTCGTCCTCGCCATCGCCTGCATCCTGATGTTCCTGAAGCCGCTGCCCCTGCTGGGGTTCAGCATCTACGCGACGCCTTTCATCATCCTCTTCGCCTATCTCGCGCGTTTCCTGCCGCTGGCCCTGAAGGCGCCGCTGGCGGCGATGGCGCAGATCGAGGCGCATCACGAGGAGGCGGCGCGGCTCGACGGCGTCACGCTCTGGCAGATGCTGCGCTTCATCGTGGCGCCGATCCTGGCCCCGGCCGCGATGGTCAGCGCGCTGATGGTGTTCCTGGTCGCCTTCAACGAGCTGACGGTCTCGGCGTTGCTCTGGTCGTCGGGCACCGAGACGCTCGGCGTGGTCCTGTTCTCGTTGAAGGAGGCCGGGCTCGCGGGCGAGGCGGCCGCCATCGCGATCAGTGCATCGCTCGTTATCCTGGTGGCCATGATGACGCTGGACATGCTGGCAAAACGGCTGCCGCAGAACGTGCTGCCCTGGCGAATTTGACGGGTCGCCCCGCTGTGGCGGCGCGACGAGAAGGCCCCGGCACAAGATACCGTTAACCACCGCATGGTTAGAGGTTAGCGATGCGTCAGCCCGGCAGCCGCCGAGTGCCGGCTGAGGCGTCTCGACCATGGCGCGCTAGCGCCCTGCAGGACGGTCCCATGAATCAGCGCACCGCGGAACGGCAGCCGCTCTTCCGCCCGCAGGACAAACGCCGGGTCCTCGTCGTCGAGGATTCCAAGACCTTCTCGATCGCGCTGCGCCAGATGATCGAGGCGGAGACGGGTCTCAAGGTCACGAGCTGCGGCTGCCTGAAGGATCTCAGCAACGCCATCCTGCGCGATCAGGAAGGCTATGCGATCGCGGTCGTCGATCTCAACCTGCCCGACGCGCCCGATGGCGAGGCGCTCGACTGGACGGTGAGCCACGGCATTCCGAGCATCGTCTTCACCGGCAGCTTCGACACCGCGACGCGCGCCCGCATCATGGAGCGCGAGGTCTTCGACTATGTGCTCAAGGATTCCGAGTTCGCGCTGGGCAATCTCGTCAGCTCGGTCAAGCGGGCGCTCACGAACAAGGAAACCCGCATCCTCGTCGTCGACGACATGACGACGACCCGCCGGCTGCTCGGCCAGATGCTGATCAGCCAGCAATACACCGTCGTCGAAGTCGGTTCCGGCGCCGATGCGCTGGCGATGCTGGAGAAGGACCAGGAAATCCGGCTCGTCGTCTCAGACTACAACATGCCGGACATGGACGGCTACGAACTCGCCCGCCGCATCCGCCGCCGCTATCCGGCCGAGCAGGTGCGGGTCATCGGCATATCCTCCTCGACCGACCGCACCACCTCGGCCGGCTTCCTGAAGGCCGGCGCGCATGACTTCATCGCGCGCCCCTTCGTGCTGGAGGAACTGCAGTGCCGGATCGCCTCGAATGCCGAGACGCTGCTGCGGATGCGCCAGCTTCACGACCTCGCCTGGCGCGACTACCTGACCGGGCTGTTCAACCGACGCTATTTCTTCGAGCGGGGCCCGAAGCTGATCGCCGAGGCCCGTCGCGCCGGCCAGGCGACCTCCGTCGCGATCCTCGACATCGACCATTTCAAGCTCTTGAACGACGAACACGGCCATGATGCGGGCGACGATGCGCTGCGCATCTTCGCCGGCCATCTCGGCGAGTCACTCCAGGGGCGACCGCATCTGCTGGCCCGGCTCGGCGGCGAGGAATTCGCGCTGCTGCTGCCGGGCCTGACAGAGAGCGAAGCGGCGAGCCTTACCGACGACGTTCGCGCCGGCGTGGCCAGCCGAAGCATGTCGGTCGGCAAGCTGACGCTGGGGCTGACCGTCTCGATCGGGCTTGCCGAAATGACGGCCAACGACAGCCTCGACCTGGCGCTGCGCAAGGCCGACCGGGCGCTCTATGCCGCCAAGCAGGCCGGGCGGAATCGCATTCAGGCCTGAACGGTCGGCGGAGCGGGCGGCTCGCCCATCAGCAGGGCGCGGCTCGCCTTGGCCTCGCGCACCACGAAATCGACGATGGCGCGGACGCGGGCGACATCCTTCAGATCGGCATGCACCAGCAGCCAGAAGGAGCGCGTGATCGACACCGTATCGGGCAGCACCGGTACGAGACGCGCCTCCCCTTCCGCCATGAAATGGTGGATCACGCCGATACCGGCGCCGCCGACGACCGCATTCATCTGCGCCAGCACGCTCGAGCTCTGCACCTGCGCCCGCAGGCCCTTGGCGACCTCGTCGAGATAGTCGAGCTCCGGTGTGAAGATCAGGTCGTCGATATAGCCGACGATGCGATGGCCGAAGAGATCCTCCGGCTTCGTCACCTCAGGCATCGAATCGAGATAGCCCTGCGTGGCGTAGAGGCCGAGGCGGTAGTCGGAGAGCTTGCGCGCCACGACCTTGCCCTCCTTGGGCGGCGCCAGCGTGATCGCGACGTCGGCCTCGCGCTTCGACAGCGAAAGCAGGCGCGGCATGGCGATGAGCTGGATCTCGAGGCCCGGATAGGCGCTCGCCAGCTTGGCGAGACGCGGCGCGAGGAAGGTGGTGCCGAAGCCGTCGGGTGCGCCGATCCGGACCGTGCCGGCCAGCGCCATGTCGGCGCCGCCGATGTCGCTCTGGATGGCGAGCGCATCGGTCTCCATGTTTTCGGCCTTGGTCAGCAACCGTTCGCCATGGGCCGTCAGCGTGTAGCCCTGCGGCCGGCGCTCGAACAGCTTGGCCTTGAGCGATTCCTCCAGCGAGGTGATGCGGCGCGAGACCGTGGCGTGGTCGGCGCCGAGCCGACGCGCCGCAGCGGTCAACCGCCCCGAGCGCGCCACGGCGAGGAAAAATCGCAGATCGTCCCAGTCGAACCGCTCCACCGCAGCGCTCCCTGATATTTGCTTTTTTGCACGACGCTTGATCCGACATCGCTATAGCCGTGCGCAAACAGGAATGGTAGTGGAGAGCCGGATTTCGAGACATCACCATTCGTAGGGGAGGACGCGATGCGTCAGGTTGGTCATTTCATCGGCGGCAAGCATGTCGCCGGCACCTCGGGCCGCACCGC
>DATDBB010000123.1:0-8499 GCA_036525085.1 Allobosea sp.
CAGCCTTGTCGATATCGGTTCGTTTTCGACTTGAAATGCGCGGCGGGTTGGGGCAAAGCACTGCGCGACTACAGGGGTGTAGCTCAGTTGGTAGAGTACCGGTCTCCAAAACCGGTTGTCGTAGGTTCGAGCCCTACCGCCCCTGCCAGTTTTCCCCAGCGCCGTCAGGTTCGATGAGCCGCATTTGGCAGGGAGCTGGTTTCGTCCGATGACGACGACTCAGAACATCTCCGACGAGCTTGGATATTTCGTGCCTGCAGCGCGCGGCTGTGGACCGTGCGTGCCCGGTGGCGCTCGCCTTTCTCGTGAGGAGCAGCACGCACGCGGCTGTCCGCCGGACTGCAAACAGTGAGGCTGGCGGGATGCCCCGGGAGCCTCGCCAAAAGGCGCTTGGCTAACGCGCCCGACCGTTGTAATACGCTCCTCACGACGGCGCGCGGCTCCCAGAGCCCCGCGCCGCGAATGTTTCAGGACGGCCGAATCGACGCCATGGCAGCAGCCAGCGGGACGGTTCGGAACCCGAGGTGACCCATGGCCAAGAGCAGCCCCTTCAGCTTCCTTCAGGACGTGCGCAACGAAGCGTCCAAGGTGACCTGGCCGTCGCGTCGCGAGACGCTGATCACGACCGGCCTCGTGCTCGCCATGGTCGTCGTCTCCAGCCTGTTCTTCCTCTTCACCGACACCATCATCCGCTGGTCGCTCGGCATCATCCTCGGCGCCCGTTGAACGGAATCAAGAACGTGAGCACCCGCTGGTACATCGTCCACGCCTATTCGAACTTCGAGAACAAGGTCGCGCAGTCGATCCGCGATCAGGCGGCGCAGCGCAATCTCGCCGACAAGTTCGACGAGGTGCTGGTCCCGACCGAGAAGGTCGTCGAGGTTCGCCGCGGCCGCAAGGTCGACGCCGAGCGCAAGTTCTTCCCCGGCTATGTGCTGGTGAAGTGCGAGATGACCGACGAGGTCTATCATCTCATCAAGAACACGCCGAAGGTCACGGGCTTCCTGGGCGCCGACAAGGCCAAGCCCATGCCGATTCCCGAGCATGAGGCGATGCGGATCAAGGGTCAGGTCGCCGAGGGCATCGAGCGCCCGAAGCCGACCGTCGTCTTCGAGATCGGCGAGCAGGTGAAGGTCGCCGACGGCCCCTTCGCCTCGTTCAACGGTGTCGTGGAGGATGTCGATCACGGCCGCGCCCGCCTCAAGGTCGCCGTCTCGATCTTCGGCCGCGCCACGCCGGTCGAGCTGGAATACGGGCAGGTCGAGAAGCTCTGAGCTTGAGCATGGAGCGGTGCTGCCGCTCCTGTGCCTCACATTCGCGTGGAAGGATGGTTCGTTAACCATCCCGAAAGCGGATTGACCCAACGTCCGTGCCTGTCATCTGGCGCGGACGCATGTTTCCCAAGAGCTTCAAGGCAACCGTCGACCAGCGCCTCGTCCTGTGGGGGCTGCTGCTCGGGCTGCTGGCCGTGCTGTTCGCGGCGACCGAGATCATCGGCTCCAGCCGTCTCGATTTCTTTTCCAGGCAGATCGCGCAGCACGCTGCCGCATCAGGCGAGATCGCGCGCATGGACGGCGCGCATCGCCGGCTTTTCGCCGCGACGCCCGCGCAAGGCGGCAAGGACGTTGCCGACGACATCCGCGAGCTGTTGTCCGTGACGGAGCGCCTCGTCGCCTCGTTAGAAGGCGAGTCGCGCGGCAAGGCCGAGAGTGCAGCCCGGGCCTTGCGTGGGCTCTTGCGGGTGCAGGCGGCCGGCGGAGCCGGCCTCTCCGAGCCGCTGGCCGATGTGACGCTGGCGCGCGAAGCCCTGCATCAGGCCATCGCCGACGAACTCTCGGGGCTCAGCGGGCGTCTCGCCTATCACCTCGACAATGCGCGCCAGAACGCCATCCTGCTGTCGGCGCTTGGCCTGTTCGCCATCCTGCTCATCGTGACCTTCGAATATCGCTGGCTGGTGCGGCCGATCGTCGGCATGGCCCGGGTGCTGCGTCCGGGCGGGGAAGAGCCGGGCTGGCTCAACCGGACGGCCTTGCGCCGCGACGAGATCGGCATGCTGGGCCGGGCCCTGCTGGCGCATCTGCGCCAGCAGCAGATGCAGCAGGCGGAAGCGGCGACGCGGCTGTCATCGCTTTCCGACCAAGTCGCGCAGCAGGAGCGCCAGCAGGCCGAGGGCGTCGCCTTCCAGGAGCGGATCGCCGGGATCGCCTCGGCGCTCGAGGGGCATGCGGCGCGGATGTCGGGTGCGTCGGGAGAACTCGCGGGTCTGTCCCGCTTCGTCGACGAACATGCCAGCGCGGCGGCCCAGTCGACCGGGCGCGCCTCTTCGCATGTCGATGACGTCGCCCGTTCGATCGCCGAGGTCTCGCTTCTGCTGGCCAACACTGCCGGAGAGGCGCAGACGACATCGCGCGTGGCCGAGGCCGCTAAGACGCTCGTCGCGGCGGCGGCCGAGGACAGCGCCGCCCTGGCGGATGCGGTGCTGGGCATCGATCAGGTGATGGACATCATCGAGCTCGTTGCCGGCAAGACCAACCTGCTCGCGCTCAATGCCGCGATCGAGGCGGCTCATGCCGGCGAGACCGGCCGCGGCTTCGCCGTGGTGGCCTCCGAAGTCAAGCAACTGGCGAGCCGCACAGCGATCGCGACCGACGAGGTCAGGCGTGGCCTGGCTGCGGTGCGTGCTGCGGCTGGCGGTATGTCGGCGCGGGTCGGGGCGCTGGTCTCCTCCGTTGCCGAGGTCGATCGTGCGGCTGCCGCGATCGCCGATCTGGCCCGGCGCCAGGAGGCGAGTTCGCAGGACATCAGCTTCGGTACCGAACGGACCGCCGACGATGTGCGTCTCGCCGCCGAGCAGGTCCGGCAGGTCGCGGCGATGGTCGAGAACTGGCGGCGCACGGGTGATGCCGTGACGGTGGCCTCGGCGGATCTCGGCCGGCAGGCCGCAGAGCTTCGCGACGCGGTCGGCGGTTATGTCTCCCACCGGCAGCAGGCGATGCCATGACGATGACGACCACTGATGCCCGCGCGCCTGTCTTGACGACGTCGGCGCCCGACTCCTCGATGGGGCGGGCCTTCCCCCGCGTGTCGCTGGTCCTGCACTGGCTGATCGCCGCGATGGTGCTGGCCATGTTCACGAGCGGCATCCTGATGAAGCAGATCGGGGAGGGCCCGCTCGTGGATGCCTTCTACACCTTCCACAAGACCACCGGGGCCTGCATCCTCGTTCTGGTGATCGTCCGGCTGGCCTATCGGCTCGTGGCACACCTGGCCGGCCGCTGGAGCGCGGGGGCGGGCAGCCACGCGATACATGGCGTGCTCTATGCCGGGTTGATTCTCGTGCCGCTCCTGGGCTGGGCCGGGATTTCCGATTATGGTGCCCGAACGATCTATTTCGGGCTATCGCTGCCGGCGATCTGGCCTGAGGGGGCGGGCCATGACACCTGGCTGTTCAAGAGCCACGCAGTCCTGGCCTTCCTGCTCGTCGCCTGCGTGGTGATCCATATCGGCGTGGCGCTTGGCGACTATATTCAGCGCGGTGGCCGGCGTGGTTTGCGGGGCCCAATGGCGAAAAGGGCTTCCCCTGCCGAGCCGGATATGCCATAGGCCGGCCCTCACTTGCGTGGGAGGCGGGCCGGTCGCCAACCGGAACTCCCTGCCGCACCACGCTCTGCAACCATCCCGACCCCGGGCGAAAGCTGTCCGCGGGCGGGACGTCGTCGTTCCGATAGGCATCGGGGCAGGCGGCAGGAGCAGCCATCATGGCAAAGAAGATCACGGGCTACGTGAAGCTTCAGGTTCCGGCGGGCGCGGCCAATCCGTCGCCGCCGATCGGTCCGGCGCTGGGTCAGCGCGGCCTCAATATCATGGAATTCTGCAAGGCCTTCAATGCGAAGACCGCGCAGATGGAAAAGGGCATGCCGATCCCGGTGATCATCACCGCGTATCAGGACCGCTCCTTCACCTTCGAGATGAAGCAGCCGCCGGTGTCCTACTGGCTGAAGAAGGCCGCCGGCCTGACCTCGGGTTCCAAGACCCCGGGCCGCGGCGGCAATGTGGGCAAGGTCACCATCGCCCAGATCAACGAGATCGCCGAGAAGAAGATGGCCGATCTGAACTGCGATTCGGTCGAATCCGCCTCGTCCATGATCAAGGGCTCCGCCCGGTCGATGGGCCTGGAAGTCGTGGGCTGAGGGGGCGATCATGGCACATATCGGAAAGCGCGTCGTCAAGGGCCGTGAAGGCATTGACCGCACCAAGCTCTACCCGCTCGGCGACGCTGTCGCCTTCGTCAAGGAGCGCGCCACCGCCAAGTTCGACGAGACCGTCGAGGTCTCGATGAATCTGGGCGTCGATCCGCGTCACGCCGACCAGATGGTTCGCGGCGTCTGCAACCTGCCCAACGGCACCGGCCGCGTCCTGCGCGTCGCCGTGTTCGCTCGCGGCGCCAAGGCCGAGGAGGCCAAGAAGGCCGGTGCCGACATCGTCGGTGCGGAAGAGCTGGTCGAGATCGTCCAGAAGGGCACGATCGACTTCGATCGCTGCATCGCGACCCCGGATATGATGCCGCTGGTCGGCCGTCTCGGTAAGGTTCTCGGTCCGCGCGGCCTGATGCCGAACCCGAAGGTCGGCACCGTCACCATGGACCTGACGACTGCGGTCGCAGCGTCCAAAGGCGGTTCGGTCGAGTTCCGCGTCGAGAAGGCCGGCATCGTGCATGCCGCCGTCGGCAAGGTCTCGTTCAGCGCCGAGAAGTTGGCCGAGAACATCAAGGCCTTCGCCGATTCCGTCGCCAAGGCGAAGCCTGCCGGCGCCAAGGGCACCTATATCCAGCGCGTCGCGATCTCGTCGACGATGGGTCCGGGCGTCAAGATCGAGCCGAACACCGTCCTCGGCGGCTGACCCTATCGGCCGGCTCGTGCCGGCCGAAGCTGGCATCTCGATCCGCGAGGTCGAGATGCCACTTGCAATATCTCACTTGGCAGAAGCGGGCGAAGGCGTTATGACGCTGCCAGTTTCCATAAGTGATGTGGGCTCCGGCGCGCTTGTCGCGAAGGGGTCCGTTTCGCGTTTTTTGGCGGTTCGCCGCCGAAAGATGGGTGTTTGGGGCGTCCGGAGCAATCCGGGAGCCCGAATCATCCAGTCCTGTCTGAGACTGCAGGTGCTCCGAGGGTTCGCCCGAGGGCATAATTTCGCCAAGAGGCCTGCATAGACGGTGCAAGAGCTCAAGCGGGGTCGCAAGATCCCGAAGACGGTTCGAACCATCTCGCCCGATCACGGCTTCCAGGCCGGAGAGGGGACAGGGCACTGAGCGTCGCTCCGATGAAGCGCCGGTGTCAACCGGGACTTCGAGGGGCGGCAGTGCAACCGGCGGCGAGCCCTCTAAAGGCCTGCCGCCTACCGGAGAGAGCCCAGTGGATAAAGCGGCAAAGACAGATGCCGTCGCGACGCTGAACGATGTGTTTTCGAACACGTCGGTCGTTGTCGTGGCCCACTATGCGGGTTTGACGGTGGCCCAGTTCCAGAAGCTTCGTCGCGAGATGAAGGCCAATGGCGCCACCGTGAAGGTCGCAAAGAACCGGCTGGCCAAGATCGCTCTTGAAGGCACCGACGTCGCGTCCATCAGCAACCTGCTGACGGGTCCCACCCTGATCGCTTATTCGAGCGATCCGGTCGCGGCGCCGAAGGTCGCCACCGCATTCGCCAAGGAAAACGACAAGCTCGTCATCCTCGGCGGTGCGATGGGCAAGACCGCCCTGAACCCCGACGGCGTCAAGGCCCTGGCCACGATGCCCTCGCTCGACGAACTGCGCGCCAAGCTGCTCGGCCTCCTGCAGGCCCCGGCAACGAAGATCGCCCAGCTCTCGACCGCACCGGCTGCCAAGCTGGCGCGCGTGTTCCAGGCATATGCCGACAAGGATGCGGCCTGAACGGCCCGTTACCCCTGATAATCGTTCGAACCTCTTACCATATAGGAGCCTATCATGGCTGATCTTGCCAAGCTCGTCGACGAGCTGTCCTCCCTGACGGTCCTCGAGGCCGCTGACCTCGCCAAGCTTCTCGAAGAGAAGTGGGGCGTTTCCGCCGCTGCCGCCGTCGCCGTCGCCGCTGGCCCGGCTGGCGCTGCTCCGGCTGCCGCTGCTGAAGAGCAGACCGAGTTCACCGTCGTTCTTGCCGCCGCCGGCGACAAGAAGATCGAGGTGATCAAGGAAGTCCGCGCCATCACCGGCCTCGGCCTCAAGGAAGCCAAGGACCTGGTCGAAGCCGCTCCGAAGCCTGTCAAGGAGTCGGTCGGCAAGGACGAGGCCGAGAAGCTCAAGAAGCAGCTCGAGGCCGTCGGCGCCAAGGTCGAGCTCAAGTGAGCAGGGCCGGCGCGATGCCGGTCCGACCCTAATCAAGACCAGACAGTCCCGGGGTGCTCGTCACCTCCGGGGCTGTCGCGTCGTTTCCGCACCACGGTGCGGAAAGGTTGCAAAGGCCCTGCGTGCAGCTTCGCGTTGCGGGGTCGCGTTACAGATGATGTCGGCGCGTGATGCGCCGAACGGCTCACCCGGCGGCCTGGCCGCCTTGTCACCCGGACTGCCGGGTGAGCCGTCCAGAGCAGGATGAAGCCGGGTCGGGCCGAACCGGCTTCCGAATCCGGCTCTGAACCGAAGGTTGGAGCAGGCGTTGCCGATCGTGGATTCCACGCTTGGGCGTCGCGCTCCGGAGATTGCGAGGAACAACATGGTCAATTCGCTCCAGGGCCGCAGGCGCGTCCGCAAGTTCTTCGGAAAACTCAAGGAAGTGGCGCAGATGCCGAACCTCATCGAGGTTCAGAAGGCGTCCTACGACCAGTTCCTGATGATCGACGAGCCCAAGGGTGGCCGCGGCGACGAGGGCCTGCAGTCGGTCTTCAAGTCGGTGTTCCCGATCGGCGATTTCTCGGGCGCCTCGCTGCTCGAATTCGTCAAGTACACCTTCGAGCCGCCGAAATACGACGTCGACGAGTGCCGCCAGCGCGGCATGACCTTCTCGGCGCCGCTCAAGGTGACGCTGCGCCTGATCGTGTTCGATATCGATCCCGACACCCAGGCCAAGTCGGTCAAGGACATCAAGGAGCAGGATGTCTACATGGGCGACATGCCGCTCATGACCGACAACGGCACCTTCATCGTCAACGGCACCGAGCGCGTCATCGTCTCGCAGATGCACCGTTCGCCGGGCGTGTTCTTCGACCACGACAAGGGCAAGACCCATTCCTCGGGCAAGCTGCTCTTCGCCGCGCGCATCATCCCATATCGTGGCTCGTGGCTCGACATCGAGTTCGACGCCAAGGACATCGTCTACGCCCGCATCGACCGGAAGCGTAAGATTCCGGTCACCTCGCTGCTGTTCGCGCTCGGCATGGACGGCGAGGAGATCCTCAGCCGCTTCTACGCCCATATCAACTATGTGCGCGACGCCAAGGGCTGGCGCGTTCCCTACGACGCCGAGCGCATGAAGGGTTTCAAGGCGACCGTCGACCTGATCGACGCCGACACCGGCGAAGTCGTGGTCGAGGCCGGCAAGAAGCTCGTCGCCCGCACCGCGCGCCAGCTCGCCGAGAAGGGCCTCAAGTTCCTGCGCGCCACGGACGAGGATCTCTACACCCAGTACATCGCCGAGGATCTGGTGAACCCGGCGACGGGCGAGGTCTTCGCCGAAGCTGGCGAGGAGATCAGCGAGAAGTCGCTGAAGCTGCTCACCGATGCCGGCTTCGACGAGATTCCCGTGCTCGACATCGACCACATCACGGTCGGCCCCTATATCCGCAACACGCTGAACGTGGACAAGAACTCGCGTCGTGAAGAGGCGCTGTTCGACATCTACCGCGTGATGCGTCCGGGCGAGCCGCCGACGCTCGAGACGGCCGAGAACATGTTCCAGTCGCTGTTCTTCGACGCCGAGCGCTACGATCTTTCGGCCGTCGGCCGCGTCAAGATGAACATGCGCCTCGACCTCGACGCCGAGGACACCGTGCGTATCCTGCGCAAGGAGGACATCTTCGCTGTCGTCAAGGCGCTGGTCGACCTGCGCGACGGCAAGGGCGAGATCGACGACATCGACCATCTCGGCAACCGCCGCGTGCGCTCGGTCGGCGAATTGATGGAGAACCAGTACCGTCTGGGCCTGCTGCGCATGGAGCGCGCCATCAAGGAGCGCATGTCCTCGGTCGATATCGACACGGTGATGCCGCAGGACCTGATCAACGCGAAGCCCGCGGCTGCCGCCGTGCGCGAGTTCTTCGGCTCGTCGCAGCTTTCGCAGTTCATGGACCAGACGAACCCGCTCTCGGAAGTCACTCACAAGCGTCGTCTTTCGGCGCTTGGCCCGGGCGGTCTGACGCGCGAGCGCGCCGGCTTCGAGGTGCGCGACGTGCATCCGACGCATTATGGTCGCATCTGCCCGATCGAAACGCCGGAAGGCCCGAATATCGGCCTGATCAATTCGCTCGCCACCTTCGCGCGGGTGAACAAGTAC
>DATDBB010000124.1:0-17137 GCA_036525085.1 Allobosea sp.
GCGATGACCATGCCGCCCGTCAGCGAGCCTGAGAGCGAGAGCCAGGCGCCCCAGCCGAGCATGGCGATCTGCGTCCCCAGCCGGAAGAACTTCGAAAGGCCGGTCATCATGATGTTGCGGTCCTGGGCGCTGACCTGCGCCTTCAGCGACTCGGCCGTCTCGCGCCCCCAGATCATGACGCCCTCGGGGATCATGCCCATGGCGTTGATCACCTGCGCATTGCGCGACATCGCCTCCGACTGCAGGTTGGCGCGCGTCGAGTAGGCGCTCGCGCGGGCGAAGGGCACCGCCGTGATCTGCTGGTTGAGATAGGCGATCACGACCAGGACCAGCGCCGCGACGGTGACGATGTAGCCGAGATCCGGATGGATCAGGAACACGGCGAGCAGGTAGATCGGCGCGGTCGGCGCATCGAGCATGGTCAGGATGACCGGCCCGGTCAGGAAGCTGCGGATCTGCTGGAGATCGGCGAGGATTTGGAACTCGCGGCCGGAGCCCGACTGGGCCGCCTTGGCGGCGGCGGCCAGCACCGGCGCGCCGAGCCTGCTTTCGACATCGACGGCGATACGCATCAGGATGAAGCGCCGCATCATGTCGAGCAGGACATGGGCGAGGATCGCGACCATCACGATGATCGAGAGCATGACCAGCGTGTCGAGGCTGCGGCTGGTCAGCACGCGGTCGGACATCTGGAACAGATAGATCGGCACCGCCAGCACGAGCGTGTTCACGACGATCGAGAACACCGCGACGACGACGAGGTTATGGCGCGCATCCGCCAGGCCCTTGCCGAGAACCTGCTTGAAGTCGCGGTCGCCGAGCCGCTGCTCGATCGGCGAGCTGCCCCCACCTCCCCCCCCACCACCACCGCCATTGCCCCCGTTGCGGGGCGGCGGCGCGCCGCCGGCCTCGGCGGGCGGAACCTTGGGGCGAACGGTGCCGGGCGCCAGCCGGGGCGCGGCGGCGGGCGCGGGGGCGACAGGCGATTCCGCACGCGGCGGCGGCACCGGCTCGTTGCTGTTGGCGCTCGGGAAGTGCGTGACGCCTTCGAGCCCAGGCGCGCGCGACATAGCGATGCCTGAGCGAACGGGTGGATGCTCCTCCGTCACCGGCGGATTCGGATTCTCTTTAGTCATGACTGCGCCGCCGCCCCTCAGCTCAACATCTGTGACATGATGTGGTCACTCGAAACCGAGGTTTCGGTTGGGCGAGTGTCCGGCTGGCAGTTCTCCTCCTGGCCGTGCTCATCCGCGAAGGCGACGAACTCGGTCACGAGCGTGGTGGTGTCGTGAACGACGACGGTGTCGTTCTCGGTGATGATGTTGGTCTGGACCAGGATGCTCTCCTCATAGAGGTCGCCGCCGACATATTTCGACGCCGAGAGCGTGCCGGGATCGAGGATATGGGCCTCGTTTCGTGTGGAGTTGCCGCCGGAGGAGACACCCTGGCTGCTGTCTTCGGTGGCGCTCGCCGCGAGGCTCTGGTCGACATCCGAGAGCACGTTCATCTGGGTGATCGTGTTGACGTCGTAATAGTCGCCGTCGACATAGAGCACCTTCAGCGTACCGGTGATGCTGCCGGTCAGATTCCAGCCCGCATCGGGGGTCAGCAGGGCGACCTTCTGGTCGAGCCCTTCGAGCAGCGATCGCTGAGCGTCGTTCAGCTTCTCAACGCCGACGCCGTCATAGGTGGTGATGCTCGCTTCGTTGACGAGGCGATTGAAGCCGGTCGAAACCTCGGCGCCTTCGCCATCCTCGCCGCCGGCGGAGAGCAGCTTCACGATGTCGCTGTCCAGGACGATGTTGTACTGGAATATCCAGTCGACACGGTGATAGTCGCCGCTGATGATGATGATGTCATACGCGTCGAAACCATAGATCTCGGCGAGATTTGTCTGTTCATTGGCGCCGGTCCTGGCGTCGAACAGGGTATTCTCAGTCGTCTGCACGGTCCGGTCATTGTCGTCGAGACCGTTGAACTGCACGACCGTCTTCACGTCGTAGAAGTCGCCCTTGAAGACGTCGACGTGCCATCTCGGCGTGCCGGCAGCGCCCTGGTGAAAGAAGAAGAGGTCGTGCGTGACGAACTCGGCGACGTTGTGCAGCTGGTTTCCGCCCGTTTGAACATCGGGCTCCGAACCGTCCGGCCGGGCGATGTCGACATGGTCGGAATCGGTCAGGATATTCACCTGGACGATGCCGCGGCTGAAGAAGTAGTCGCCGCCGACAATCAGCGAACCGCTCGCCTCGTTGGCGTCGACGATGTAGGCGGCGTTGACCTGAGTGTTCTGCCCGGTCTCGGCCTGCGTCCCGACGCCCCCGATCGGAGCGGCGGTTTCGATGCGGCTTTCGGCGGAGATCGCCGGCTGGGCTTCCGCCAAGTGCCAGGGAACGATGTCGTAGGGGTCGATCACCGGCAGCGGCGCGTCGGTCACGACGCCGTCGACGACGCGGCCGGAAGGCGGCTCCGTCGTCGCGCCCGCCTCAGGCGAGCGGCCCTCGTCGCGCCATTGGGCATCCCTGTCGTTGATGGCCGCAATCATCGAGGCGGCGTCGCCCGCCGGGATGCGCGGCATGGAATCCGGTGTTTCGGAGAGTGCGCGCGCGAGCATGCTCACGACGGTCGGCGAGGTGTCGATCGCCTCGGGCACCACGATCGTCCCGTCCTCGGCGTGCTTGCCCTGGAGTACGAGCGAGTCCGCCGTGAGCGTGTCGCGGTCCTCCATCTGGTTGACCTGCTTGACGGCGATCAGGGTGTCATAGCCGCCATCGGCATATTCGACGGTGATGTTCTGCTGCAGGCGCAGCTGGATCATGATCTTGCCATGCAGCGCCAGATCCGGCTCGGGCAGGAGATACGGCTTGGTGAACGGCACTGTGGTCGATGTCGCAATCGACTGTGGCATCGCCGTTCCCGGAATCGTCGCGCGCGAGAACGAATGGGACGCATCCGTGAATGACGGCTCGGCCAGCAGGACCGGGCGGGATGTCATGTCATCGAATTCCGGCCTTATGCCGGCGTCGCGCTGCGAGGCGTAGAAATCGTCCGGCCGAGGCGGTCCGATGCCGCCGTCATAGATTTCGGTCGAACGGGCGAGGGCATCTGCGATGTGGAGATAGCCTGCGAAATGCCAAATGGTCTCGGTGAAGCCAACGGCGGTCATGGCACGATCCTGCCTTCTAGGACGGTCGCGTTGGGCCGTTCAGGAACTGAAGATGGGTGAAAGGCGCGGAACGCCGCGCGGGGGGCCGAGCCCTCCGCGCGGTTTGTTCCGATCGTCCGGTCCTTTGACCGGAGCATCTTCAGAGGGCGTCGTTGATGTCCCCGCCGACCACCTGCAGCTCGATGGAGTTGAACTGGATGTTCGCGCCCATCGCGATGCTCTGGGTGAAGGCTTCCTGGGTGAGCGAAGCCGCGGCGCTGGCAGCACCGATGCCTTCGAACGCGCCGTCATCGCCGTTGATGTTGCCGGTGTTCGAGGTGGCGGTGCCGCCCCGAGCCGTGGCCGTCATCGAGAAGTCGCCGACGGAACTCGGGTCGTCGCAGCGGCTCCAGCAGTCCGGATCGAGCCCGCCGGCCGAGTAGGACACCGAAGCCCCGTTCAGCGTGTCGTTGTCCGTCAGGTTGCTGACCTGATCGATGTTGAAGTTCGAGCCGTTTTGGGTCGCCTGGCTGACCGCGTCCGGCATCACGATCGACTGGGAGATGTCGTCGATCTTCTCGATGTCGATCACGTCGTCATCGTCCGGCAGGCCGCAGGAGCTGAGGTCCAGCCCGAGATTGACATCGACGTTCACGACCGAGTCGACGGTGTTGGTGACGTGGTTATCGATCGTGTTGGTGTTCGTATTCGTGTTGGTGTTGTCGTTGCCGTTGGAGTTCTCGTTGCCGTTGAGGTTGAGGTTGCCGTTCAGGTTGCCGTTGCCGTTCAGGTTGCCGTTGGCGTTCCCGTTGAGCGAGGAGTTCCAGACGCTGGTGTCAACCGCCTGGCCGGCATACTGATACTGGCCCTGACCTTGCCCCTGGCCCTGGCCCTGACCCTGGCCTTGCCCCTGAAGCTGTCCCTGGCCCTGGAGCTGCGCCTGGAGTTCCGCCTGCGCCTGGGCCTGAGCCTCGGCCTGGCCCTGCTTCTGGTCCTGATCATCGGGCTTATGATGGTACGACTGACCCATGATACTCTCCTGAGTGACTTGAGGGAGCATCGGAGAACTCGGCAATCGCATCTCTTCTGTGCTGCGATTGTCCTTGCCGTCCGATCTCGACGTGAATGTTATTGGATGGCTTTCAGGCAACTCCTGCCGCAATGCCCGCAAGCAAAAGTCTGCCTACACTCGCCTGCCCGGCGAGCCCAATAAGCTTACTAGATCATTGGCCTATCCTCCCCCGCTGGTGCCATTAACACGGCACGATGCCTCGTTTTAGAGGCTGCTTTCGGGCAGAAATTTAAATGTATATCCCTAAACTATATTCGCAATATTTCTTTGTGAGACTGTATCCATTATTACAATACACTTATCATACAACGGCTTAATACGACTCTCATCTATCCTTATTGACCAAAGCGGCACAAAATTTCTCCCGCTTCGGTCTTATTGAAACGATAATTTAATTATGCTACCCATCCGTCAACTTTGATAAGTGCTACCCAACATGCGTTGGTTGTGGTCTTTTTCTTACCCAACGCGGATCGACAGGTGGCGGATCGGCAGGTGGGAGGGCGCTCCATGCCGGGCTCGACGATATTCCGCAGCGAGACGGCGGCCTATCTCTTCGTGGAGAGGCTCGCCTGGGACGGCCGGCCGCGTTGTCCCCATTGCGGGGAGCGGACGCGGCTGGGGCGTCTCCAGGGCAGCAGCACGCCGATCGGCACCTGGAAGTGCTATCGATGCAGGAAGCCGTTCTCCGTCCGGATCGGGACAGCGTTCCATCACAGCCATGTGCCGCTGCATGTCTGGCTGCAGGCGCTGTATCTCCTCGCCGACAAGGAGGGCGCGACCAGCGTGCTCGCGCTGGTGCAGACGCTCGCGGTGTCGCAGCGGACCGCATGGCACCTGAAGCAGAAGATCGTCGCGGCGCTGTCCGAGGTCACGGATGAGCCGCTCCCGCCCGATAGCGGGCTCGACGGCGAGGACACCAGGGCGGAGGACGGCGAGCAGGCGCACGCCTCATGGGCGAACGCCAGCCGCCATGAGCGCTTCCTGGCGGTTGTCGGGCCGGTCAGAGCCCCGGAAACGTGGCACCGCTTCCTCTTGGGACTGTTCGGCCTGCTCGGGCGCCGGTCGCCGGCCGGCGACGTTGGAAACGCGGATCGAGACGCGGATCGAGACGAGGAATTCCAGCTCGAGCTCGCGCTCGATCCCTACGAGGTCGGCGCGACCTCGCACAGGCCCTCAGCCTGGATGGACGAGGCGGTCAACGACGCGCTGCAGCAAGCGGCAGCGTCACATGCTGATCCCACAAAGCCTGGAGATAGCGGCGGTGTTGATCTTCACCAACCGCGTCGGATTCCGCAGCGCCAGATGGCTGCACGAAGCCCGGGTCCCAGATTTGCGCACGACTAGGAGCGGAGGCAGCTTCGATGACCTCCAGCGCACTGAAGAAGCCGAGGCCAGCGGCCGCGCCGTCGAGGAAGTCGGCATCGTCGCTGCTCGACAGCAGGCAGAGTTCGGCGCCGATCAGTTCGCCGCCGGCGCCAGTGATGGCGCCGAGCACCGATGCCTGCACGGAAGCGAGCGCATGGTCGGGGAGACGCGCAGCCCGGCGCTCCGCCATCAAAGTCACGACCGTCGAGAGGAATCCGAGGACGCGCGGATGCAGCCATTCGCCGGGCGGAACCGCAGGGAAAGATCCGGGTAGGCCGAGTTGCAGGGAAACGGCGAGATCCTCGCGCTGGAAGGGCGCAAGCGTTGCCGTGATCGAGCGGCTCACCGATCTGGCTCTGACGAGACCGAACATGATCTTACCCCTGGCGACAGGGTGTCGGCGAGCATCATAGAGGAAGGCGCAGGAGATGAAACGATCATCCTTGCCGCAAGCGCCGGACTTCGCCGCCCTGGAGGCGGCTGCCAAGGCCGGCAATGACGAGCGTCAGAAAT
This sequence comes from Allobosea sp., assembly GCA_036525085.1. Classification (GTDB taxonomy): domain Bacteria; phylum Pseudomonadota; class Alphaproteobacteria; order Rhizobiales; family Beijerinckiaceae; genus Allobosea. The sequence continues at coordinate 6,096 of DATDBB010000124.1, forward strand.
TCCTGGCGCTGGTGGGCGATCTCAACTTCTCATGGTCGAACAATGAGAGCCTGTTCATCTATGTGCTGATGCTTCTCACCGGCACCGACGAGGTCAAGGCGGCGATCATCCATGCGACGCTGAACACGACGCGGGCGCGGCTGGACCTCGTGCAGCGTCTGTCCAAGGTCGTCCTCCCGGACGGCGCCGTGCGCCGGGAACTCGACGACATCGTCAATGCGTTCTCCAACGGCACGCGGCTGCGCAACGATCTCACCCACGCGACCTTCGTGCCGGCCAGCGACGGCGGGGTTTCGCACACGCAGAGCATGAAGCTGCAGGAAGGCGGCAAGAAGCTGCGCTTCGGCGCGACGCGCTCGCTCGACGAGGAGCGGCTCGCGGAAATCCATGAGGCGGTTCAAGGCCTGAAGACACTGAACCGACGGATCTGGGCGTTCCTCCCACTCCTGGAGCAGGCGATCGTCGGTCAGTCGTCTCCGGCCTTGTCGGCCTGAGGGCACGTACCGATCGCGAAGCGATCTCTTTAGAACTCATGTAAATCATTGTAATTGCAAGATTTTTATTTGATTGCTATCGAGCCGACATCCATTCAGCTCCTGCCGTCGTGCCGGAACGCCAACTCCGATGTCGAAGTCTCCCGATGCCCTCGCATTGCTGTATCGGTCCGAACGCGGCAGCCTGCTGCGGCGGCTGGCGCGGCGCGGCCTGACGAGCCAGGAGGCCGGCGATGCAGTGCAGGAGGCGTTCCTGCGGCTGATGCGGACGCCGCAGCCCGACATCCGCGACGCCAGGGCCTATCTGCACCGCACCGCGGAAAGCGTCCTGATCGACGGTTGGCGCGGCGAGAAGCGCGCCGCTGCGGTGATCGATCGACATGCCGAGATCGACGACAACCGCCCCGACCAGATGCCGTCTCCCGAAATGGGCCTGATCTCGGCGCAGGAGCGATCGGCGCTCGAGGCCGCGATCGCCGCGCTGTCGCCACGCAGCCGGGAAGTGCTGCTGCTGCACCGCTTCGAAGGCCTGAGCTATGCGGAGATCGCCGACCGCCTCGGCATCTCCCGAAACACGGTGATGGTCCATCTCGCCAACGCCATGACCGCGCTGCGCCGCCGCCTGCGCGACGATTCCGCCGCGGACGCCTAATTCGTTTTCGAATCCGGATCGTCTAGAGAAGTGGAGACGAGGGCCCGGAGCGGGCGCCTTCGATCTGACGAGAGGGAGCGCCTGCGCGTGCCGCATGAGCGAAAAACGCCTGGGCGCCGCCGGGTGTGGCCATGAAGCCGGACGATGCGAAGGCGATCGACGATGCTGCGGTGGCGTGGTTCGTCAGGCTGCATGACGAGCAGGCCAGCACGGCCGATCGCGCCGCATTCGCGGACTGGCTCGCCGGCGACCCTGCCCATGTCGAGGCCTGGAACGAGCTCGAGCGCATCTGGGGCGGGCTGGGCGCGGTCGGTGGGGCCGGCCGTATGACGACGCCCTCCGCCGCAGTTGGACGCCGAGCGCCCCACCTCCGCCCGTGGCGGCGCCTGGCGGCCGCGGCCGTCGTGCTGCTGGCGCTGGCCGGCGCCTGGTCCTTGGCGCCGCCGGGCCTGCTCGCGGATCATCGGACCGGCATCGGCGAACGCCGGACCCTCGATCTCGCCGACGGTTCGCAGGTCGAGCTCGGCCCCGAAAGCGCGCTGGACATTTCGTTTGCTCCCGGCCGACGCAACGCCAGGCTGGTCGCGGGCGAAGCCTTCTTCACCGTCGCCAGGGATCAGGCGCGTCCCTTCGTCGTCGAGGCCGGCGGCGGCCGGGTCGAGGTTCTGGGCACGGCCTTCGACGTCAAGATCGCCGCGGATGCCGTCTCGGTCGCCGTCACGAAGAACGCCGTCGCTGTGAGCGCGGCCGGCGGCCTGCCGGTGCGGCTCGGCGAGGGGCAGGCCGTGAGCTTCGACGAGCGCGGCGTCTCTCCCGCGCGTGCGGCCGACCTCGACGCGATCCAGGCCTGGCGACAGGACCAGCTCGTCTTTCATGACGCGCCGCTCGATGCCGTGCTGGCCGAACTCAGGCGCTACCGGCGCGGCCGTATCCAGTTGCTCGGCGGCGACCTCGGCAGCCGGCGCGTGACGGCCGTTTTCAACGCACGAGAGCCGGACGCCGCGATCGCGACGATCGCGCGCAGCCTCGACCTGCGTCTCCTGCGTGCCACCAGCCTGTTCGTCGTCCTCTCGGCCTGGTGAGGCGAAAAAATCGCCGGGCCGGCCTAATGAGTCTTCGCCCCGTCGGCGTCTTCAGGATCAGGAGCCGCACGCATCCGCGTGTCCAGGCGATCCGGGGACGGGATTTCAGGCGAAATGAGCGGCGACGATCAGGCTTTCAGGCGGGCGAAGCGGCCGGCCCTCATCTCCCTGTTGCTGGCGGGAACTGCCCTTGCCGCCGCCGGCGTCGAGACCGCCCTGGCGCAGGCACCGACCGCCACGCGCGCCGCGCTCGACATTCCGGCCCAGCCGCTCTCCTCGGCTCTGATTGCCTTCTCGCGCCAGACGCAATTGCAGATCTTCGTGCCATCCACGGTCGCCGCGGGAAAACGTTCGACCGCCGTCAGCGGGCCGATGACGGCGCAGGCTGCGCTGAGCCAGTTGCTGACGGGAACGGGCCTGACCTACCGCTTCACCAGCGCCACCGCGGTGTCGATCGACGGTGCAACCGGCTCTGCGCCGCGGGCGGGCGCGGCCGAGCCCGGGGCGATCGAGCTCGAGACGATCACCGTCGCGGGCGCCTCGATGGCGCGCGGCGGCGTCAGCGAGATCCTGGTCGGCCCGGCCGACCTCGCCCGCATCAACCCCGCCGACACCCGCGAGATCTTCTCCGGCCAGCCGCGCGTGAAGGTCGGCGGCTCGACCCCGATGTCGCAGAAGGTCTATGTCAACGGCGTCGAGGAGACCAATCTGGCCGTCACGATCGACGGCAGCCGCCAGAACAACAAGGTCTTCCACCACAACGGCACGACCCTGATCGACCCGTCCTTCCTGCGGGCGGCGCGTGTCGATGCCGGCGTTGCGCCGGCCGATGCGGGTCCGGGCGCACTCGGCGGCGCCATCGCCTACGAGACCAAGGATGCGCGCGACTTCCTGACCGGCAACGGCATCGGGGCCTTCGCCAAGACGCAGTTCAACACCAACGGCACGATCTTCACGAACAATCTCGCCGGCTATGCACGTCATGACGGCTTCGACATTCTCGCCTACGGCACCATCGGCAAGGGCGGCAACTACAAGGCCGGCAACGGGCAGGAGGTGCTTGGAACCAAGACCGATCTCCTGAGCGGGCTGCTCAAGCTCGGCTGGGAGGCGCCGTCAGGCGACCGCTTCCAGATCAGCCATGAGCGCGTGCGCGACGACGCGATCAGGCCCTTCCGCGGCAATATCGGCTTCATCACCGGCCGCCCGGTCTGGGAGCCGCGCCTGCGCAACTACGAGATCGACCGCCAGAACACCGTCCTCACCTACAGCCGCACGTCGGCGCTGGGCTGGTGGGACCCCAAGGGCGTTCTCGCCTATAGCCGCACCGACGTCGACACGCCGATCTTCGAGCGGCCGGTGGGCGCAAGCCCCCTGCCCGTCACCTATCCCGGCACCGGCACCACCGACAGCTTCAACGGCAAGTTCGAGAACCGCTTCGGCTTCGGCAGCTTCGGCAACGTCACGGCGGGCGTCGATTTCTACAAGGACAAGGCGCTCTACAAGGACCGCAACTACCGCGTCGACGAGAAGGCCAGCAATGCCGGCATCTATGCCCAGGCGCGGCTGACCCCGATCGAGCGGGCGCGAATCTCCTTCGGCCTGCGCGGCGACCGGCAGTGGTTCACCGGCACGACCGGGCAGGAATGGGACAATGCCGGGCTGAGCCGCAACATCTCCGGCGAGTTCGACATCATCCCCGAACACCTGACCGTCAAGGCCGGCTACTCCCATGTCTGGGGCGGCATCCAGCCCGCCGAGAACTTCATCATGAACCCGGCCTGGCGCTATGGCACGGGGATCAAGCCGGCTACATCCGACAACGTCACGGCCGGCCTCGTGGCACGGTGGAACGGCTTCACCCTCGAAGGCTCGGTGTTCCGGACCGTGCTCGACCATGTCCGCGCCGCGCGCTTTGCCGTCGCCAGCGCGACGCTGACCCGCGAGGTCGAGTCACAGGGCTACGAGATCGGGGTGGGCTATGCCTGGGAGGACGGCTTCGTGCGCGCCAAATACGCCGATGTCGATGTCCGCATCGACAACGAGCGCGCCGATTCCGACACGGGCACCTATCTGGCGACGCCGATCGGCCAGGTCGTGACGCTGATCGCCGCCCAGACCTTCAGGCAGTACGGCGTGACCATCGGCGCCGATGTCGAGATCGTGCTGGACTACAAGAAGGTCGCGCCCGGCAACCAGCCATTGAAGGGCTACGAGGTCGTCAACGCCTTCGTGGAGTACAAGCCGCTGCAGCTGCCGAACCTGACCTTCCGGGCCGAGGTCAAGAACCTGCTCGACCAGACCTATGCCGACCGCGCGACCTATGGCCAGGAGTTCGGCACGGTGACGCCGCTCTACCAGCCGGGCCGCGCCTTCGTGCTCACCGCCTCGGCGCGGTTCTGATGCCCGGAGCACTGCGCGCCGGCCTGCTCGCACTCACCCTCCTGTTCGCAGCGGCTCCGGCCGGGGCGAAGGAGGTCGTCGATCTGGCCGGCCGCAGCGTGACCGTGCCCGACAAGGTCGAGCGCCTCATCATCGGCGAGGGCCGCTATATTCCGGCGCTCGCCATCCTCGACCGCGACGACCCCGTCGGCCGGATCGTCGGGATGATGGGCGATTACGAGGCCGTCGACCCCGCGACCTATGGGAAATATCGCGCGGCCTTTCCGAAGATCGCGCAGATCGCGCGGATCGGCCGCGCCTCGCGCGAAAGCTTCAGTCTCGAGCGAGCCATCGCGGCGCAGCCGCAGCTCGCGATCTTCGGCCTCGACGGCCATGGCCCCAACACGCGCTCGGGCGAGGTCATCCGCGCGCTGGAGGCGACCGGCACTGCCGTCATCTTCATCGATTTCCGCAGCGATCCGCTGGTCAACACGCCGAAATCGATGACGCTGCTCGGTCAGGTGCTGGGACGGGAGGCGCAGGCCGCAACCTTCGTCGCCGCGTGGAAGGAGGCGCTCGCGGTGGTGACGGACAGGCTGGCTCAGGCCTCTCCCGCGCCAACACGGGTCTTCATCGAAAGCCGTGTCGGGCTCGATGCAGCCTGTTGCGAGACGATGACCCGCGGCATGATGGGCCGCTTCGTCACGGCCGCCGGCGGGGTCAACATCGCCGAGGCGCTCGTGCCGGGAGAGGCCGGGGTCGTCAACCTCGAATGGCTGCTGGCGAACCCTCCCGAGGTCTATATCGGCACCGCGATCGGCAGTGCGTTCGCCAGCGGCGAGAAGCCCTGGCTCGCGCTCGGCGCGGACGTCCCGGACTCGATCGCGCGAATGACCCTGGTGCGCTCGCTGACGCGGCCCGGCATCGCCGACCTGCCGCCGGTCCGCAGCGGCCGCGCGCATGCGATCTGGCACCATTTCTACAATTCGCCGTTCAATGTCGTGGCGGTGCAGGTCTTCGCCAAATGGCTGCACCCCTCACTCTTCACCGATCTCGATCCGGCAGCGACGCTTCGCGACCTGCATCAGCGCTTCCAGCCCTTCGCGGCCGAGGGCGCCTACTGGATTTCCGTGAAATGACGCATTCCGACCTCACTCGGACCCGGCACCCCCGCGAGGAATGGCTGCTCGAGGTCGTCGAGGCCTTCGATGTCGCACCGCGCCTGCGCCGCGTGATCTTCACCGCCGCGCATCTCGACGAGCTCCACTATCAGCCCGGTCAGGCACTCGTGCTGCGCATGCCGCTGCCCGACGGCGGCACGGGCCGGCGCGACTACACCATCCGCTGGCTGGACCGGGCGACGCAGCGGTTGGCGATCGATTTCGTACAGCATGGCGCGGCGCCGGCGGCGGAATGGTCGCGAGCCGCCATGGCCGGCGACACGATCCTGGCGGCTGGCCCGCGCGGCCGGACCATCATCGACGCCGAGGCCAACTGGCACCTGTTCGCCGCCGACGAGACCGGGATGCCCGCCGTGCTGCACATGCTGGAGGCGATGCCGGCCGGCGCGCCGGTCTTCGCCTGGATCGAGGTCGATGGCAGCCGCAACCGCATGCTGGCTGCAACGCAGGCTGACGCGACCCTCGCCTGGATCCACCGCGACGGCGCAAGGCCCGGGCCCAGCATGCTGCTCCTGGACGCGATCGCAGCCTTCGCCCTGCCGCCGGGACGGGGGCAGGCCTATCTCGTCGGCGAGACCAGCAATGTCCGCGGCCTGCGCCACCACCTGATCGGCCGCGGCATGGATCGCAGCCAGATCCGTTCCGAGGGCTACTGGCGCCCGGGCCGCATCGGCGGCCACGACCATGTCGACGACTGACGGCCGGCCGGCCCACGCCTCTGCTGTCTAGCTGCACACTTCACGGCCACGCCCAAACGGCGCTAAGTCAGGCTCTCTCGCGCTTGGCGCGCTTAGCTGAAGTGGCATGGCGTGAACCTCAAATTCCTCGAAACCTTCGTCTGGGTCGCCCGGCTGCGGAACTTCTCGGTCGCGGCCGACAAGCTCTGCACCACGCAGGCGGCGGTCTCCAACCGCATCGCGACGCTGGAGCGTGAACTCGGCGTGCGCCTGTTCGAGCGCGACCTGCGCAATGTCGGGCTGACGCCGCATGGCCAGCGCGCCCTGCCCCAGGCCGAGGCGATCATGCGGATGGTCGCCGAACTCGAGCGCTCGATCGCCGATGCCGGCCAGGTCCGCGGGACGGTGCTGATCGGCACGGTCGATTCCGTCGTCTATGCTTGGCTGCCGCGCCTGATCGAGCGGGTGAAGGAGACCTATCCGAATGTCGCTGTAGACCTGAACGTCGACACCAGCCTGAACCTCGCCCGGCAAATCCAGGACGGGCAGATCGATCTCGGCCTGATCATGGGGCCGGTGGTCGCGCCGCATATTCGCAACATCGAGCTCTGCGTCTTCGACTGTCTCTGGATCGGGTCGCCGAAGCTCACGCTCAAGCCCGGCCGGCTCGCCATCGCCGATCTCACCGCTTATCCGATCTTTGCCTATTCGAAGGGCTCGCAGCCGCATCAATCCGTGCTGCGCGCGATCGAGTCGTCCGGCATCGATCCCGAGACGGTGCGGGTGTTCAACTCGAATTCGCTCGCCACCATCACCCGGCTGATCCGCGACGGCGTCGGCGTCGCCATCCTGCCGCGGGTCGTGGTCCAGGAATTCCTCGATACGGGCGAGCTGCATGTGCTCGATGTCGAGCCAAAGCTGCCGCCGCTGCATTTCCACGCCGTCTTCAACGACAACCCCGGCAACACCCTGCCGGCCCTGATCGCCGACATGGCAGCGGAAATCGCAGCGTCCTGATCCCGGCGGCGCGGCTTGGCACGCTGCCCCAATAAGCGGCAGCGGCTGGTCACGGCGCTGTCATAAGCAATTCTTGTCGGAGCGAACAAGAATTTCGCGTTTGCCGGGCCGTGGCACCTTTGATCTTCTGCGCGGCAGTCCGCAGGGAGAACGCCGGTGAAGGTCTCACTCATCCAGATGAACTCGCAGGACGACAAGTCCGCGAACCTGAAGACGGCCCGGGCCATGGTCGAGAAGGTCGTCGTCGAGGACCGGCCCGATCTCATCGTCCTGCCCGAGTACTACGCCTTCCTCGATGGCAGCGCGGCCGCGATGCGCGAAAGCGCCGAGACCTTCCCCAACGGCGAGAGCTATCGGCTGATGTCGGGGCTGGCGGAGAAGCACGGCGTCACCATCCATGCCGGCAGCGTCGCCGAGCGCGATGGCGACGACTATTTCAACGCGACCATCGTCTTCGGGCCCGACGGCAAGCCAATCGCGCATTACCGCAAGATCCATCTCTTCGACGTCGATGCGCCCGGCGGCGTCAGCTACCGCGAGTCCAACATGGTTTCGCGCGGCAAAGACGTGGTCACCTACAAGGTCGGCGAGACCACCGTCGGCTGTGCTATCTGCTACGACATCCGCTTCCCGGAACTGTTCAGAAAGCTGCGCGACGCCGGCGCGGACGTCATCGTCCTGCCCGCCGCCTTCACGCTGATGACGGGCAAGGACCATTGGGAATTGCTGGCCAGGGCGCGGGCTTGCGAGACGCAGACCTGGTTCCTCGCCACCGGCCAGACCGGCACGCACGCCCAGGGCAAGAACGCCTGCTACGGCCATTCCATGGTGATCAACCCCTGGGGCCACGTCACCGCGCAGGCCTCGGACGGCGTCGGCACGACCAGCGGCCGGCTCGATTTCGACTACACGGCGAAGGTCCGCGCGGCGGTTCCGGTCGCCAATCACCACGTCATCGCCTGATCGGGACCCCATCAATGTTCATCGTCAATCCCATGCCGGCGCAGATCTCCGGCGAGTTGGTTTCCCTGCTGCAGCAATGCGAGGTGGCGACCATCGGCCATGTCCTACATTCCGGCTTCGTCGATCGCGAGATCAAGGCCGTGCTGCCGACCAAGCGCATCGCCGGCACGGCCGTCACGATCCGCATCCCCCACGCGGATTCGACCGCGCTGCACTACCTGACCAAGATGGTGCGCCCCGGCGACATCGTCGTGATCGACCGTTGCGGCGACACCAAGCATGCCTGCTGGGGTGGCGTCGTCACCCATGCGATGAAGAATGCCGGCGTCGCGGCGGGCGTGATCGACGGCCCGGCCACGGACTTCTCGGAGATCGTCAAGACCGACATGCCGATGTGGTGCCGCGGCCCCTCGCCGATCACCACCAAGATCCTTGGCACGGAAGGTGCGATTAACGTGCCCGTCAGCGTCGGCGGCCAGACGATCGAGCCCGGCGACGCGGTGCTCTGCGACGAGAGCGGCGTCGTGGTGCTGAAGGCGGCGACGGCGGAGGCCTATGCCCGCAAGGCGATCGAGATGCAGCAGAACGAACTCGTGCTGCTGGAGCGCCTGCGCAAGGGCGAGAAGCTGCCCGACATCTCCGGCGCGACGGCGCTGGTGGAGGGCAAGCTCGCCAAGTCCTGAGTGACGGAATCAATCGACCAGGCCTGACGACGGGCGGAGCACCGCTCGCGCAACAACAGAGGGGATAGACCATGCAGACATCCACCAAGCTCGCCGTCGCCTTGGCGCTCGCCACGGGCCTGAGCGCGCAGGGCGCGCTCGCCCAGCAGCAGACCGTCACGGTCATGGCCTATTCCGGCCTGTTCCAGGAGCGCTACACCAAGGCCGTGATCGAGCCCTTCATGAAGGCCAATCCCGGCATCAAGATCGAATACTTCCCGATGCCGAACTCGGCCCAGATGCTCGGCAATCTGCGCGCCCAGAAGGCGGCGCCCCAGGCCGACGTCGTGATCATGGACGTCTCGGTCTCGAAGGCCGCGACCGACGAGAAGCTGCTCACCAAGATCGACGACAAGGTCTCGAAGAACGTCGCCGATCTCTATCCGAACGCCCGCATCCCCGATGTCGACGGCGTCGCGGTGACCTTCGACAACCTCGTCATGCTCTACAACAGCGAGTTGGTGAAGGAAGCTCCCAAGAGCTGGATGGATTTCACCAAGCCGGAGTTCAAGGGCAAGGTCGCAATCCCCGGCATGCCCGACATCCAGGGCCTGTCGCTCGTCCTGATCATGGACAAGGCCCGCGGCGGCACCGACTACCTCAAGAGCGTCGACAAGGGCATCGCGGCGCTGGGCGAGATCGCCCCCAACGTCCAGACCTGGGAGCCCAAGCCCGAGGTCTACGTCACCATCATCTCGGGACAGGCGACGATCGGCGCCGGCTGGAACGCCCGCGCGCAGGTCAACACCGACATCTCGAACGGCAAGCTCAAGGCCGTGCTGCCGGTCGAGGGTTCGGCCTTCCAGATCAACACGATCAACTATGTCGCGGGCGGCCCGGGCAAGGATGCCGGCGCCAAGTTCATCGACTACGCGCTCAGCCCCGAGGCGCAGAAGGCCTTCACCGAGAGCATGTTCTACGCCCCGACCAACGCCAAGGCGCAGATCTCGGAGGCCGCGATCGCCCGCACCGCGGTCAAGTCGATGGACAAGGTCATCCCGATCGACTGGATCGCCCTCGCCAAGGTGCGCGAGCCGATCATGGAGCAGTGGCGCCGCAAGGTGATCCCGCTGAGCCGCTGAGCCGGGAAGGAAAGACCGTCATGAGCGATCCCAGCATGGCACAGGGCCAGGGCTTTCTCTCCATCCGGGGGCTGACCAAGCGCTATGCCGGCTTCACGGCGGTCGACAACTTCGATCTCGAGGTTCCCAGGGGCGAGCTCGTCGCGTTTCTTGGGCCTTCGGGCTGCGGCAAGACGACCTCGCTTCGCATGATCGCCGGCCTCGTGCCGGCGACCTCGGGCCAGATCGTCGTCGGCGGGCAGGACCTCACCACGGTCCAGACGCATCGCCGCGATATGGGCCTGGTCTTCCAGAGCTATGCGCTGTTTCCGCATATGAGCGTGGCGAAGAACGTCGCCTTCGGCCTGGAAATGCGGAAGGTGCCGAAGGACGAGATCGCCCGGCGCGTGAAGGAAGCGATCGCGCTGGTGCATCTCACCGGCAAGGAGGAGCACCGGCCGGCGCAGCTTTCGGGCGGGCAGCAGCAGCGCGTGGCGCTGGCGCGCGCCCTGGTGATCCGCCCGTCCATCCTGCTCTTCGACGAGCCGCTCTCCAATCTCGACGCCAAGCTGCGCGACGAGATGCGCAACGAGATCCGCGACATCCAGCAGCGGCTTGGCATCACCGCGATCTTCGTGACGCATGACCAGAGCGAAGCCCTGACCATGTGCGACAAGGTCGTGGTGATGAACCAGGGCCGGCTCGAACAGCTCGGCACGCCGGTCGATCTCTATGAGCGTCCGAAGACTGCCTTCGTGGCCAGCTTCGTCGGCCGCACCAACCGCCTGAAGGCCGTGGCGAAGGACGGCTT
>DATDBB010000125.1:0-3957 GCA_036525085.1 Allobosea sp.
CGGCCGAGAGCTTCGGCAAGTCGATCACCAACGCCTTCGCCAAGGGCATCGTCGAGGGCAAGCGCTTCGAGGATGTGCTGCGCAGCGTCGGCCGCTCGATCACCGAGACCCTGCTGAAATCGGCGCTGAAGCCGCTGCAGAACAGCCTGTCGAGCCTGCTCGGAACCGGGGTGAAGAGCCTGACGGGCTTGTTCGGCGGTGGCTTCAACCTGGGCGGGCTCGGTGGCGGAGGTGGCGTTCCGGTCGCGCCCTTCGCCGATGGCGGCGTCATCGCCTCGCCCGCCTATTTCCCGCTCGGACGCGGGCTCGGGCTCATGGGCGAGCGCGGCGCCGAGGCGATCCTGCCGCTGTCGCGCGGCGCCGATGGCCGGCTCGGCGTGCGTTCTTCGGGTGAGGCGCGGCGCCCGCTCAGCGTGGTCGTGCAGGTCTCGACGCCCGACGCCGACAGCTTCCGCCGCTCGGAGGCACAGGTCCCGGCCGCGATCGCCCGCGCAGTCGCGCGCGGCGGCCGCGCGCTGTGACGGAGGACGAGGCCATGACCGACTTCCACGAGATTCGCTTCCCGACGGACATCGCGCGCGGCGCCCGCGGCGGGCCCGAACGCCTGACGCAGATCGTGACGCTCGCTTCGGGTAGCGAGGTCCGCAACAGCCGCTGGGCCCATTCGCGCCGGCGCTACGATGCCGGCCTCGGTATCCGCACGCTCGACGCGCTGGCGGCCGTCATCGCCTTCTTCGAGGAAAGGCGGGGGCGACTCTACGGCTTCCGCTGGCGCGACCGGCTCGACTGGAAGAGCTGTCCGCCGTCGCAGGCGCCCGCCTCGACCGACCAGCCGCTCGGCACCGGCGACGGCGTCACGGCGACCTTCCAGCTCGGCAAGCAGTATGGCTCGGGCGCGGCGAGCTATCGCCGGCCGATCACCAAGCCCTTGGCGGGCGAAGTGCTGATCGCGGTCGACGGCGTCGTGGCCGAGCAGCCCGGCGATGTCTCCTGCGACGCGACGAACGGCCTCGTCACCTTTGCGGCCGGACATGTGCCGGTGCCGGGAGCCGTGCTCACCGCCGGTTTCCTCTTCGACGTGCCGGTGCGCTTCGACATCGACGCGATCGAGGTCGACCTCTCGGCCTTCGAGGCCGGCGAGATCCCCAAGATCCCGATCGTCGAGATCATGCCCTGAGGCGACACCTCCCGGAAGGACATTGCGATGCGTGAGATTCCCGAAGCCCTGGCCGACCACCTCGCCCAAGGCGCGACGACGCTCTGTCGCTGCTGGAGCCTGACGCGCCGCGACGGCGCTGTGCTCGGCTTCACCGATCATGACGGGCCGATCTCCTTCGACGGCATCGCCTTCGCGGCCGCGACGGGGCTGGAGGCCGCCGAGAGCGCTGCCGAACTCGGCTTTGCAATCGGTGGCGGCGAGGTTTCGGGGGCGCTGCTCGCGGCCGGGCTCAACGAGGCCGATCTGGCGCGCGGGCTCTATGACGATGCTCGCGTCTCGATCTGGCTGGTGAACTGGGCCGACGTTTCGCAGCGCATCCTGCTGGAGACCGGCTTTGTCGGGGAGATCCGGCGTGGCGACCATGGCTTCACCGCCGAGGTGAGGGGGCTCGCCAAGGCCTTCGACGAGGAGCGTGGCCGGCTCTATATGCGCTCCTGCTCGGCCGATCTCGGCGATGCGCGCTGCGGCGTCGCCCTGGCGACGATCACCGCGAGCGTCGCTTCGAGCGATGGCCGCCTTGGCCTGACCGCGCCGGCGCTCGCAGGCTTCGCCGACGGGCACTTCACCGGCGGCCGCCTGATCTTCACGAGCGGGGCCAATATCGGCTTCGCGACCGAGGTGAAGCGCCATGGCGCGGCGGGCGGGCTCGTCTCGCTTCTGCTCTGGCAGGCGCCGCCGGCGCCGATCGTGGCGGGCGATGCCTTCACGATCTCCCCCGGCTGCGACAAGAGCTTCGCCACATGCCGGGCGAAGTTCGGGAATGGCATCAACTTCCGCGGCTTCCCGCATATCCCCGGCAACGACTTCATCATTGGCGGCGTCAGGCCGGGCGACGGCGTGCTCGACGGCGGGAGCCTGTTCCAATGAGCGCTGCCGTGTCGCGGGCCGACATCGTCGCGGCGGCCCGGCACTGGCTCGGCACGCCCTATCATCATCAGGCTTCGCTCCGGGGCGTCGGCTGCGATTGCCTCGGGCTGGTGCGCGGCGTCTGGCGCGACCTCTATGGCGACGAGCCGGAAGCGCCGCCCCCTTACTCGCAAAGCTGGGCGGAAAGCCTGGGCGTGGAGACCCTGGCGGAGGCGGCGCTACGCCATCTGCTGCCGATCGCGCCTGGGTCGGAGAGGCCGGGCGATGTCCTGCTGTTTCGCTGGCGCGGCCATCTCCCCGCCAAGCACTGCGCCATCCTCACCACGCCGGATGCGATCATCCACGCCCATGATGGAGCGCAGGTCAGCGAAGTCGCGTTCTCGCCCTGGTGGCGGCGGCATCAGAGCCACGCCTTTTCCTTTCCGGAGGTTACCGACTGATGGCGACGCTTCTTCTGCAGGTCGCGGGCAGTGCGCTCGGCACGGCGCTGGGCGGGCCGATCGGGGCCGTGATCGGTCAGGCGGTCGGCGGCATCGCCGGCGCCAGCCTCGACCAGTCGCTGCTCGGCGGCTCGGGTGGCACCCGCAGGATCGAGGGGCCGCGCCTGACCGAGATCGACGGCTTGGCCTCCAGCGAGGGCGCGGCGATCCCGCGCGTCTATGGCCGCGCCCGCATCGGCGGGCAGCTGATCTGGGCGACGCGCTTCGAGGAGGAGATCAAGGTCTCCGTCACCCGCACCAAGAGCGGCGGCAAGGGCAGTCCGAAGCAAAAGACGGTCGAGACGACCTATAGCTACTACGCCAATCTCGCGATCGGGCTGTGCGAGGGGCCGATCGCCTTCGTCCGGCGCATCTGGGTCGATGGTCGCGAGCTGGATGTCACGACGGTCAGCATGCGCGTTCATCACGGCCACGAGGGGCAGGAGCCGGATCCCCTGATCGTCGCCAAGGAAGCCGGTGCGGCTCCGGCCTATCGCGGCCTCGCCTATGTCGTGTTCGAGCGCTTCCCGCTGGCCGACTACGGCAACCGCGTGCCGCAATTCGCCTTCGAGGTCGTGCGCGCCGTCGATGGCCTCAACCAGATGATCCGGGCCGTGACGCTGATCCCTGGCGCCAGCGAATTCGTCTACGAGATGCGCGCGGTCAGCCACGAGCCGGAGCCGGGCGCTACCGAGAGCCTCAGCCGCCACCAGCTTTATGGCGGCTCCGACGTGGACACGGCGCTCGGCCACCTCGTCGCGCTCTGCCCCAGCCTGCGGCGGGTCTCGCTCGTCGTCGCCTGGTTCGGGGACGATCTGCGGGCCGGCTCCTGCACGCTCGCCCCGCGCGTCGAACTCTCCCACAAGCCGACGACGGGGGCGGAGTGGTCGGTCGCGGGGCTGGACCGCATGACGGCGCGCGTGGTTAGCCAGGTCGGCGGACGGCCGGCCTTCGGCGGGACGCCCTCGGATGCGAGCGTGATCAGGCTGATCCGGCGCCTGCGCGACGATTACGGCCTCGATGTCGTGCTCTACCCGTTCGTGATGATGGACATCCCGGCCGGCAATGCCCTACCCGACCCGGTGACCGGAACCGCCGGCCAGCCGCATTATCCCTGGCGCGGCCGCATCACCAGCGCGCCGGCACCCGATAGCCCTGGCAGCGTCGATGGGACTGCGGCTGCCGAGGAGCAGGTCGCGGCCTTCCTCGGCACGGTCTCTGCTGCCGACATGTCGGCAGTCGACGAGGACGTCGCATGCGCCAGCCCGGACGAGTGGAGCTACCGCCGCTTCATCCTGCACTACGCCATGCTCGCCCAAGTGGCCGGCGGCGTCAGCGGCTTCGTGCTCGGGTCGGAAATGCCCGGCCTCACCCAGGTTCGCGGAGAGACCG
>DATDBB010000126.1:0-14897 GCA_036525085.1 Allobosea sp.
ACATGGTGCCGGCGCGCGAACCGCACGCCGGCAGTTCCGGTCCGACCGGCGACAAGCCGAACGGCCGGCTCGGTCGCGTCATGAGCAGGATGGATCGCCGCTCCTGACGCGGATGCGGCGACGCCTCCGCGTCAGGCCGCCCGATCGCTCAGTGCGGCGGCGACCGCGAAGGGTGCGCCCGTCTTGGCCTTGACCTCGGCGAGGTCGACGCCCGGCGCGAGCTCGATCAGCGTCAGCCCGCCTTTGACCTTGTCGCAGGCCATGACGCAGAGATCGGTGATGATCAGATCGACGACGCCGGCCCCGGTCAGCGGCAGGGTGCAGCGCTCCAGAACCTTGGACTCGCCATGCTTGTTGGCGTGGTCCATCACGACGATGACCTTCTTGACGCCTGCGACGAGATCCATCGCGCCGCCCATGCCCTTCACCATCTTGCCGGGGATGGTCCAGTTGGCGATGTCGCCATTGGCGGCCACTTCCATGGCGCCGAGAATGGTCAGGTCGATATGCCCGCCGCGGATCATCGCGAAAGAGTCGGCCGAGGAGAAGAAGCTCGAGCTCGGCAGGATCGTGATGGTCTGCTTGCCGGCATTGATCAGATCGGGGTCGGCCTCGCCCTCATAGGGAAAGGGGCCGATGCCGAGCAGGCCGTTCTCCGATTGCAGCGTCACGTCGACGCCCTCGGGAATGTAGTTCGCAACCAGCGTCGGGATGCCGATACCGAGATTGACGTAGTAGCCGTCCTTCAGCTCCTTGGCCGCGCGCGCGGCGACCTCTTCGCGGGTCCAGGCCATCAGGCTGCCTCCCTCTTGCGCTCGGTCAGCTTCTCGATGCGCTTCTCGTTGATCGTGCTCTTGATGATGCGGTCGACATAGATGCCGGGCGTGTGGATCGCTTCCGGATCGAGCGAACCGACCGGCACGATCTCCTCGACCTCGGCGACCGTCACCTTGCCGGCCGTCGCCATGTTCGGGTTGAAGTTCCGCGCGGTCTTTCGATAGACGAGGTTGCCGGCCGTGTCGGCCTTCCAGGCCTTGACGATGGCGAGGTCGGCGCGCAGCCAGGTCTCGCGGACATAGAGCTGTCCTTCGAACTCCTCGACCGGCTTGCCCTCGGCCACGACCGTGCCGACGCCGGTCCTCGTGTAGAAGGCCGGGATGCCGGCGCCGCCGGCGCGGATGCGCTCGGCCAGCGTGCCCTGCGGGTTGAGCTCGAGTTCGAGCTCGCCGGCGAGGTATTGCTGCTCGAACAGCTTGTTCTCGCCGACATAGGACGCGATCATCTTCCTGATCTGGCGGGTCTGCAGCAGCATCCACAGCCCGAATCCGTCGGCTCCGGCATTGTTGGAGATCACCGTCAGGTTCTTCACGCCGGAATCCCGAATTTCCGGAATCAGGCTCTCCGGATTGCCCGAGAGGCCAAAGCCACCGGACATGATCGTCATGCCGTCCAAGAGCAGCCCGTCAAGGGCAGCCTTTGGACCCTCATAGATCTTGTTCGTCATCCATCCCTCGTGATTTTGGCAAGTCCGCTGGAAGGCAGACTAGCCTGATGCGTCAGACTCGTTCCAGCCCGATCGCGATGCCCTGGCCGACGCCGATGCACATGGTGGCGAGCGCGCGCTTCTTTCCGGTCAGCGCAAGCTCCAGCGCCGCGGTGCCGGCGATGCGGGCACCCGACATGCCGAGCGGATGGCCGAGCGCGATCGCCCCGCCATTCGGGTTGACGAAATCCGCATCCTCCGGGATGCCGAGTTCGCGCAGCACGGCGATGCCCTGCGAGGCGAAGGCCTCGTTCAGTTCGACCACCTCGAAATCGGAGGGCTTCAGCCCGGTCCTTTCGCAAAGCCGGCGCGTCGCCGGGACGGGCCCGATCCCCATGACGCGCGGCGGTACGCCGGCGGTCGCGCCGGCGACGACGCGCGCCAGCGGCGTCAGGCCATGGCGCCTGATCGCGGCCTCGGACGCGACGATCAGCGCGGCCGCACCGTCATTCACGCCAGAGGCGTTGCCGGCGGTGACCGTCCCACCCTCCTTGCGGAACGGCGTCCCGAGCTTGGCGAGCTTCTCCAGTGTGGTGTCGCCACGCGGATGCTCGTCGGCCTCGACGCGAACGGGATCGCCCTTGCGCTGCGGAATCGCGACCGGAACGATCTCGCGTCCGAGGCGGCCATTCTGCTGCGCGGCGACCGCCTTGAGCTGCGAGCGCAGGGCGAAGGCGTCCTGGTCCTCGCGCGAGACCTTGTAGTCGGCGGCGACGTTCTCGCCGGTCTCCGGCATGGAATCGACGCCGTATTGCTGCTTCATCAGCGGGTTGACGAAGCGCCAGCCGATGGTCGTGTCGTGGATCTCGGCATGGCGCGAGAAGGCGCTGTCGGCCTTGGGCATGACGAAGGGCGCCCGCGACATGCTCTCGACGCCGCCGGCGATGACGAGATCGGCCTCGCCGGCCTTGATCGCACGCGCCGCGGTGATGACCGCATCCATCCCCGAGCCGCAGAGCCGGTTGATCGTCGTGCCGGGGACGGAGAGCGGCAATCCGGCGAGCAGAAGCGACATGCGCGCGACATTGCGGTTATCCTCGCCGGCCTGGTTGGCGCAGCCGAAGATCACCTCGTCCACGGCCTCCCAATCGAGCCCGGCAAGGCGCGCGAGCAGCGCCTTCAGCGGCACCGCCCCGAGATCATCCGCCCGCACCGAGGACAGGGAGCCGCCGAAACGCCCGATCGGCGTGCGGACGTAGTCGCAGATGAAGGCATCGTTCATGCGCAGTTCCTCGCGGCGTTTCCCGTTGGCTCGCCGCTCCCGTATCATACGCAATCGCGGCAGGCAGCAACCCTGTTCGAGGCTGGCTCCAACGCTGCCGGACATCAAGAGCTTTGACAGGGCGGGGGTCGGCCCTCGGCCCTCCCATCCGGCGCCCGGCATCGCGCCGCCGTCTACTTCAGCGATTCCCGGAACCGGCCGAGCGCGAGGACGAAGAAGACCGCACCGATTCCGGCCATCGCGAGCATCTGCGGCCAGACGACATCGAGCCCCGCGCCCCGATAGAGCACGGCCTGCGCCAGGATCACGAAATGCGTGTTCGGCGCGGCCAGCATGATGGTCTGCACCAGCTCCGGCATGCTTTCGCGCGGCGTCATGCCGCCCGAAAGCATCTGCAGCGGGATCAGGATGAGGATCATCATCAGCCCGAACTGCGGCATCGAGCCGGTCAGCGTCGCGATCACGATGCCCATCGACGTGGTCGCGAAGAGCAGGAACGCCACTCCCGCGAGGAAGAGCGGCACAGAGCCCTCGATCGGCACCGCGAGCAGGCCCTGCACGACGATGGCGAGGCAGACCGCCGTCGCCACCAGCACGACCAGCGCCATCGACCAGACCTTGCTGATCATGATCTCGGCCGGGGTGATCGGCATCACCAGCAGATGCTCGATCGTGCCGTGCTCGCGTTCGCGGATCAGCGCCGCGCCGGTCAGCACGATGGAGAGCATGGTGATGCTGTTGACGACGTTCATGATCGCGCCGAACCAGATCCGGTTCAGCTCGGGGTTGAAGCGGGCGCGCAGAACGAGGTCGACCTGGGCGGGCTCGTTGACGCGATGGCGCCGGCTGAATTCGGTGATCTCGCCGGTGACGATGCTCTGGACATAGCCCGAGCCGCTGAAGGCCTGGGTCATTCGGGTCGCGTCGACATTGAGCTGCAGCGTCGGCGTCTTGCCGGCGAGGAGGTCGCGCTGGAATTGCGGGGGAATGTCGAGGGCGAAGGTGTCGATGCCGGCATCCATGCGCCGGTCCATCTCGGCGGCGGTGATCACCTCCGGATTCTTGAAATAGGGCAGCTGGAAGGCCGAGATCAGCCGCGTCGAAAGCGGCGAACGATCCTCGTCGACGATGGCGATCGGCGCCTTGTTCAGCGTCTCGGGCATGGCGCGCGAGCCGGCATAGATCGCCACCGTGAAGGCGTAGACGATCAGCACCAGCATCGCCCGGTCGCGCCACAGGCCGCGCAGTTCCTTGACGCCGAGATTCAGGATGTTGGCGAGGCGCATCGCTCAGCTCGCCTGCTTGCGCAGCAGCAGTGCGCTCGTCCCGAGCAGGACGGGCACCGCGATCAGCAGCGGCAGGAAGGAGCCGCCGAGGCTCTCGAAGCCCAGTGCCTTGGAGAATGTCGCCCGGGCGATCGTCATGAAATGCGTGGCCGGATAGATCTGGCCGATGACGGCGCCGGCGCCCTGCAGCGACGAGACGGGGTCGATCATGCCGGAATACTGCGTCGCCGGCAGCAGCGTCAGGATGGTCGTGCCGAAGATCGCCGCGATCTGGCTGCTCATGAAGGTCGAGATCAGCAGGCCGAGCCCGGTCGACGCCGTCACATAGATCAGGGCGGCACAGCTCAGCGCCAGGAAGCTGCCGGTGAACGGCACGCCGAAGAGGAAGACCGCGCCGGCCGTCAGCAGCAGGAAGTTCAGCATGCCGAGCGCGATATAGGGCAATTGCTTGCCGAGCAGGAATTCCAGCCGCGTCACCGGCGTGACGTAGAGATTGACGATCGAGCCCAGTTCCTTCTCGCGCACGACGCTGAGGGCTGCGAGCATGGCCGGGATCAGCATCAGCAAGAGCGGGATCACCGCCGGCACCATCGCAACGAGGCTCTCGATATTGGGGTTGTAGCGGAAGCGGGTCTCCAGGGTGAAACTGCCCGGCGAGGCCTGCTTGCCGAGGATCTCGCGCGCCTTCTCGGTCAGCCAGTGGGCGTGAATGCCCTGGACATAGCCCTGGATCGTCTCGGCCCGCGTCGGCATGGCGCCATCGATCCAGGCCGCGACCTGCACATTGCGGCCACGCGCGATGTCGCGGCCGAAATTGGGCGGGATCTCGATCGCCAGGCTGATCTCGCCCGCGCGCATCCTCCGGTCGAGATCGTCATAGTCGGTGATCGGCGGCTTCCGGGTGAAGTAGCGCGAGCCGGAGATGTTCAGCGCATAGTTCTGGCTGACCGTGCTCTGGTCGTTGTCGAGCACGGCGAAGCTGAGGTTCTCGACGTCGAGATTGATGCCGTAGCCCATCACGAACATCAGGATCAGGCTGCCGACCAGCGCCAGCGTGGCGCGGATCGGGTCGCGGCTGAGTTCGAGCGCCTCGCGGCGCGTGTAGCTGAGCATCCGGCGCCGGTCGAGGAAGTAGCGTGTGCTCGCGGGCGCCACGCTTGGACCGTGGGCGACGGGGCGCGCCAGCTCGACTGGCGGAGCGCTCTGCTGCGGCTGGTCGCCGATCGCTTCCTGGAGATAGGCGACGAAGGCGTCCTCGAGATTGGCGCTGCCCCGGCGGGCTACGATTCCGGCCGGCGTGTCGCTGACCAGCACCTTGCCGGCATGCATCAGCGAGATCCGGTCGCAGCGCTCGGCCTCGTTCATGAAATGCGTCGAGATGAAGATCGTCACGCCGTCCTTGCGCGAGAGATCGACAAGGCTCTGCCAGAGAATGTCGCGGGCGATCGGGTCGACGCCGGAGGTCGGTTCGTCGAGGATCAGCATCTCAGGCCCATGCACCATCGCGACCGCCAGCGAGAGTCGCTGCCGGATGCCGAGTGGCAGGGATTCGGGCAGCTCGTCCATCACCCCGGCGAGATCGAAGCGCTCCGCCATCTCGGTGACCCGGCCGCCGACCCTGGCTTCCGGCATCTGGAACAGCCGGGCATGAAGCTCGAGATTCTGCCGGACGGTCAGCTCCGCATAGAGCGAGAAGGACTGCGACATGTAGCCGACGCGACGCCTTGTCTCGATGTCGCGCGGATCGACCGGGTGGCCGAAGAGGCTGGCGCTGCCCGCGCTGGCGTCGAGCAGGCCGGTGAGCATCTTCATGGTCGTCGTCTTGCCGCAGCCATTCGAGCCGAGGAAGCCGAAGATCTCGCCGCGTGGGATGCTGAGATTGACGTCGTCGACCGCGACGAAATCGCCGAAGCGCATCGTCAGCCCGCGCGCCTCGATCGCCAGCGTCCCGTCGCGGCTGGTATCCCGCGGCGGGATCACGACCGGGTGATGCCGCCTTCGCTGCTCTTCGGGCAGCAGGGCGATGAAGGCGTCGTCGAGTGTTTCCGTACCCGTCTGCGCCAGCAGCTCGGCCGGAGAGCCGATGGCGAGCACGCGCCCGGCATCCATCGCCAGCAGCCGGTCGAAACGGGCCGCCTCTTCCATGTAGGCGGTCGCCACGAGCACGCTCATGCTCGGCCGCTGCGCACGGATGGAGTCGATCAGATCCCAGAACTGCCGGCGCGACAGCGGGTCGACCCCGGTGGTGGGCTCGTCGAGGATCAGAAGGTCCGGGTCATGGATCAGCGCACAGCACAGGCCGAGCTTCTGCTTCATGCCGCCGGAGAGCTTGCCCGCTGGCCGGTCCGCGAATGGAGCGAGGCCCGTGCTCTCGAGCAGCTCGGCGATCCGCCGCTCGCGCTCATGCCTGGCATGGCCGAAAAGGCGGCCGAAGAAGTCGACATTCTCGAAGACCGACAGCGTCGGATAAAGGTTCTTGCCCAGGCCCTGCGGCATATAGGCGACGAGCGGGCAGATCGCGCCGCGATGCGCGGCATCGGCCATGTCACCACCCAGCACCTCGACGCGGCCCTGCTGGACGGCGCGCGCACCGCAGATCAGCGAGAGCAGGCTCGACTTGCCGACGCCGTCCGGGCCAATCAGCCCGGTGACGCCACCAGCGGGAATGTCGAGCGTGACGCCGTCGAGGGCGCGCGTGCGCCCATAGCTCAGGCCGACATCCCGCAAGCGTATCGCAGGACGCCCGGAGGAAGCGTCATCCGGCGCGGTCATGGCGCGGGGCCGGCCTGCAGGCGCGCCGGCCACTCGGCCTTTGGATCGAGCCTGACATAGGCGACGCCCGGCAGCCCCGTCTTCACCTGCTGGATGTATTTGCGCAGCAGCTCCGGCGCGATCCGGGCCTTGAGCCGGAACATCAGCTTCTGACGCTCCACCGCCGTCTCGACCGTCTTCGGCGTGAACTGCGCGACATCCGCGACGAGCGAGATCTTCGCGGGAATGACATAGCGCGGCGCCGCATCCAGCACGATACGGGCCTCGGCGCCGAGCGCGACCCGCCCCGCCTGCTCCGTCGGCAGGAAGAAGGTCATGTAGACGTCGACGAGATCGACGAGGTTCAGCACCCGCCCGCCGGCGGAGAGCACCTCGCCCGGCTGCGCCACGCGATACTGGACCCGGCCCTCGCGCGGCGCCTTCAAGACACTGTCGTTCAGATCGGCGTCGATGCGCTCGATCGTCGCCTTGGCCGCCACGACGCTCGCCTCCGCACCGACCACCTGGGACTTCGCAGCGCCGATGGCGGCTTCGGTCGCGGCGATCTGCGCCTTCGCCGCGCCGACGGCGGCCTTGGCGCTTTCCGCCCTGGCGCGGTCGTCGTCGCGCGTCTGCTCCGGGGCATTGCCGCGATCCGCAAGCTGTTCGGTGCGCGCCAGCCGCCGCCTGGCGGCATCGTGCTCCGCCTCGCGCTGGGCCAGCACCGCGCTCGCGGATTCGCGCTCGGCCTGGCGCTGGGTCACGACGCTCTTGGCCGTCTCGACATTGATCAGCGCGCCCTGGAGCTGCGCCTCGGCCTCACGACGCTGGGCCTGGAGCTGGTCGGTGTCCATCCGCGCGATGACCTGGCCGGCGGTGATGAAATCACCCTCGTCGACCAGTATCTCGCTGATCCGTCCGGCGGCCTTGGTCGCGATGTCGATCTCGACGGCCTCGATCCGGCCGTTGCCGCTGGCGAAGCCCTCCGGCAGGTCCGAAGCGCGCAGCTTCTGCCAGGCGAAATACCCCCCGACGGCCGCCACGGCGAGGATCGCCACGAACAAGCCCGGCCGAAAACGCTTCATGCGTCACCCCTTTCCTACGGTGGCGCAGAAGCGCTCGCGCCGGGCGGCCGGCAGATGCTGCTCAGGAATCCGCTGACGGCAGCGAACCCTTCCGCACGGCCTGCAGCGCATCCTGCATCTGCCGCGCCCCTTCGGTCCAGACATCCTGGACGAAACCGGCCTGGACGCCGATCGCCTCCGGCAGGTCCTTGCAGCGCGACAACTGGCCGAGGAAATCGGCGTGCCGCCGCATTTGCGTTTCCGCCCCCTTCAGAATGTCTCCGAAATAGGCTGCCAGAGCCACCGGCTGGGCCTTCCAGATATCAAGCCCCGCCATGACCGCGGCCGGGCCGAAAGTGGCCAGCGTCTCCGTGCTGGGCTTCGTAGTCTGCTTGTCTGCCGACATGACGTCCCTCCTGAGTTCTCTCGGAGCCGGCAGAATGACCCGGCCGTCTGCTCGCCGCTTTGATGAAGGTCAATGACGGTTGATTGTCGTTCCTCGCCTCGCGCGACGACCGGCGCATGGTGGGCGCCTCTCGGCGAACGCCTGAGCGAGATCAAGGTGCGACCGGACAGCCGCGGCGATGGTGGCTGCATCGCCGCGCCGAAAAGGAGTGATGATGCCGACGGCAAACCAGGACCAGGTGATCGCCTTTCTCATGTCGGAAGCCGGTTTCGGCGGTCCGTCGGTGGCTCCGCAACTCGTCGAGACGCATATCTCGCTCGTGATCCTGTCCGGCCCGCATGCGATCAAGCTGAAGCGGGGCGTCCGCCTCGGCTATGTCGATTTCTCGACGCCGGAGCTGCGCCTCGCCGCTTGCGAACGGGAGCTGGAGCTCAACCGCCGCACCGCACCGGGACTCTACAAGGCAGTCCACCGGATCACGCGCGAGGCCGATGGCCGCCTCGCCCTGGACGGCGATGGCGCGCTGGTCGATGCCGTCGTCGAGATGGTCCGCTTCGACGAGGACGGCCTCCTGGAGCGTCTCGCCACCCGGGGCGCTATCGAGAAGCCCGTGCTGACGCGGCTCGCAGGCCGGATCGCCGCCTTTCATGCCGACGCCCAGCCTGACCTTTCCGAAAGCGGCAGCAGCCGCATCGCCGCCGTGCTCGACATCAACGAGCGCGCCTTCGCCACGACAGACATCTTCCCGGCCGAGAAGCTAGCAGCCCTGCAAACCGCATTTCGCGCCCGGCTTTCGGCCCTGTCTCATCTGCTCGATGCCCGTGCCCGCGCCGGCAAGGTGCGCCGCTGCCATGGCGACCTGCACCTGCGCAACATCTGCCTGGTCGATGGCGAGCCGACGCTGTTCGACTGCCTCGAATTCGACGAGGCCTTGGCGACGACCGACATCCTCTACGACATCGCCTTCCTGCTGATGGATCTCTGGCATCGCAACCTCCGCGCCGAGGCCAATCTCGTCTTAAACCGCTATCTCGACGCCGGCGACGAGGAGGATGGACTCCCGCTGAACTCGTTCCTGATGGCGCTGCGCGCAGCCGTGCGCGCCCATGTCTCCGCCACGCAGGCGCAAGCCGACGACGCAGAACCGACCCGGCGGGAGGAAGCGATCGCCTATTTCGAGCTGGCGCAAGAACTGCTGCGACCACAGCCCGCAAGACTGATCGCGGTCGGCGGCTTGTCCGGCTCGGGCAAATCGACGGTCGCAGCAGCACTGGCTCCGGCGGTCGGCCCGGCTCCGGGCGCCCGCATCCTCGCCAGCGACCGCATTCGCAAGCATCTCTTCGCGGTACCGGCCGAGACCCGCCTGCCGGCCGAAGCCTACCGGCCGGCCATCTCGGAAACGGTCTACGCGGAACTGGCCGGTCGGGCCGCGCGCATCGCCGGGCGCGGGCACGCCGTGGTCGCCGACGCCGTCTTCGACCGGCCGGAAGAGCGCCTGCGCATCGAAAGTGCCGCGATTTCGGCAGGCGTGCCGTTCCAAGGAGTATGGCTCGACGTCGATCCCGACCGGCTGTTCCAGCGTGTCAGGGCGAGGACGGGCGACGTCTCCGATGCGACGCCGGAGGTGCTTGCAGGCCAGCTCTGCCATTCCGTCGGAACGATCGCGTGGAAGCGCGTGCCGGCCGACGCCGATGCAGGCACGGTCTGTCGAAACGCGTTGGAAGCGATCGGATTTGCTGCGAACGGTGCGGCGGGGCGCCCTTCAGCCTGACGTCCCGATCAAGGTGCCAGGATCGACCTGACCTGTCGCCAGCTCTCCGCATCGGGCGCACAGAGCAGGCCGGTGGACGGCCGATCCGGGCGATAGACGCTGCCGTCGAGCAGCCGGGCATGCCCGCCGGCCTCGCCGTAGAGCAGCGCGCCCGGCGCATGGTCCCAGGGGTTCAGCACGCCATAGAACAGGAAATCGCAACGCCCCGCGGCAGCGAGCCGGTATTCCTGCCCGCAGCAGCGCAGCGACGAGACATTGGCGAAGGCCGGGAACCGCCCGGGTATCGTCTGGCGCAGCGGCTCGGGAAAGTACTGCCAACTCACCATGCCGCTCATGGCCGACGGTGCGGGCGAAGCGCCGACGCGCAGGTCGCTAACCTCGCCGCTGGGCCCACGTAGCCAGGCACCTTCGCCCCGCAGGGCGAGCGCGCTGTCGTCGAGCACGGGATCATGGATCACCGCCGCCACGGTCTCCCCCTTGACGATGGCCGCCGCCATCACGGCGAAGAGCGGCAGGTCGGAGGCATAGTTCAGCGTACCGTCGATCGGGTCGATGACGAAGGCGAGTTCCGCATCGCCCAATCGGCTCAGCACCGCCGGATCGCGCGTCGCCGCCTCCTCGCCGACGAGAAGCGCACCGGGGAAAGCCCGCTCCAGCTCGGCGAAGATGAAGCGCTCCGCCGCCTCGTCGGCTTCCGTCACGAGATCGCCGGGCGCAGACTTTGCGCGAACATCCCCCTGCGCCAGCTTGCGGAAACGCGGCATGACCTCGCGTCGCGCGGCCTCGGAGAGAATGCCGTCGAGCCGGTCATGGTCCTGCCGCGTGAAGATCATCGTCCGGCCGCCTGCGCGCCCTCAACCCACATCGAATTCGACCAGGATCGGCTGGTGGTCCGAGGCACGGGTCTCGACATCGCAGACGATGCTGCGGGCGCGGGCTGCGAGATCGGGCGTCGCCAGCACGTAGTCGAGGCAGCCGGGCGGGCCATAGGTCTGGTCGACGATGAAGGCGGTCGGCGGCGGCGGGACCTCCCCCATCAGCGCCGGCCAGAGATCGGCCATCGGCGGCGTCCCGTCCTCGAACGGTGCCATCAGCCGGGCCAGCGCGGGATCGTCCGGCCGCATGTTGAAATCCCCGGTCAGGATCGCGGACGCCGTGTTCGGCGTCGGCGCATAGGTGTGCGGGCCGGGCGCGCGCGGCGTGCGGGCGCGGGCCGCCGCCATGCGATGCGCCTCGCGGATGCCCTCGACCTGCGCCGCGCGCAGCACGGGCGAGGAATATTCGAGATGCGTCGTCATCACCCGCAGCGGCCCGAACGGCGCCGCGACGACCGCCTCGACCAGAACGCGCGGCATGTTGCGCGTCGCCGCCGCCTCCCAGGGCAGGAGATGGCGCAGCGCCTGCGCCACGGGGTAACGGCTGAGGATCAGGTTGCCGAAGCGCTTGCGCCCGCCCCCGCCGTTATCGACGTCGACGCCGATGCCTTCGATCGCAGTGAAGCCGGGCAGCAGCTGGGAGAACAGCGCGAACTGGTCGGTCGTGTCGTTGCCATCGAGATCGGGAAAATTGGCCGCGACCTCCTGCAGGCAGAGCACGTCGAAATCCGCCATTGCGCGGGCGTGCGCGATGGTCCGGCGCGGATCGACGATGTCGTCCGTCCCGCGCGCCCATTGGATGTTCCAGGTTATCAGCTTCATCTGCGCGACCGCCCGGCCCTACTTGATGCCCGCGCGCATGAAACTCTGCACGAACTGGCGCTGGAACAGCAGGAAGCCGACGAGCAGCGGCGCCGAGGTCATCAGGGTCGCGGCGCAGATCACGGCCCAGTCGATGCCCTGGTCGCTCGACGAGAACACCTGAAGGCCCACGGTCAGCGGCCGCGATTCCACGGAGTTCGTGACCAGCAGCGGCCAGAGGAAGTTGTTCCAGTGATAGCTGACCGAGACCAGCCCATAGGCGATATAGGTCGGCTTCGCGAGCGGGACATAGACCTTCAACAGGACCTGCAGCGGGCTCGCGCCCTCGACACGCGCCGCATCGTCGAGCTCCTTCGGCACCGTCTTGAAGGTCTGCCTGAGCAGGAAGATGCCGAAGGCCGAGGCGATATAGGGCAGCGCGATCGCGGGGATGGTATCGATCAGGTTGACCTTGGCCAGCGTGCGGTAATTCTCGACGATCAGCGCATCCGGCATGATCATCAGCTGGGCCAGGATCAGCGCGAAGGCGATGTCGCGACCCCAGAAATCCTGCCGCGCCAGCGCATAGGCCGCGAGCGTCCCCAGCACGAGCTGGAAAGCGAGGATCATCGTCACCAGCATGAAGGTGTTGAGGAAATAGCGCGCGAAGGGCGCCGCAGCCCAGGCGCGCGCGAAATTGTCCAGCGTCAGCGGTGCGGTCAGCACGAAGCGCGTCGTGAACTCGGCCGGATGGAACGCCGCCCACACCGCGTAGGCCAGCGGCAATATCCAGATCAGCGCGAGCAGGATCGCGCCGGTCGATTCCAGCGTCAGCGACAGGCCCTTCGGTGCGTAGGGGTCGGCGCGGTGCGAGGATACGGCCGGCTGCGCGGCGGGGGCGCTCATCGATAATGCGTCCTGCGCTCGAGAATGCCGTACTGGACGAAGGCGACGAGCGCGAGCAGAGCCAGCAGCACGCAGGTCAGCGTCGCCGCATAGGCCGTGTCCCAGAAGCTGAAGCCGACCTGGTAGATGTAGAACAGCAGGAGCGTCGTCGCGTTATCAGGCCCGCCGCGCGTCATGACGAAGATATGGTCGACCATGCGGAAGGCGTTGATGACGGCGTTGATCAGCACGAACAGCGTCGTCGGCATCAGCAGCGGAAACTGGATGCGCCGGAAGTAGGTCCAGCGCGACGCGCCCTCGATCGCCGCCGCCTCGCCGAGGCTCGGCGGCAGGGCCTGCAGCGCCGCGAGATAGAAGATCATGAAGAAGCCGGCTTCCTTCCAGATCGCGACGATCGTGATGGCGTAGAGCGCCGTATCCTGGGAGCCCAGCCAGTTCGTGCTGCGCCCGCCGAAGAAGCCGACGATCTGCTCCAGCAACCCGTATTGCGGCGTGAAGAAGAACAGCCAGATGTTCGCGACCGCGATCATCGGCAGGATCGTCGGCGTGAAGAACGCCATCCGGACCCAGGTCTGTCCAACGATCCTGTCGTTGACCCAGACCGCCATCAGCAGCGCCAGCGCGATCGAGGCCGGGATCGTGCCGACCGCGAACCAGAGATTGTTCGCCATCGCCTTCCAGAAGATCGGATCGGCGAGGAGCTGCTGGTAGTTTTCGAGGCCGATGAAGCGCGCCGGACGGCGCGCCTTCGGTGTCGAATAGAAGCTGTCGATGAGACTCGCGACCGCCGGCCAATGCGTGAAGATGGCAAGGCAGGCCATGGCCGGCAGCAGAAGCAGCCAGCCATGGACCGTGGCGGTCGCGCGATTGTTCATCGTCGAGCGTTTTCGCTCAGCGATAGGGCTTCAGGATGCGCTCGGCTTCCGCCTGCGCGTCCTCCATCGCCTTCTGCGCCGGCTTCGTGCCGGTCAGCGCCGCCTGCAACCCATCGTTCAGCGCCTTGGTGACGCGCTGGTTCTCATGGGTCGAAAGCTCCGCGACCGCGAATTCGAGTTGGTCGCGCGCGACCGCAGCCGGCGGGAACTCGACGACGTATTTCTTCATCGCCTCGGTCTCGTAGGCCGCCTTGCTCACCGCGACATAGCCGGTGTCGATCGACCACTGCGCCGCGCGCTCGGGCTGGGTGATCCACTTGATGAACTGGAACGCCGCCTGCTGCTGGGCCGGCGTGGCCTTCTTGGAGATGTAGAAATTGCCGCCGCCGGTCGGCGATCCCCGGCGCTTGTGAGCCGGCAGCATCGCGACGCCGAAGGGGAACTTGGCGTTGGTGCGGACATTGGTGAGGTTGCCCGTGGTCGTCCAGATCATGGCGACCTTCTTCTCGAAGAAGTCCTTCGGCGTGGTGCCCCATTCGACGATGCCGGGCGGATGAACCTTGTGCTTCTGAGACAGGTCGATCCAGTACTGCAGCGCCTCGACCACGCCGGGCTTGTCGTAATAGGTCGTGTTGCCGGCAGCGTTCATCAGCATGGCGTCGGCTTCGGTCGTCAGCGCCTGGAACAGCCAGTAGGGGAAGCCCGAGGACGGGATCTGCGTGCCCCACTGCGTCACGTTGCCGGAGGCGTCGCGCTTGGTCAGCTTCTGCGCGAATTCGAGATGCTCGGCCCAGTTCTGCGGCGGCTTCTCGGGGTCGAGCCCGGCCTCCTTGAACAGCTCCTTGTTCCAGTAGAGCACGATGGTCGAGCGCTGGAACGGAATGCCCCAGGTCTTCCCGCCGGTCTGGCTGTTCTGCATGAAGCCGGGATAGAAGCCGGCAAGCCACTTCTTGTCGTCCTCGGTCTTCACGAAGTCGTCGAAGGGCACGATCGCCTCCTCGTCGATCAGCGTGAACATGTCGGTGGAAAGCAGCACCGAGGTCACCGGTGGCGTGCCGCTCTTATGCGCGGTCAGCGCCTTGACGATGGTCTCCTGATAGGTGCCGGCATAGATCGGCTTCACCTTGATCGAGGGATTGTCCTTCTCGAAGCCGGCCGCATAGGCGTCGATCAGCTTGGTGATCGGCCCGCCGACGGCAACCGGGTAGAAGAACGAGAGTTCCGTGGCCTGCTGCGCCAGCGCAACGCCCGGCAGGGCCACGGAGCCGGCGAGCGCCGCAGCGCCGCCGATGAATTCACGCCTGTCCATTCCAATGTTCCTTCCCCTGAGAGGTGGCTCGCGCGCCCGACCCTTGTGACGAGTCTTAACTTCCGGCCACTTTGCGCTCGGACGCCTG
>DATDBB010000127.1:0-10509 GCA_036525085.1 Allobosea sp.
GACCGGCAAGTCGAAGACCGACGTCTCCGCCGTCCTGGCCTCGCTGGGCACCATCGTCGCCAAGACCCTGAAGTCCGGCGACGACATCACGCTCGGCGGCGTCGGCAAGCTCTCGGCCGCCAAGCGCGAGGCCCGCGAGGCTCGCAACCCCTCGACCGGCGCCACGATCAAGGTTCCGGCCAAGACCGTGGTCAAGTTCAAGGTGACCAAGGATCTCGCCGACGCCGTGGCGTAAGCCGACGATCCGGAACAGGCAGCCCCTCGGACATGCGAGGGTGCTGCTTGACCCGGGCTGCATTGCCCGCACAGTAGTGCGATGTTCCTGCGCCTTTTCACCGATCTGCGCGCCGCCAAGATCCCCGTCACGCTGCGGGAGTATCTCGCGCTGCTCGAAGGCGTCGATGCCGACCTGGCCGAACACCGGGTCGATGAATTCTACTATCTCGCCCGCACCTGTCTGGTGAAGGATGAGCGCCATCTCGACAGGTTCGATCAGGTCTTCGCCCAGGTCTTCAAGGGCATGGAGACGCTCGGACAGGCGATCGAGGAGGCCGCCATCCCCGAGGAATGGCTGCGCCGGCTCGCCGAGAAATTCCTGACGGACGAGGAAAAGGCCCAGATCGAGGCGCTCGGCTGGGACAAGCTGTTCGAGACGCTGAAGCAACGCCTCGACGAGCAGAAGGGCCGCCACCAGGGCGGCAACAAGTGGATCGGCACGGCCGGCACGTCCCCCTATGGCGCTTATGGCTACAATCCGGAGGGCGTGCGGATCGGTCAGGACGGTAACCGCAACTTCCGGGCCGTGAAGGTCTGGGACAAGCGGGAGTTCAAGGATTTCGACGACAGCCGCGAACTCGGCGTGCGCAACCTGCGCGTCGCCCTGCGCCGCTTGCGCAAATTCGCGCGCACCGGGCTGGCCGAGGAACTCGACCTCGACTCAACGATCAGCGAAACCGCCAAGCACGGCTACCTCGACGTGCAGTTGCGCCCGGAACGGCACAATGCGGTCAAGGTGCTGCTCTTCCTCGATGTCGGCGGCTCGATGGACTGGCATGTCGAGCTGGCCGAGGAGCTGTTCTCGGCGGCGCGGGCCGAGTTCAAGCATTTCGAGCATTTCTACTTCCACAACTGCCCCTATGAGCGGGTCTGGCGCGAGAACCGGCGCCGGCATGACCAGATGATCCCGACCTGGGACGTGCTGCGGACGTATCCGGCCGATTATCGCGTCGTCTTCGTCGGCGACGCCTCGATGAGCCCCTATGAGATCGCGATGCCCGGCGGCTCGGTCGAGCATTGGAACGAGGAAGCGGGCTCGGTCTGGATGGAGCGGCTTACGGCTAAGTTCGCGAAGTCGGTCTGGCTCAACCCGGTGCAGCAGCATCTGTGGAGCTACACCCAGTCGATCCGCCAGATCGGCGGCCTGATGGGCGGCCGGATGTTCCCACTGACGCTCGACGGGCTGGATGGCGCGATGAAGGTGCTGGCGCGGTAGTCTGAAACCGGAGAGGCCGGGTTATGATTGCGAAGCCCAAGGGCATTCCCACCTTCCAAAGCGAGGCAGAGGAGCGCTCGTTTTGGGAGACGCATGATTCAACGGCCTATGTCGACTGGGGCAAGGCACGCTCCGTTCGGCTGCCGAACCTGAGGCCCTCTTCGACCTCAGTTTCCCTCAAGCTGCCGAATTCGCTGCTGGAACGGATCAAAATCGCCGCGAAGAAACGCGATGTCCCGTATCAGTCGCTGATCGAGGCTTGGCTGTCGGAGAAAATCGACGCCTCCAAAGAGTGAATGACGAAACCGGGTCGTTA
Organism: Allobosea sp.; assembly: GCA_036525085.1. Classification (GTDB taxonomy): domain Bacteria; phylum Pseudomonadota; class Alphaproteobacteria; order Rhizobiales; family Beijerinckiaceae; genus Allobosea. Next base: position 1,809 of record DATDBB010000127.1, read on the forward strand.
TCATCGTCCGCGTCGCAGTCCTTCGGCCTGCTCGCATTCCGCGCCCGACCATCGCAGCCCAGCTAGCGGATCGGTGTGCCTTGGTGAAAACGCATCCGCCAACGTCCCCCAACCCGCATCCAGATCGAACTCCGCAATGTGCATTGCTCCTCTCGATCGGCGGCCGATTGCCGGGTGGAGCGATAGGTCAAAAGAGCGACCCCTTCGCCAAGCAAGCTCAGCTTGAAATCGAACGCTTTCCTGTCATAGGCCGGTCCTTCACCGGCAAGCGCGGCGATCGTCTGATCGCGATCATAGATGCCGCCGGATCGTGCAAATTCCACGAAATCGTCGGCAAGAAGTTCAGCGACCGCCTCGTGGGACGCGCGCTGATCTGCGGCTAGGAGCTTTTCCTCCTGCGTTCTGAGCAAGGTCAACAAGGCCGCGCCTTCCGCTCCGGCATCATACGCTTCGCTCATCGCCGCCTCGTCTTGGCCACCACAACTGATCAAAGCAATTGCGGGTTCGATGGCGAGAGACAAGCGCAAGGCAAGCCGCTAAGGCTCCCCGCATGCAGCCCCAACACTCCGACGACACCTCTCCCCCGTCCTGGCGCCAGCGCCCGAGGCCGGTCGGCTTCGAAATCACCTACCGACTCGATGGCGACACGCTGGAGATCGACACCACCCGCAAGATCAGCCACGTCCGGCTGGCGGCGGTGGAGCAGGTGCGCTTCGTCTACGCTCCGAGCAATGTCAGTTCGAAGGGGTTCAAGACGCAGCTCAGGCTGAGCGACGGCAAGAGCATCAGCTTCGGCAACCTGTCCTGGCGTTCGCTGACCGACATGGACCGCAATGATGCCGGCTACCACGCCTTCGTCTCGGCGCTGGCGGCCGCAATCGCACGGGCCAACCCGCGCGCCCGCTTCGTCGCCGGCAAGCCCTTTGCGTTCTGGCTGGCGCTCGCCACAGTCAGCGCCCTGTCGATGCTGATGCTGGTCTTCTTCACCGGGCGCGCCTTCCTGCAAGGCACGCACACGACCGGCCTGCTCGGCCTGCTCCTCACGGCTGCATCGTTCTGGCAGGTCCGGCCGATGGTCATGCTCAACCGCCCGCGCGAGCTTGCCAGCGGCGAGGTGCCCGACGATCTCGTGCCGGGGCGCCTCTCCGCCTGAACCGTCTTAGCGCACGACCAGCACCGAGCATTTGGCGCGCCGGACGATCGCCGAGGCGTTCGAGCCGATGACATAGGCGAGCATGCCAGGCTCGTGCGAGCCGATGACGATGAGGTCTGCACCGCTCGCATCGGCTTCGGCCAGCACCTCGCCATGCACCGAGCCGATCAGGACCTTGGCCGAGACCTGTGCCTCCGGCAGGTCGATCTTGGCGGCGATGGCGGCGAGCTTTGCTTCCGCATCCTCCTGCTGCTCGGCGTCGAAATCGGCCGGCACGAATTCCATGTAGGTGATCGGCACGAGCGAGCGGACATAGACCAGCCTCACAGTGCCGCCGGAGATCTTGGCGAAGGAGACGGCGGCTGCGACCGCGGGGTCGGCCAGCTCGGCCTCGGCGAGATCGACGGGAACCAGAATCGACTTGTACATCGTGCTCTCCTCGTGGCGTGGCGGCGATATCTTATGATGTGTCGTCCCTGGCGCGATGATCCAGCGCAAACGGCGTGTCCGCGCGCATCAGCATAGACCGGATTCGGCGCATGCGCGCGATGCACCGGACGGCGCTATCCTGGCCTCCTCCTCTGCTCTAAGAAGATCGCAGCACGTCGCGCCTCCTGCTGGGCTTTCCCGATGACCGACACCGCCTCCAGCCCGCGCGGTTTCGCCGCGCTCCTGCGCTCGCCGACCACCTTCCTGATGGCCTTGGCCTTCATCAACTGGCTCGGCTATGCGAGCTGGAGCGCGCTGCTCAACAATTTCGCCAAGGAAGCGGCCGGGTTCACCGGGGCCGATATCGGCATCCTGCAATCGGTCCGCGAGATCCCGGGCTTCCTCGCCTTCACCGCCATCGTCCTGTTCTGGATCATGCGGGAGCAGATCCTGGCCTATATCAGCCTGGTCACGCTCGGCATCGGCATCGCCATCACCGGCTTCTACCCGACGCTGGGCGGCCTGCTGCTGACGACCACGATCATGTCGCTCGGCTTCCACTATTATGAGACCGCCCAGCAATCGCTGCAGCTCCAACTCCTGCCGAAAGCGGAGGCGCCGCGCCTGCTCGGCCGGATCGCAGGGGCCTCGGCCACGGCGCAGTTGCTCGCCTTCGGTGCGATCGCGGTGATCTGGCGGGTCTTCCAGCCCGGCTATGTGGCACTCTTCCTGGCGTCCGGCATTCTGGTGGTCGCGCTCTCGCTCCTGGCCTGGCTGGCGTTCCCGCGCTTCCAGGGCGCCGTTCCGCAGAACAAGGGCTTCGTGCTGCGCAAGCGCTACTGGCTCTATTACGCGCTGACCTTCATGTCGGGCGCGCGCCGGCAGATCTTCATGGCCTTCGGCGGCTTCCTGCTGGTCGAGCGCTTCGGCTACGACGTCTCGGCGACCGCGATGCTGCTGCTCGCGACCTATGGCATCAACACCTTCATGGGGCCGATGCTGGGGCATCTCGTCGGCCGGATCGGCGAACGCGCCACCATCCAGATCGAGAACGTCTCGCTCATCGTGGTCTTCGTTGGCTACGCGCTGGCGAGCCACGGCCATTTCGCCGGCTGGGGCGTCTATGTCGCCGGCGCCCTCTTCGTGGTCGATGGCGTGTTCTTCACGCTGACGCTGGCGCAGCGGACCTATTTCCAGAAGATCGCCGACCCCGCCGACATCGCGCCGACATCGGCGGTCGCCTTCACGATCAACCACATCGCGGCGGTCGCCCTGCCCGTCACCTTCGGCCTGATCTGGCTGCGCGATCCCGCGATCGTCTTCTATATCGGCTCGGCCGTGGCGAGCGTGTCGCTGGTGCTGGCCTTCCTCGTGCCGCGCCATCCGGTGCCGGGCCACGAGACGGTGATCGCGCCGCCGGTGGCGGCTGCGGCCGAGTAGCGGATCGTCAGCCCTGACGCGCCGGCGTGCGGACGACGAGCCCGTCGAGTTCGGCGCGCAGCTTGATCTGGCAGGAGAGCCGCGAGGTGGGCTTCACGTCGAAAGCGAAGTCGAGCATGTCCTCCTCCATCGGCTCGGGAGCGCCGGTCTTCTCCGCCCAGGCGTCGTCGACATAGACATGGCAGGTGGCACAGGCACAGGCGCCGCCGCATTCCGCCTCGATGCCCGGAACGCCGTTGCGGATGGCGACCTCCATCACCGTCGCTCCGGCTTCGCCCTCGACGGTCCGGCTTTCGCCCCGGGCGTCGATGAAGGTGATCTGCGGCATCATGAACTCCAGGGGGCGGCGCAAAGGTCGGCGATGGCGTTTCGCCTTAGATCATTTCCAAGCGCTCGGGAAAGAGCTTTCGGGCGCAGCCGGCACCGCCCGGATCAAACCGGCGCTACCCTCACGCGGCGCAGTCGTGCCTGGAGATGACGGCACGCGCCTCGGCGGCGGCCAGTGCGAGCGTGTCCATGGCGGCCTCGGTGCCACGCGGATTGGTTTCGGCGAGCTGGCGCTCGATGGCATCGGCCGCATCGGCGACCTGCCAGGCGCCGACGGCCCGCGCCGCGCCTTTCAGCGTGTGGGCGGCGTCCATGCGGGTCCTGGCATCCTCGGCCTGGTGGATCGTGCGCAGATGCCGCACGCATTGCTGGGCGAAGAGCGCGAGTATCTCGCGTTCGAGTTCAAGGTCTCCGCCGGTCTGGCGGGCGAGATGGTCGAGATCGATGGCGGTCTGGGGCATTGTCGGCTCGGGATTGACGGATCTGCCGGCGCCGAAGGGACGGCGCGGCCAGCCTCTACCAAGCGCCATCATGGTGAACGAGGCGTTAACGACGTTTGTGAATCGGCGCCCTAAACGGGTTCCCAAGGCTTAGAGCGTCCACTACCCTTCCAATTGGTAAACGATAGGCGCAGTGTTTCTCCCCGAAGCAAGGACCAGAGGCGGTCCGCGCGGGCGCGGCGATCACGATCAGGCTCCTGTCCCAGTAGCGTGGCGAGGCGGTATCCATGAATCGGCCCAAGAAGCTCCAAGACCCGACCGAAGCCGCAATGTCGGCGATCGAGGAGGCTCTCCGGCTCGATCAGCCGAAGTCCGACGCCGACGGCGATCCGGCTTTCGAGCCGAAGCTGCCTGCGACCACCGAAAACGATCTCAAGCTCGACCTGCCTCGCGTCGAGCCGGCCGCGCCTCAGGCTGCCGCAGCTCCCCAGGCGACCCCGCCCCGCGCCGCCATCGCGCCGGATACGAGCCGCGTCGCCAATGACGACCGGCGCGATTCCAGCTCGCTGGTCCAGGCTTTCTCCGCCCGCCCCTCCGCCCGGCCCTACTGGTTCGCAGCGCTCGCAGCGCTGGCCTGGCTCGGCGGCGCCGCCTTCGTGCTGCTGAACCGCTTCGGCTCGGTCGATGGCGGCCTGCGCGAACGTCTTTCCGCTTTCGGCGTCGGCGAATGGACGCTGCTGGCGCTGTCGATCGGCGCGCCCGTCGTCTTCTTCTTCGTGCTCGCGGCGCTCTATCGCCGGACGCAGGAGATGCGCCTTGTCTCGCGCGCGATGACGGAGGTCGCACTGCGGCTGGCCGAACCCGAGATCGTCGGCGCCGATTCCGTGCTGTCGCTGAGCCAGACCATCCGCCGCGAGGTCGCCGCCATGGGCGACGGCATCGAGCGCGCCGTGGCGCGCGCCGGCGAGTTGGAGACGATCGTGCGCGGCGAGATCGCCACGCTCGAGCGTGCCTATGCCGACAACGAGATTCGGCTGCGCTCGCTGATCGACGAGTTGGTGACGCAGCGCGAGGCCGTGGTCGGCAATGCCGAGCGCGTCAAATTCGCGATCAGCGGCGCGCATGAAGGCCTGTCCAAGGACCTCGATCTCGCCAGCCGCACGATCGCCGAGGCGGTCGCGCAGGCCGGCGACCGGGTCACCGGCTCGCTCGGCGAGAAGGGCGACCAGATCACCCTGGCGCTCGGACGCGCCGGCGAGCGCATGATCGACGAGATCAGCGGCCGCGGCAGCGAACTGGTCGAGCGTCTGCAGGTGACGTCGGGCGAGGTCAGCGAGCGCCTTTCCGGCGCCAGCGAAAGCCTCTCGACCCTGCTCGACGGCCGTGCCCGCGACATCGCGTCCTCGCTCGAGCGCACCGGCGCCGTGCTGACCGAAGGCCTCGCCATCGGCGCCCGCGACGTGACGCGCGCGATCACCGAAACCGGCTCGCAGGTCGTCGACAACCTGGCCGCCCGCGTCGACAGCGTGAACGAGAGCCTGCGGGCGACCGGCGAGACGCTGGCCCAGGACATTTCCGCGCGCGGCAGCGAAGCCGCCGAGCGCTTCGAGTCCAGCAGCCGCAACATGGTCGCGCTGATCGAGGGCCAGAGCGAGGCGCTGAGCACGCGCCTGGCGGAGACCGGGGAGAGCCTGCGCAGTGCGCTCGCCACAGAGGGCGACAGCGTCACGACCCGCCTCGCCGAGGTCGGGCGCGGCGTCAATGGCCTGCTCACCCGCCAGAACGAGATGCTGGCCTCGCGCCTCCTGGAGGTCGGCGAAAGCGTCAACACGCTGATCGGTACGCAGAGCGAAGCGCTGGTTACGCGGCTCAACGACACCGCGCGGACGGTCGATGACGTCCTGCGCGAGCGCAGCGACGCCATCATCCTGCGCGTCGACGCGGCCGGCCAGTCGCTCGGCGAGACCGTCGGACGTCATGGCGAGGTTCTGGCGACGCGCGTCGCCTCGGTCACCGAAGGCCTCCAGACCGTGATCGACGACCATGGCGGCAAGCTGGTGACGCGCCTGTCGGAAACGGGCGAGACCGTCCAGACCATGCTGGGCCAGCAGACCGACAGCCTGGTCTCGCGGGTTTCGGACACGGGCTCGGAGGTCGCCAGGCTGCTCGCGGAGCAGAGCCAGTCCCTGGTTTCGCGGGTCTCGGGCACGGGCTCCGATGTGGCACGGCTGCTTGCGGACCAGAGCGAGTCTCTGGTCTCGCGTCTCTCGGGTACGGGCACGGAAGTCGTCCAGATGCTCGCGGATCAGAGCGACACGCTGGTGTCCCGGGTTTCCGGCACCGGCGCCGATGTCGCCAGGTTGCTTGCCGAGCAGGGCGACACGCTCGTCTCGCGCGTCTCCGGCACCGGCGCGAATGTCGCCAACCTCTTGGTCGGGCAGAGCGAGGCCCTGGTTTCGCGCGTATCGGGAGCCGGCGCGGATCTCGCCAAGCTGCTCGATGGCCAGGGCGAGACCCTGGTCCTGCGGCTGAACGAGGCCGGCGAGCAGGCTCAAGGCCTGATCGGGGCACAGACCGATGCCCTGGCGTCGAGCCTGTCCGAGACGGGCGCCCGCGTCGGCGCCCTGCTCGACGAGCAGGCCGCCGCGCTGACCGTGAAGCTGTCGCAGACCGGGCTCGAGGTGAAGGACCTGCTCGGCAACGAAAGCCAGGCGCTGGTGACCCGCGTCGCGGATGTCGGCCGCTCGGTGCATAGCGTGCTGGCGGAGCGCAGCGGCGCCCTGATCACGCGTCTGGCCGAGACCGGCGAGAGCCTGGACCAGCGGCTCGACGAGCGCGGCGCTGCATTGGCGGCCCGGCTCACGAGCGCCAGCGAAGCCGCGCAGGCGGCTCTGGAGCAGCAGCAGAGCGGCTTCCTGACGCGCCTGAACGAAACCGGCGAGCAGGTCGGAACCTTGCTGGGCGACCAGCGCGAGACGCTGCTGCGCGACCTCGTCAGCGCCGGCCGCGAGGTTCACACCCTGCTCGGCGAGCAGAGTGAAGAGCTGGCGCGCCGCATGAACGACGCCACACGCTCCCTGACGGAGACCATCAATGTCGACGGCCGCGATGTCGCGGATCGGGTGACGGAAGCGACGCAAGGCTTGCGCGAGACCTTCACCGTCCATGCCGAGGAGGCCCGCACCCTGCTCGCCGGCACCGGCAAGGAGATCGTGCTGGCGCTGACGCAGCAGGGAGGGCGCGTGAACGAGGCCCTTTCGGCCAATGCCGAATCGATGCTGCGTTCGGTGGAAGGCCGCGCCCAGGCGCTGACGGAGGCGCTCGCCCATCGTCACGACGCACTGAACAAGCTCTTCGACGAGCAGGGTCGCGAGATCGAGACGTCGCTCGGCAACCGCCTCAGCGCCTTTGCGGAGCTGTTCGACAATCAGGGCCGCCACGTCGAAACGGCGCTCGGCTCGCGCCTCGCCGCCTTCGAGGACGTCATCCTCCACAAGGGCGGGGAACTCACGGATCGCCTGTCCAACGACACCCAGGCTCTGACCACGGCGGTGACGACCGGCATCGCCAGCGTCGAGAGGCTGATCGGCGAAGACGGCATGGCGCTGGCCGACCGGGTCGGAGCCCGCGCGACGGAAGCCGCCGAGATCCTGGCCGAGCGCACGCGCGAAGCGACCGACGCCATGGAGAGCCAGATCAAGCTGTTCGAGGAGCGTTCGGGCGCCAAGAGCGCCGAGATCGCCTCGTCGCTGGACGGTCTGATCGCCCGCATCGACGGCAACCTCGGGTCGCGCGCCACCGCCCTGAACGAGGCCCTGGTCGAGCGCACGGTCGACATCGCCCGCGTGCTGGCGGAGGGCGGCCGCGAGGTCACCCGCGCGCTGGCGGCCAAGGCGGACGAGATCGGCGAGGTCGTGACCTCCAAGAGCGAATCGCTCACCCGCACGCTCAGCGACAAGGCCGACACGATCAACGCCACGCTCGGCGGGCGGGCGCTCCAGATCGCCGATACGCTCGACCGCAGCGTCGCGCGCTTCGAGGAGCGCGTGGTCAACCGGCTCGACACCGTCTCCGGCACGCTCGACACGCGCGGCCAGGAGATCGCCGACACGCTGCAGGCCAAGTCGGACGCGATTTCGGCCTCGCTCGGCGAGCGTACCGAGGAGCTCCGCGTCCTGTTCGACGACAAGGGCGGTGGCATGGTCACGGCGCTCGGCGAGCGCGGCGACGCCATTGCGACCGCACTGGGCGACCGGGCGGAGGCCCTGCGCCTGCTGTTCGAGGACAAGGGCGGCGGCATGGTCGCTGCGCTCGGCCAGCGCGGCGAGTCCATCGCCAACGAAGTCGCCATGGTCGGCGAGACTGTGGTGCGGGCGATCGAGAGCCGCGGCTCCTCGATCATCGAGGGTCTGCGCGAGCGCGGCAGCGAAATCACGACGGCTCTCGACACCTCGTCGAGCGGGCTGCGCGAGACGCTGGAGAACGGCACGCGGCAGTCGGTCGAGGCGCTGGTCAACACCAACGAGCAGCTTCGCGGCGAGCTCGGCGGCATGCTCGCCCGCCTCGGCGAAGCCAACAAGCTCATGCAGCAGATCGTCAACGGCGCGAACAAGAACCTCGCCGCCGTCGAGGGCGGGCTCTCGGCCCGCCTCGGCGACCTGCAGAGCGTGATCGCGACGGTGATGGACGAGACCGGCAAGGCCTCGCAGCAGATCGCGGCCCAGGTCGTCGAGCTGAAGACCTTCTCCGAGGGCACGCTGCGCGAGACCGCCACGCTCGTCGGCCAGCTCGACGAGAAGGGCCATTCGCTGGGCGAGGTCACCCAGGCCAGCACCGCGGCCCTGCACTCGGTCGCGACCCGCCTGGAGCAGGTCGAGGCGCGCGTCGGCAAGGCGCTTAGCGAGCGCAAGGA
>DATDBB010000128.1:0-5389 GCA_036525085.1 Allobosea sp.
TCGCAAACGGACCAGAGCAGGCATGAACGAGATCGATCACTTGGGCGCGAGCCTCCTTGCCGACATCGCCGGCGCGCAGGACGAAGCCACGCTGGAGCAAGTCAGGATCGCCGCTCTCGGCAAGGCCGGCTCGATCTCGGCGCTGCTCAAGACGCTGGGCGCGATGACGCCCGACGAGCGCCAGGAGAAGGGTCCGCTGATCAACGGTCTGCGCGACACGGTCCAGACCGCGCTCTCCACCCGCAAGGATGCGCTCGCGGAGTCGGCGCTTTTGGCCAAGCTCGCCTCCGAGACGATCGACGTCTCGCTACCGGTGCGCGAGGGGCCGGAAGCGCGCGGCCGCATCCATCCGATCAGCCAGGTCATCGACGAGATCACCGCGATCTTCGGCGATATGGGCTTCTCGATCGCCGAAGGGCCGGATGTCGAGACCGACGACCTGAACTTCACCAAGCTGAATTTCCCCGTCGGCCATCCGGCCCGCGAGATGCACGACACCTTCTTTTTCGCGCCTGATGCCAATGGCGAGCGCAAGCTCCTGCGCACCCACACCTCGCCGGTCCAGGTCCGGACCATGCTGGCGCAGGAGCCTCCGATCCGCGTGATCTGCCCGGGCCGCACCTACCGGATGGATTCCGACCAGACCCACACGCCGATGTTCCATCAGGTCGAAGGCCTCGTCATCGACAGACACGCCCATATGGGCCATCTGAAATGGATCCTGGAGGAGTTCTGCAAGGCCTTCTTCGAGATCGACACGGTCAAGATGCGCTTTCGGCCGTCCTTCTTCCCCTTCACCGAGCCTTCGATGGAGGTCGACATCCAGTGCTCCCGCAAGGGCGGCGAAATCCGCTTCGGCGAGGGCGACGACTGGCTCGAAATCCTCGGCTGCGGCATGGTCCATCCGAACGTGCTGAAGAATTGCGGGCTCGACCCGGAAGTCTATCAGGGCTTCGCCTGGGGCATGGGCATCGACCGCATCGCCATGCTGAAATACGGCATGCCGGATCTGCGCCCCTTCTTCGAGGCGGATGTGCGCTGGCTTACCCATTACGGCTTCCGCCCGCTCGACCTGCCGACGCTGACCGGCGGCCTGTCGTCGTGATGGTGGCACTGCAGCAAGGGCTTGCACAATGACCCCGGCGGGATGGGCGGGGCTGTTTGCGGCGCTGCTCGTTGCGCTGAATCTGGTGTGCCAGCTGATCGCGTTCCTGCGCCTGCGCCGCCAGAACCGGCGCACGGCCTTGCTCGCGGCGCTGCCGCCGGTGACGATCGTGCGACCCTTACGTGGCATCGAGGCCTTCAGCCGCGAGACCGCGATCTCGGGGCTGGAACTCGACTATCCCGACTACGTCACGATCTTCGCCGTCGCCGATGCCGATGACCCGGTCGTGCCGCTGATCGAGGAACTGATCGGGCGCTACGGGCCGCAGCGTGCCCGCCTGATCACCGGCGATGTCGCCGTCAGCGCCAATCCCAAGCTCAACAACTGCGTCAAGGGCTGGGAAGCGGCGGCGACCGAATGGGTCATCCTCGCCGATTCCAATGTGTTGATGCCGAAGGACTACATCCAGCGCATGCTCGCCTCCTGGCAGGACGACACGGGCCTGGTCTGCTCGACGCCGGCCGGCTCGCGTCCGGGCTGCTTCGGCGCGGAGGTCGAATGTGCCTTCCTGAACAGCTTCCAGGCGCGCTGGCAGTATGCGGCGGAGGCCTGCGGCCTGGGCTTCGCGCAGGGCAAGTCGATGCTCTGGAACAAACCCTTCCTCGAAGCGCGGGGCGGCATCGCCGCGCTGGGCGCCGAGATCGCGGAGGATGCGGCCGCGACCAAGCTGGTGCGGGCGGCTGGCCGCCATGTCCATCTCGTTGGCCAGCCCTTCGAGCAGCCTCTGGGCAAGCGCCAGCTCCGCGACGTCGTGCAGCGGCAGTTCCGCTGGGCGCGGCTGCGTCGCGTCACCTTCCTGCCCTTCTTCGCGCTGGAGATTCTCGCGGCGCCGATCCTGCCGGCGGTGCTCGCGGCCTTTGGCACACCGGCGCTCGGCCTGCCGTTCTGGCTCGGGCCGATTCTGGCGCTCACGATCTGGTATGCTGGGGACATCGCCTTGTCGGTCGGTGTCGGCTGGTTCGTGAACTGGCGCACGCCGCTCGCCATGCTGGTGCGCGACATCGCCTTCCCTGCAGTCTGGGCCTATGCCTTCGTCGGCGGCGAAGTGAGCTGGCGTGGCAACGCCATGAAGATCAGGACGGATGGCGACAGCGCATTGAACGATGCCGTGCCCGCCGTATCCACGCAGGTCGCGCGCGATGGCGGCTGAAGTGCCTTCCGGCCCGACCCTTTCCGACATGCTGACGATGTGCGCCTGCCAGCTATCCCTGCTCGCATTGCGCCTGATGGACGACGAACGATGAAATTCACGCTTTCCTGGCTCAAGGACCATCTCGAGACCGACGCCTCGGTCGATGTCATCACCGAGGCCCTGACCCGCGTCGGGCTCGAGGTCGAGGGCGTCGAGGACAAGGCCAAGGCGCTCGCCGCCTTCACCGTCGCCTATGTCATCGAGGCCAAGCAGCACCCCAATGCCGACCGGCTGCGCGTCTGCATGGTCGATACCGGCTCGGGCGAGCCGGTGCAGGTCGTCTGCGGCGCGCCTAACGCCCGCACCGGCATGAAGAGCGTGTTCTCGCCGCCGGGGACCTACATTCCCGGCAAGGACATGACGCTCGGCAAGGGCGTGATCCGTGGCGTCGAATCCAACGGCATGCTCTGCTCGGCCGCCGAACTGCAACTCTCCGAGGATCATGACGGCATTATCGACCTGCCGGCGGATGCGCCCGTCGGCCAGTCCTACACGGCCTATGCCGGCCTCGGCGATCCGGTCATCGAAATCGCGGTGACGCCGAACCGTGCCGATGCCCTGGGCGTCGCCGGCATCGCGCGCGATCTCGCGGCCGCCGGCCTCGGCAAGATCAAGACGCCCGCCGTCCCGCCGGTGCGCGGCGCCTATCCCTGTCCGGTCGACGTCAAGCTCAATTTCGCCCCCGAGGACAAGGCGCTCTGCCCGGCCTTCGCGCTCAGGCTGGTGCGCGGCGTCAAGAACGGCCCCTCGCCGGAATGGCTCCAGGCGCGCCTGCGCTCCGTGGGCCTGCGTCCGATCAATGCGTTGGTCGACATCACCAATTTCATGACGCTGGACCGCAACCGGCCGCTGCACGTCTTCGACGCGGCCAAGGTCAAGGGCGACCTCACGGTCCGCCGTGCGCGCGAAGGCGAGACGATCCTCGCGCTCGACGGCAAGACCTACACGCTCACCGACGAGCAGGTCGTCATCGCCGACGAGCACGGCGTCGAATCGCTCGCCGGCATCATGGGCGGCGAGGCCTCGGGCTGCGACGAGGGCACCACCGACGTTCTGGTTGAGAGCGCGCTCTGGGACCCGCTCAACATCGCCCGCTCGGGCCGCGCGCTCGGCATCACCTCGGATGCGCGCTACCGCTTCGAGCGCGGCGTCGATCCCGATTTCTGCCGGCCGGGCCTCGATCTCGCTACCGCGATGATCCTGGAGCTCTGCGGAGGCGAGGCCTCCGAGATGGTCTTCGCCGGCGATCTGCCGGACAGCGCCCGCGCGATCGATTTTCCCTGGTCCGAGGTCAAGCGCCTGACCGGGCTCGATCTGCCGGTCGTCGAGATGAAACTGGCTTTGACCTCGCTCGGCTTCCACGTCTCGGGCACCGGCGAGCGCGTCAAGGTCGCGGCGCCGTCCTGGCGCGCCGATGTCGGCGGCAAGGCCGATCTCGTCGAGGAGATCATCCGCATCGTCGGGCTCGATCGCGTCGTCTCGACGCCGCTGCCGCGCATCAAGGGCGAGGTCATCAAGCCTGTCCTGACCGTACTGCAGAAGCGCACCCGCGCCGCCAAGCGCCTGCTCGCCAGCCGCGGCATGGTCGAGGCGGTGACCTGGTCCTTCATCTCGCAGGAGGCGGCTAAGCTCTTCGGCGGCGGCTCGCGCCAGCTTGCGCTCGCCAATCCGATTGCGGCCGATCTTTCGGACATGCGGCCCTCGCTGTTGCCCGGGCTGATCCGCTCGGCCCAGGCCAATGCCGATCGCGGCTATCCCGATGTCGCGCTCTTCGAGGTCGGGCAGGTCTTCCAGAGCGACGAGCCGGAAGGCCAGCTCATCGCCGCAGCCGGCCTGCGTCGCGGCACCGCCCGTCTCGAAGGTTCCGGCCGCCACTGGGACGGCGCGGCCAAAGCCGTCGACGCCTTCGACGCCAAGGCGGATGTGATGGCGCTGCTGGCCGGGCTCGGCGTGCCGGTCGGCGGGCTTCAGGTCGTTCCCGGCGGGCCTGACTGGGCCCATCCCGGCCGCTCGGCGACGCTGCGCTTCGGCCCCAAGGGCGTGATCGGCGCCTTCGGCGAGGTCCATCCGCGCGTGCTCAAGGCGCTCGACGTCAAGGGACCGCTGGTCGCCTTCGAGATCCATCTCGATGCGCTGCCGCTGCCGAAATACAAGCCGACCAAGGTCAAGCTGAAGCTCAGCCTGTCGGGTTTCCAGCCGGTGACGCGCGACTTCGCTTTCATCGTCGACAAGGCGACCGCTGCCGGCGAGATGGTCAAATCGGCCCAGAACGCCGACCGCGCCCTGATCTCCGAGGTTTCGGTCTTCGATCTCTATGAAGGCCAGGGCGTCGAGCCCGGCAAGAAGTCGGTCGCGCTCGCGGTCACGCTCCAGCCGGTCGAGAAGACGCTGACGGAAGCCGAGATCGAGACGGTCGGCGCGAAGATCGTGGCGGAGATGGCCAAGCGCTATGGGGCCGCGCTGCGCGGGTAGGGCTCTAGCGTCATGCTCGGGCTTGACCCGAGCATCTCGGAAACCAGCGCCTCTCGTCCTGAGATTCTCGGGTCTGCGCTTTGCGCAGTCCGAGAATGACGCCACGCCACCATTGATCATGATTGTGTAATAATCGGCGCGCGCAATCCCGCCGGATTCAGGCTATCGCCCTGCCATCCCGTTCATGGACCGGTCGTGATGTCCGTCACCGAACTCCCCGTCAGCGACACCCTGTTTCCCGGCTTCCGCCTGCTCGATGTCGCGACATCGGGCGCGCGGATTCGCGTGCGGACGGGCGGGGAGGGGCCGGCGCTACTGCTGCTGCACGGCTATCCGCAGACGCATTTGCTCTGGCACAAGCTGGCGGAGCGGCTGAAGCACCGCTTCACCATCGTCTGCGCCGATCTGCGCGGCTATGGCGACAGCGACAAGCCGGCGAGCGATGCCGAGCACTCCCCTTACTCCAAGCGCGCCATGGCGCTCGACATGGCCCAGGTCATGACGGCGCTCGGCCATCACAGCTTCATGGTCGGCGCGCATGACCGCGGCGCCCGCGTCGC
>DATDBB010000129.1:0-7065 GCA_036525085.1 Allobosea sp.
AATGGGAGAAGGGCAGGGATGAGGGCCTGCCGCTGATCGTTGAAACGAGACGGAGCCGAGGCGCCTCCTTGCCGCAAGGGCACACCCTCATCCGGCGCTCCGCGCCACCTTCTCCCATCCGGGAGAAGGGAAGAGGCGTCGCGGTTGCGGTGAAGGGCGAGTCCCTTCTCCCCTCGGGGGAGAAGGTGGCAGCGCGCAGCGCTGACGGATGAGGGCCGGCGGTGCGGCGGGCGCCCTCATCCCCTGCCGGACCTTCTCCCCCGAGGGGAGAAGGAGGCTGACTTGTCCCCGGCGCTTCTTCGTCGCTCTATCCTCGCCCCCACCTCGTCCCCGAGGGGCAGCCATCCCGAGGGGCAGCCATCCGGAGGTGTGCCGTTGGTGGGGGTGGGGGCGGCGCCTGCGGGTGGAGTCACGGTCCACTCCCGGGAGGCTTCGGGAACCGCCGAAAGCCGCCGCCTGCGGCGGCGTCTTTCACTCAAAGTGATGCAGACTGCGCAAGCTTGTCTGCATGGGGTACTACGATCCCTGCGCGAGGAGCTCGCTGGAACGGCCGATGGCATCAGGCTTGTCGCCCCATGCCGGAGTAGACGCGACAACCCGATGAGGGGAACTGGCGTCGAAACGGCTCGCGGTGACGGAATGGCCACTGGCCCGATAAGCGCGCCCCGGATTCACAAATCGCCGACGAGCGGAGCGCCACGGGGCGTGCGGATGGTGGCTCAATCCATCCGCGCCGCAGCCTCGCTCAATGGTTGCGGCCCGATACCCTAAGCGCCTCGCGGCGCTCCGCTGCCCCTCACTTTTGAGCCGCTGCGTGAAGACGTGGGCGGGGATTTGGCGCGCGCCCCTTCTCCCCTCGCGGGAGAAGGTGGCAGCGCGCAGCGCTGACGGATGAGGGGGCGCTGTGCCCTCTCCGCCGAACACTGACGCTACCCGGCAAACGCACGGCGCCCCCTCATCCGCCCCTGCCGGGGCACCTTCTCCCGCGAGGGGAGAAGGGCAAGAGGTGTCGCGGGTCGTCGCGCAACCTGTTTTCATGATAGGCAACCGCCAACTCCCGCAAACAGGTTCCCGATATCATGGCCAAGAAGACCCCCGAACAGCTCGCCCGTGAATTCGAGGGCCGCAAGGCCAAGGGGCTGGCCAAGGGGGCGGCGGCGTTCTGGCCCAACATCATCGCCAACGCCGTGCTGAAGCTGACAGCCGCCAAGGAAGAGATCACGGTGGCCGCGCTGAGCGAGCTGATCGCGAAGGACGCCGAGTCGCCCGACACGACGCTGAGGGCCGGCGCGACCGAGGCGCTAGCGCGGTTGCGGCAGGCGGTGGCAAAGGCAGAGGGGTGATGTCCGTCATTGCGAGCGCAGCGAAGCAATCCAGGAGACGTAGAGCGCTGCCGCTCTGGATTGCTTCGCTGCGCTCGCAATGACGGGCGTGGCTCCCGCGCCCGCTCAACCCGGCTCGCCGGCGATGACGCCCTTGCGCAGCAGGAAGCAGCCATAGGGGCGGGGGTCGCCGACCTGCACCACGGCAAAAGCCCGGCGCGCCGCCTCATAGAAGGCGAAGCGCTCGATGCCGGCGAGCGGTTCGGGCTTGCCTAGCGCCGCGTCGAGCTCGCGCTGAACGGCGGCCTGCACGGCGGGAATCGCCTCGGGATCGCCGACGACCTGCATGCGGCGCACGGGCTCCGGCTCGAAGTCGTCGATCGGCAGCACGGAGAGGATGGCGCGGGCGGCGCGCTCCATGGTAAGGCCGGGCAGGCGGACAAGCCGCCCGCTGGTGGTGGCGCTGGCGATGGTCTCGGCCGGGTGGTTGGCATCGACGAGGGCGAGGTCATCGCCATGGCCCATGGCGGCGAGCAGCCAGAGCAGGTCGGCCGAGAGGACGGGGTCGAGGTTCTTCAGCATGGCGGTGGCGTCCTGGTATCTGAAACGCGGGTCATCCCGGGCGGAGCGAAGCGCAGACCCGGGATCCATTCCGGAGCGCTGTTCGGCAAGGGTCCGGAATGGGTCCCGGGTCTCCCTTCGGTCGCCCGGGACGACTCGCGCGTTGTCATCAACGGGATCATCTCCGTCCCCGGCGCGAGAGATAAATCCGGGCGGCGTTGCCGCCGAAGATGGCGTCGCGCTCGCTCTCGCTGCAGCCCGAGAGCAGGTCGGTCGCGGTCTCGAACCAGCGGGAATAATCGGCGCGCAGCGTCACGACCGGCCAGTCGCTGCCGAAGATCAGGCGATCCGGCCCGAAGCTGGCGAGCAGATGTTCGACCACCGGGCGCAGGGTCTCGATCGTCCAGTTGGGCGCGGCCTCGGTGACGAGGCCGGAGAGCTTGCAGGAGGTCTGCGGATGGGCGGCGAGCGCGGCGATGCCCTCGCGCCAGGCGGCGAGATCGCCGGCGACGAGATCGGGTTTGCTCAGGTCAGGCTTGGCACCGTGGTCGATCACCACGGCGAGGCGTGGATGCCGTGCCAGAAGGCTGAGCGCGGCGGGGATATGCTGCGGCTTGAGCAGCGCGTCGAAGACGAGATCATGGGCGATCATCGCCTCGAAGGCTGGGCTCAGCGCGGGGCGGGCGAGCCAGCCTTCGTCCGCGATGTCCTGCACCATGGGGCGCAAGGCCACCAGCAGCGGATCGGCGGCCAGCGCCGCGATGCGCCGGGCCACATCGGGCGCGTCGAAATCGGTCCAGCCGACGACGCCGACGATGAAGGGCGTGCGGGCCGCGATATCGAGCAGGAAGCGCGTTTCGGCCTCGGTCGGCGCGGCCTGGACCAGGATCGTGCTGGAGATGCCATGGCGGGTGAGCAGGGGGCTCAGGTCGTCCGGGCCGAAATCGCGATGGATCGGCCCCAGCGCCGGGGTCAGCCAGCCATAATCGCCGCGCGCGATCCGCCAGAAATGCTGGTGGGCGTCGATGCGGGGCGCGCTCATGCCGGCACCGGCAAGGGGACTGGAACGTCGATACCGAGCAGGCCCTGCGCCTTCAATTCGGCCCAGAGCGCAGAGGGAACGGGGCTGTTCAGTTCCGCGATCTGGTCGGCGACCTCGGCCGGCGAGACGGCGCCCATGACCAGGCTCGCCACGGCGGGATGGCCGAGCGGGAAATGCAGCGCGGCGCGGCGCAAGGGCACGCCATGGCGGGCGCAGACGATCTCGATACGTCCGACGCGGTCGAGAATCGCGGGCGGGGCCGGCTTGTAATTGTACCGCGCGCCGGGAGCCGGGCCGGTGGCGAGAATGCCGGAGTTGAAGACGCCGCCGAGCATCAGGCCGATGCCCTTCTCCTGCGCGAGCGGCATGAAGGAGGCCAGCGCCGGCTGCTCCAGCAGCGAATAGCGGCCGGCGAGCAGCATCGCATCGAAATCGCCGGCGCGGGCGAAGCGCTCGCACATCTCGGCCTCGTTGACGCCGACGCCGATGGCGCGGACGGCACCGGAGGCGCGCAGCTTCTCCAGCGCGCGATAGGCGCCCTCCATCGCCTCGGTGAAGCGCTGCTCGATCATCGGCGCGCCATGGGTCCAGACATCGACGTCGTGGATCAGGACGATGTCGATCCGGTCGACGCCGAGCCGCAGCGCCGACTGCTCGAGCGAGCGCATCGCGCCGTCATAGGAGTAATCGAAGCGCAGGCCGTGCGGCAGGCCGCCGAGATAGCCCGAGCCGTCGCCGCGCCCGGCGAAGGGCGCCGTGACGCGGCCGACCTTGGTCGACAGTGCGAGGCCATCGCGTCCCGCCCTGCGAAGCGCTGCGCCGATGCGGTGCTCGGACAGGCCATGGCCATAAAGCGGGGAGGTGTCGATCAGCGTGACGCCGCCGGCGATCGCGGCCTCGACGGTCGCCACGGCCTGCGCCTCGTCGAGCTTCGCATAGAGATCGCCCAGCGGCGCGGCGCCGAATCCCAGCGTCGAGACGGGGAGGCCGGTGCGGCCGAGCGGGCGCGGCGCGAGGGCGGTGGCACAGGGCATGCGAGGCGTTTCCATTATCGTTGGCGGCACTATGTGCATACCAACATGTTAGCTTGCAACCATCTTCGAACCGGATTAGCGTCGGCTCCAAGTCGACGGAGCGCGACCGGTTCCATCCGGTGTGTCCGCCAGATCAACAGGCCCGCCAAGGGCTGGAACATAGGTCCAGGGAGGACATCGATGAGCGAGATCATTCTCAAGCCGACCCGTCGTGCGCTGATGCGCGGCGCCGCAGCGCTCGGCGCTGCCGGCGTCATCGGTTCGCCCATGGTGCTACGCGAGGCGCGCGCGCAAGGCGCCTTCAACTGGAAGCGCTTCTCCGGCACGAGCCTCGACGTGCTGCTGGTGAAGAATCCGCGCTCGGACCTGTTCCAGGCGGCGGAGAAGGAATTCACCGAGCTCACCGGCATCAAGGTCTCCTCCGAGCAGGTCCCGGAACAGCAGCAGCGCCAGAAGGCGGTGATCGAATTCGCCTCGGGCAAGCCGAGCTTCGACGTCAGCGGCATCTCGCTGCATGTGCAGAAGCGCATGGCCGCCAGGGGCAAATGGTTCGCCGACCTGACGCCGATGATCAAGGATGCGGCGCTGACCTCGCCGGACTTCCAGTTCGAGGACTTCGGCGCCGGCGCCGTGTCCTATGCCCGCCAGGCCGACGGGGCGCTCGATACGCTGCCCTTCTTCGTCGATTACTGGATGGTCTACTACAACAAGGAGCTCTTCGACGCGAAGGGCGTGGCCTTCCCGAAGACCATGGACGAGATGTTCACGGTGGCGCAGAAGCTGCACGATCCCGCCAAGGGCGTCGCCGGCTTCGTCTCGCGCGGGCTGAAGAACGCCAACGTCCCGGTCTGGTCCTGCCTGATGCTCGGCCAGGGCATGGAGGCGACCTCGGCGGGCGGCAAGCTGCAGACCGATACGCCCGAGGCGGTCTGGGCCGGCGAGCTCTACAAGAAGCTGAACAAGGACACCGGTCCGGTCGGCTCCGTCGGCTTCAACTGGAACGAATGCCAGACCACCTTCATGCAGGGGCGCGCCGCGATGTGGCTCGACGGCATCGGCTTCGCCACGCCGCTCGAGGATCCGAGCAAGTCGCGCATCGTCGGCAAGGTCGGCTATGGCGTCACCCCGCCGGGCCCGAAGGCGCATCACGCCGGCATGTTCGGCGACGGCATCGGCATCTCGCGCGGCTCCCAGAAGAAGGAAGCCGCCTGGCTCTACATCCAGCACATGACCAACAAGGCGCAGCAGCTCGCGATGCTGAAGGCCGGCGCCGGTGCACCGGCGCGCTCGTCTGCCTATCTCGACAAGGCGACGATCGAGTCGTCGAAATTCGGCAAGCAGTATTTCGACTGCCTGCTGGGCTCGGCCAAGATCGCCCGCGCGGCGCTGCCGCAGATCGTCCCGGTCACCGAGTTCCGCGACGTCTTCGGCGTCGGCCTGACCAACATGATCGGTGGCGCGGATGTCGCGGCCGAGCTGAAGAAGGCGACGGAAGCCTTCGCGCCCGTGCTCGCCAAGAGCGAACAGGGCTGAGTGCGCTGAGCGGCGTCTCACCGTCATGGTCGGGCTTGTCCCGACCATCCACGCCTTCGCCGGCCCGGAGCGGGCCGCGTTTTCCCGGAGCCACTCCGTCATCCCGGGCTTGTCCCGGGATCCATCGGAGGGTTCCGGAGCCTTACGATGGATCCCGGAGCTGCGCCGCTTCGCGGCTGGTCCGGGATGACGAGTTGGTTCGAGCGATTAAGTCATGACAGCCACATCACTTCCTTCGTCGGCCGCAGTTGCCTCGCCGCAGCCACCGCCCTTCACGCATTCGGCCGATTTCACGCCGCGCTACTGGCTGTTCGCGGCGCCGGCGGTGCTGGTCGTGGCGACGGTGATCGTCTTTCCGTGGCTGTTCACGCTCTACATGTCCGGGCACGACTGGAAGATCGGCGCCGGGCCCGAATTCGTCGGGCTGGCGAATTTCGCCGAGCTCTTCCGCGATGCGCGCTTCATCGAGTCGATGGGGCACACCTTCTACTTCACGACGCTGGCCGTGGTCCTGCCAATCGTCTTCGGCACGGCGGCGGCGCTCGTCTTCCATCGCGAGTTTCCGTTCCGCGGCGTGCTGCGGACGATTTTCGTGATGCCGATGATGGCGACGCCGGTCGCGGTCGCGCTGGTCTGGACGATGATGTTCCATCCGCAGCTCGGGGTGCTGAACTATTTGCTCTCGCTGGTCGGCATCGGGCCGCAGGCCTGGGTTTATTCGCCCGACACGGTGATCCCGACGCTGATCTTGGTCGAAGTCTGGCACTGGACGCCGCTGGTCATGCTGATCGTGCTCGGAGGTCTCGCCGGGCTGCCGCGAGAACCTTACGAATCCGCGCTGATCGACGGCGCCAATGCCTGGCACATGTTCCGGCACATCACGTTGCCGCTGGTCTGGCCCTTCATCATGGTGGCGATCGTGATCCGCACGATCGATGCGCTGAAGGCCTTCGACACGATCTTCGTGATCACGCAGGGCGGGCCGGGCACGGCGTCGGAAACGCTGAACATCTTCCTCTATCTGCAGGCCTTCCAGTTCTACAAGATCGGCTACGCCTCCGCCGTCGTGGTGATCTTCTTTGTCATCATCATCATGCTCTCGCTGCTCCTGCTCTATGCGCGGCAGAAGTCGAAGTGGAACGCGTGATGGTGGGCCCTTCAACTCCAAACGTGCCGTCATCCCGGGCGACCGTAGGGAGACCCGGGATCCATGCCGGAACGCTGATCCGGAGAGGTTCCGGCATGGATCCCGGGTCTGCGCTTCGCTTCGCCCGGGATGACGCCGAGGGTGTGGCAAGCCGGACGAGAGCGTTCCCATGACCCGCCTCCTCAAAAATCTCGGCTTCTACGCCTCGGTCTTCGTTCTGGTCTCGCCGGCGGTGTTGGTCTTCCTCTGGATGATTTCGCTGTCGCTGAAGAACGAGCTCGACAACACCGCTTTCCCGCCGGTCTTCATCCCGAATCCGCCGACCCTGAAGAACTATGTCGACGTCTTCGCGCAGAACAATTTCGCGCTCTATCTCTGGAACTCGATCCTGGTCACGGGCGGCGCCGTGCTGATCGGCCTCGCTGT
>DATDBB010000130.1:0-16920 GCA_036525085.1 Allobosea sp.
CGCCGCGGCGTGATCGCGGGCGCCGGCGCGCTGGCCGCTGCCGCAACATTGGACCTGCCCGGCATCAGCCCGGCCCACGCGCAAGGAGCCCCCGTGAACCAGGCCCCCGGATTCTACCGCTACAAGATCGGCGACATCACCATCACGGCGATCAATGACGGCTTCGCCCGCCGCCCGCTCGAGGGCTTCGTCCGCAACGCCGAACTCAATGACGTGAAGAAGGCGATGGCGGAGGCTTTCCTGCCTGCCGACGCGCTCAACATCAGCTTCACCACGCTGGCGATCCAGCAGGGCGGCAAGCTCACGCTGATCGACACCGCCAACGGCGATTCCGGCGCGCCAACCTCGGGCGCCTGGGCCGCCAACTTCAAGGCCGCCGGCTTCGACGCCAAGGACGTCTCGACCGTCGTCTTCAGCCATTTCCACGGCGACCACATCAACGGCTTCCGCCTCAAGAACGGCAGCGCGATGTTCCCGAATGCCGAGGTCATGGTGCCCGCAGCGGAATGGGCCTTCTGGATGGACGACGCCAAGGCGAGCGCCGCTCCCGAGGCCATGAAGGGCGCCTTCGCCGGCGTGCGTCGCGTCTTCGCGCCGATCGCCAAGGATGTGAAGCAGTTCGAGCCCGGCAAGGAAATCCTGCCCGGCATCACCGCGGTCGCAGCGCCCGGCCATACCCCCGGCCACACCGTCTTCGCGGTGGCGTCGGGCACCGGCAAGATGATGGTCATGTCGGATACGACCAACCACCCGGCCCTGTTCGTGCGCAATCCCGACTGGTCGGCGGTTTTCGATATGGACGGCCCGCAGGCGGCCGCCACGCGTCGCAAGCTGCTCGACATGGTCTCGGCCGACAAGATGCAGGTGGCCTTCTACCATGCCCCCTTCCCGGCGACCGGCTACATCGCCAAATCCGGCAACGGCTTCGAGATGGTGCCGGTGCAGTGGAGCACCGCGATCTGACCACTCGCCCATGTCGGCGAACGAAAGAGGCCGGGGGCGACCCCGGCCTTTTTCGTAGCCGGCGCAGGAGCTTTTTCCGCCGCTGCCCGCTCGCGATCATCGGCTCGACCATGCTAAGGCACGGCTGCGCCGCCACGGCGTCCCGCCTCAGGACCAGCGATGACCGAGCGTTTCCAGGCCATCTCCTTCGTCGCCAGCGAGACCCCCGAGGCGCAGGCCGCTCTGGCCAAGCTGACCGAGCGCTACGGCAATGCCGATACCGCGACCGCCGACGTCATCGTTGCGCTGGGCGGTGACGGGCTGATGCTGCAGACCCTGCATCGCTTCATCGGCACGGGCACGCCGATCTACGGGATGAATCGCGGCTCGGTCGGCTTCCTGATGAACGAGTTCCGCGAGCGCGGCCTGCGCAAGAAACTGTCGGAGGCGCAGCGCAGCGTCGTCCATCCGCTGTCGATGCGCGCCATCGACAAGGACGGCACCGAGGTCCGCGCCGAAGCGATCAACGAGGTCTCGCTGCTGCGTCGCTCCTATCAGGCCGCGAAGCTCAGGATCTCGATCGACGGTCAGGTCCGCTTGAACGAACTGGTCGCCGACGGCGTGCTGCTGGCGACGCCGGCCGGCTCGACCGCCTACAACCTCTCCGCCAACGGCCCGATCCTGCCGCTCGACGCGCCCTTGCTGGCGTTGACCCCGATCTCGGCCTTCCGCCCGCGGCGCTGGCGCGGCGCCCTCCTGCCGGACCATGCCAAGGTGACGATCGAGGTGCTCGAAGCCGAGAAGCGCCCGGTCAGCGCCGTCGCCGACCACGTCCAGATCGACAATGTCGTTCGCGTCGAGATCGAGATCGACCGCACTGTCGACCTCGTCATGCTGCACGATCCCGGCCACAGCCTGGATGAGCGGATCTTGCGGGAGCAGTTCGGATATTGAAGCGCGTCTCGTGACGCGCCAGCCGCTGAAATGGCAGACGAGCGGACAAGATCGCTCCGTGATGTGCGCCCGGAAGCCGGAATAGGCCCCGGTCGCGCCGCGCAAATCGCCAACCCGTCGCCGCTCGACTTTGCCTCTTCCTTCCGAAATTAACTTTCTGCTAAGAGATATGGGATTCCTTGCCGGTGACTACGGTTCCGCCGCCTGCGGCTGACCCCATCCCGTAATCAGGAGGTTGCCGCATGAAGCGGACCGTGATCGCTACGAATGCCGTCCGTCCCATCGGTATGAGCCGCCACCGTCGTAAAGCGATCCCGCTCCTGATCTCACTGGCAGCCCCCGCGCTGGGCGCCTGCAGCATGTCGGCGGTCGAGACGGCTTCGACCTCTGCTCCCGCGACGAAGCAGGCCCATGAAGCCCGCAAGCGGGCCGTTGCCCTCGCGAAAGCCGACCCGCGCGAGAAGGAATGCCTCGTCCGCGCGATGTATTTCGAATCGAACCGGTCGAGCGATGCCGGGCTGCTCAGCGTCGGCACGGTCGTGATGAACCGGGTGGAATCGCCGCGCTATCCCGAGACGATCTGCGGCGTCGTCGGCGCCCCGCGCCAATTCGCGGCCGGCGTGCTGACACGCCCGATGGCCGCTCGCGACCTGCCGAGGGTCGAGGCGATCGCGGAAAACATCCTCGACGGCCGGCGCAACGAGGCGATCGGAAATGCCAAGCACTTCCATATGGCCGGGCTGCGCTTTTCCTATCCCAACATGCATTATGTGCAGGTTGCGGGCGGCAACGCCTTCTATCTGAAGGGCGAGCGTCCCGAGCGCCGCCGCATCGAGGAGCCGAGCTATCAGCTCGCGTCGGTCTCGACGCCTGCGCCTCTCCCCGCCGCCTCCTCGACGGTGTCGACCTCCTTCGCGACAGCCCCGCTGGCTTTCGCGCCGCAGGCGCCGGCAGCGCCCGTGCTCGCAAGTCAGGCTTTGAATCTCGTCAAGAACGTGCCGCTGCCGCCAGGCCGGCCTATCGATCTCGACCTGCCCAGGAAGCCCTTGCGCGCCTTCGTCGCGCCGCCGAGCGGCGGCACCCGACTGGCCGCGTTGATGCCGGAATCCCGTGGCCTTCGCGGCAGCCTGCCGCAGGATTGATTGACACCGGCCCGGCCGGCAGACCGTCGCGCCGGGCGGGCACAAGCATCACTGAAGAACGATGCTCAGGCCGCCTGCCTGATATCCGCGATCTCGAGCTCGACCAGCAACGCCGGATCGGCCTCGACGAGATAGGCCAGCGCGGCATCATCCGCGAGGCTGTCAGCCATCGCCCTGGCTTCCTCGCGCGCCGCTTCCGCATCCATCCGGCGCAGCAGGCCCATCAGCGCCTCGGTGCCGGAGCCGTCCAGGCTCTCGCAGGCGATCAGCACCTCGCGCAGCAGCGCCCGGTCGATGCCGCGCCCCGCCCCGCCGGCATCGAAGCCGCGTGCGTTCAGGGCGGCTATGGCGGCGGTGAAGGCGGGCTGGAGCGAGGCCGGCAAGCCGGCCTTGCGGTAGAGCGCCTTGAGACCGGCGCCACGGCGATCGCGCAGCAATGCGGCGACGCGAGGCGCCGGCAAATCGGACAGGGCGACGAAGGCCGCTTCCGCCAGTGCCGGCTCGCCGCTGAGCAGGGAGCGTAGCATCAAGCCGGGCGTCAGCCGCCCATTGACCCGCAGCACATCGACGATGGCCGGCGCATCGCTGTCCTCGCCACCGGCGGCGAGCGCGACCGCGACACGTTCGGTCGATTCGCGCGCGAGCCTCGCGCTGCGCTCGGGCGTCAGCCAGCCGCAGCTCGTGACGAAGCTCGCCAGGGCGTCGGAGACCTTGGCGGCGATGGACTGCCTCAACCCCGCCGGCAGATCGGCGCGGGCCAGCAGCGCCTCGCGCAGCGCGCCACACTCCCCGGCCCGCTCGACCATACGCTCCAGCGAGAAATCGGGAATATCCGCCGTGCGGTTGCCGGCGAGCGTGACCAGCGCCTCCTCGCCGCCGACCTCGGCCAGCGCCGCGCAGACACCGGCCGAAAGATGCGGCCGCATCGCGATGGCGCGCTGGGCCAGCATGTCGCCGATCGCAGCGGCATCGACCAGATCGGCTTCGGTCAGGACAGGCGAATGGGCAAGCATGAGGGCCGCGACATCGCTCTGCTCCGCGATCAGGCCGAGGACGAGATTGCGCGGCGCGCGCGGCGACGCCGCCATTTCCTCGGCGATGGCGCGACGCACCCGCGGCGACGGATCGTCGATCAGCGCGATCAGCGCGGTCTCGGCCTCGGCACGATCCTCGTCGGCCATGCCGGAACGCAGATAGGCGCCAGCCAGAGCAGACGCGCCGCTGGCGCGATCCTCGGCATTGGCGGTGCGGGCCCAGAGCAGGAAGCGGCGAACGATCATGTGCCGCTCCGCTGGGTCATGAAGGAGGAGAGGTCGAGCGGCGCGCGGCGCGCCCGGCCCGCAGGACGCTCCTGGGCGGCAGGACGCTCCTGGGCAGAAGTGCTGGGCTGCGTCAGCTCGACCGGCCGTGAAGGCGGCAGTGGCGCATTGATCGCCCTCGCCGCCGGCGCTTTCGAGGCGGCGGCATTGGCCGCAGCGGCGTCCGATGCCGTCGGCGCGGTCGCCGTCGCGTCGGATTTGGACTGGCGCGGGAAATAGCGGTCCGCCGGATCGAGCGCCGCGGTGCGCGCGCCATCGGCACGCGGCGTCGCCCAGAGATTGGCGACGGCCTGCGAGACCGGCGCCCGCGAGCCTTCGGTCGAGAACAGACCGATCAGACCCTTGGCCCGGCCCGGCTGCAGCGCAGCGGCAACCTCGGCCGGCTTGTCGCCGCCCTGCCCTGCGCTCGCGGATTGGCCTGTCGCCGGCTGGCTTGCGGCCGTCGTTGCCGCGAGCTGCGTGTTGGCATGGCTCGCGGCGAGCACGCCATAGACCTCCTGCGCGCTGCGCGCCCGGCCGGTCTTGTCGAAGAAGATGCCGCGATTGGCGGCGGCGGCCTCGGGGAAATCCTTCGCCGCGCTGCGGGTCGGATCGCTCGCCGCGGTCTTGATCAGGTCGCAAGCACCGCGCGCACCGAGCACATGAGCCATGTAGAGTTCGCCGGCATGGGGCTGGCGGCCGAGCGCACCGGCGAGCTGCTCGCGGTTCTTCTGGGTCAGCGCGCCCGCCATCACGGCGGCGACCTGCGGGTCCTTGCGCAGCTCGAGGATTTTTTCGCGGGCCGCGGGGTCCGCGACCGTCAGGCGCCCGCTCGTCTCGCTGATCGCATCCGCATAGCTGGAAAGCCCCTGCTTCGGCCCCTCCTGCTTGACCATCGAAAGCCAGGTCTGCTCGATGAACTGGAAAAGGCCGGTCGCGCTCGATGTCTTCGCCTTGGCGTCGGGCTCCAGCGAGGATTCGCGCTGCGCCGTCTTCAGCAGATAATCGAAGCCGGCCCCGGTCTTGGCCGCGCCGTCGCGAATGGCGCTGACCACCGGATTGGCCGGCGGGGTGGCTTCTCGCGTCTGCGGGGTGGTGAACAGGAACATCGAGACTCTCGGGCGAACCCGCCGCCGGCGGCCTGCCGCATGACATTGCGGCGCTGTGTGGAGAGTGGCTCGATTATGGTAAGCGAACGGTTAATCGGGATGAATCGCCCGGACATTGTGCGAAGAAGCGGGGCCGTTTTTTTCGGATGAGCAAGGCGTTGAAACGTCTAGAAACGATCATGTTTTTCGCACGCGACCTAAACGGTCCGCATGCGACCCGGTCCAGGGCGGCCCTGCCGCCGCAACAGCGCCACGGAGGATGTCGATGCCTGAACTGAAGCGCCACAAGCGCGGCGGGATCTATTTCGAGGATTTCGAGGTCGGCGCCATCATCGAGCACGGGCTCACCCGCACCGTGACGCAGATGGACAACATGTTGTTCTCGAACATGACCCTCAACCCGCAACCCCTTCATATCGATGCGCATTTCTGCGCGACCGAGACCGAATGGGGCAAGCCGCTGATGAACTCGCTGTTCACGCTCGGGCTGATGATCGGCATCTCCGTCAACGACACCACGGTCGGCACGACGATCGGCAATCTCGGCATGACCGACGTCACCTTCCCGGCTCCGCTTTTCGAGGGTGACACGATCAATTGCACGACCGAGATCGTCGCCAAGCGCGAATCGCGCTCGCGGCCGGATGCCGGCATCGTCGAATTCCATCACCGCGCCTACAAGCAGGACGGCACGCTGGTCGCGCAGTGCCGCCGCCAGGCCTTCATGCGCCGTCACCCTGCCCCTGCAACCGTCGCGGTCTGACCCCTCATGCGCTCGCTTCTCTTCGTTCCCGGCGACAGCCCCCGCAAGCAGCAGAAGGGCCTCGACAGCGGCGCCGACGCGCTGATCCTCGACCTCGAGGATTCCGTCGCGCTCGACGCCAAGCCCCACGCCCGCGAGGTCACCCGCGCCTTTCTGGAGGCGACCCGCGCCCTGCCCCGGCGGCCGCGCCTGATCGTGCGCATCAACGCGCTCTCCACCGGCCTGACGGAAGACGATCTCGACGCGGTCATGCCGGGCACACCGGACGCGATCATGCTGCCGAAATCGGAAGGCGGCATCGATGTCGGCCATCTCGCGGCAAAGATCGCGGTCCGCGAGGCCGAGAGCGACCTGCCCGATGGCGGGACCAAAATCATCCCGATCGCGACCGAAACGGGCAAGGGCATCTTCGGCCTCGGCAGCTATGCTGGGGCGACGCATCGGCTCGCCGGCCTGACCTGGGGCGCCGAGGACCTCTCGGCCGATCTCGGCGCCGAGACCAACCGGCTGGAGAGCGGTGCCTACACCGACCCCTACCGCCTCGCCCGCTCGCTGACGCTGTTTGCGGCCGCCGCGGCCCAGGTCGATGCGATCGACACCGTCTTCACCGCCTTCCGCGATGCCGAGGGCTTCCGCGCCGAGTGCCTCGCTGCGCGGCGCGACGGCTTCACCGGTAAGATGGCGATCCATCCCGACCAGGTCGCGCCGATCAATGAGATCTTCGCGCCCTCGCCGGAGGCTCTGGCACGGGCCGAGGCTATCATCGCGCTGTTCGAGGCCAATCCCGGCGTCGGCGTGATCGGGCTGGATGGCGAAATGCTGGATCGTCCCCATCTCATCAGGGCCAAGCGCGTCAAGGCACGCGCTCGGAAACTGGCTGAATGAACCTCTGGAGGCGATTCCAATGACTCGGGTTTTCGAGGTTTCGGGGATGCATTGCGGCGGCTGCCTGTCGCGGGTGCAGCAGGCTGCGACCAGGCTCGCGCCGGGCACGGCGGTGACGCTCGATCCGCCCCGGCTGACCCTGCCCGAAGGCACAGCGCTGGACGCCGCCGCCATCAATGCGGCGCTCGCTCCTCTCGGCGACTATCGGGTGAAAGCTACGGCTGGCTGAGCGCAAAGCCACCCAGCGCCCGATCCATCTCGCGTCGAACCACGCCGTCATCCTGGGCGACCGCAGGTCGTCCCAGGATCCATCATAGGGCTCGGCGTCGCCCTATGATGGATCCCGGAGCTGCGCGGCTGCGCCGCTTGTCCAGGATGACGGCGCCTCTTTGACGAGCGTCAGCGTGCCCCCTCTACCCTCCCGGCGGGCGCTGGATCGAGAACAGATGGTCGACCTCGGCATAGTCGGCATAGCCGCAGCGCGCGATCGGATGGGCCGCGACCGTGTCGAAGCGACCCTCGCGGATGAAGGCGTCGTCCATGAAGATGCCGACGACCTGCCCCAGCACCATCCAGCGTTCGACGCTGTTGCCGTCGAGATCGACCAGTTGCTGCACCGACAGAAGCTTGCATTCGAGCGCGGCCGGGCTCGCCGCGACGCGCGGCGGCCTGACGAATTTCGATGCCGCCATCTCGAGCCCGGCATGGCCGTATTCGCTGGTGCCGCGCGCCAGCGGCGCCGAGGTCTGGTTCATCTGAGGGGCGAGCGCCATGGTCACCAGCGAGCAAGTGAATTCGCCGGTCTCCTCGACGAAGGCGATCGCGTCCTTCTTGCCCTCGGACGAGAACATCACGATGTGCGGCCGCGTCGAGACAGCGTTGAAGAAGCTGTAGGGCGAGAGATTGACCTCGCCCTTCGCGCTCACCGCCGTGATCCAGCCGATCGGGCGTGGCGTCACGATCGCCTTGAAGGGATCATGGTCCAGGCCGTGATCCTGCAGCGCCGGCGAATAGATCATGTTCAGGCCCCGTAATGGCTGACGATAGTAGACAAGACCGGCCGGTCGCGATCGGCCGGGACCGATGTCGCCGTGCCCAGATGGACGAAGCCGGCCATGCGCTCAGTCTCCGCGACGCCGAAGGCATCGAGCACGCCCCGGTCGAAGGAGAACCAGTTCGTCAGCCAGCTTCCCGAAAAGCCCATCGCCTGCGCGGCGACGAGCATGGTCATGCAGACCGCGCCGGCAGTCAGTTCCTGCTCCCATTCCGGGATCTTCACATGCGGGCCCGCGCGCGAAACCACGGCGACGATCACCGGCGCATGCAGCAGGCGGTTGCGCTCGAACTCGATCTGTTCGGGCCGGGCTTCGGGATTGCGCGTACGAAACGCCTCCGCCACCACATCCGCGGCCTTGGCGCGGCCCTCCCCCGAGAACACGATGAAGCGCCAGGGCACCAGCTTGCCGTGATCGGGAACGCGCGAGGCGATCGTCAGGAGTTCCTCGAGTTGCGCGGCATCGGGACCGGGCGCGGTCAGGAATTGCGGCGGCACCGAGCGGCGCAGCTTGAGCATGGAGAGCGTATCGGTCATGAAGCATCCGGATGCGAGGAACTGTCTCAGACCGGGGCATCGGCCCGAAAAGTGGATTGCGATTTTCGGAAAGGCCGATGCAAAAGCAAGGACCTAGAACACCAGGCCGAAAGCCCCTTTCGGCCTGGTGTTCTAGTGTTTCGCCATGATGAGGACAAGCGAGCCTGCTGAGACGTGAACGCACGGGTACCGAGGGCTGTGAGCATGCTTGAATTGGACGGGTTTGAAGGACGGCGCCGGCTTGCCGCGAGCCTGCTCGCGGTCGCGCTCGCCCTGCAACCCGCTCTGGCCTCGGCACAACAGGTCCAGCCGGCGATGCAGCCGCCGGCGCTTGGCAGCGAAGCCGCCCCGCCGCTGGCTCAGCCCGCCCAGTCCCAGACTACCCCGCTGGCCTCGCTCTCCTTGGCGGCGCAGTTCGCCAGCGACCGCAAGCCGATCCGCTCCGGCCTCGTCTGGCGCATCCTCAGCGAGACGGCTGACGGCTCGCCGCCGCGCATCGTGGCGCGCTCCACGGATGCCCAGCCGGTCTTCTCGCTCGAGCCAGGCACCTATCTGCTGCACGCGGCCTATGGCTTCGCCAGCGGCACGAAGCGGATCACGCTGGGTCCGCAGGGGCTGCGCGACCAGGTCTCGATCAGCGCAGGCGGCCTCTCGCTCGCGGGATCGATCGGCGATGCGCCGATCGCACCGGCCCAGCTCAGCTTCCAGATCTTCGTGCCGCTGCAGGGCAACTCGGAAGGCCGGCTCGTTGCCAATGCCAGGGGCGGCGAGTTGATCCGCCTGCCGGAGGGAACCTATCACGTCGTCTCGACCTATGGCGATTCCAACGCGATCCAGCGCGCCGATGTGAAGGTCGAGTCCGGCAAGGTCACGGATGCGACGCTGCATCACCGCGCCGCCCGCGTGACCTTGAAGCTGGTCGCGGCCCCCGGCGGCGAAGCCTTTGCCGGGACGGCCTTCAGCGTGCTGACGCCCGGCGGCGACGTCATCCGCGAGGCGATCGGCGCCTTCCCGCAGGTCATCCTGGCGGAAGGCGACTATGTGCTGATCGCCCGGCAGGAGGGCCAGGTCCACTCGCGCGACTTCAAGGTGGAATCCGGCCTCGATCGTGACATCGAGGTGCTGGCGCGCTGAGGCAGCGGCGTCAGTTGGTCGCTTTCCCTGACGCGATGGCCGGCTTGGCGCCGGTCAGGGCGCCGACGATGCCATCGGCGATACGGATGGCGAGGCAGCGATAGGCGGCATCGACCATATGGGTCCCGTCCATCCCGACGAGTTCCTCGGGCGTAAAGCGCTTCGAGCGGGCCCAATCCCGCATCATCCCGTAGCGCGGAAAGATCGCGACGCCATTCTCGTCGGCCGTCCTCTTCAGAACCGCCCGGTAGTCGTCGTAACGGGGATAGCGGCTCGCGCGCGACAGCCAGGGCAGATCCATCATCACCATGTCGATGCCGGCGCCCTGCACCTTCTGGATGCCCTTGCGCAGGATCTTGGCGAGCTTGTCCTCGCTGACATGGTTGATCGCGTCGTTGACCACAGTCTGCCAGATCACCACCGAAGGGTTCTGCTCGACGACGTCCGTATCCATCCGCAGCAGCATCTCATAGGCCGACTGGCCGCCGACGCCCTTGTTGATGACCGTGACGTCCGCATTCGGCAGTCGCCGGCGCAATTCGTCCTGCAAGACCGCGGGATAGGCCATGTCCTCCGCGCTGGCTCCGGACCCTGCGGTCGTCGAGGAGCCGATCGCGACGATGGTGAGCTTGCCGGTCTCGCGCAAGGCCTTCTGGGTCGCCGGCAGGGCGGGCTGGAAGGCGGGCTGGGCCGCGCCTGCGCGGCAGCGGACATCCGAATTGGGGGCAGCCACCTTCGGGTCCGCCGAAGCCGCGCCCATCCCCGCCAGCAGGATCAGTGCTGCGCCGAGGCCTGCCGCGACGATGCGGGCCGATCTGCCGTGCCGGAGAGTGTGATCGACTGGTACCACGTCAAAAACATTCCTAAACCGACCAGCAATGTAATGCCCGCGGCGGAAACGAGCAACTGAGGCCCCAGCGCGAACCCGGTCTCGGCCAGGACGATCTGGCCCGTGATCGCCAGGACCGTCCCGGCGCAGAACACGTCGAGCGAGTGACGGCCGACCACAGCGAGCGTCCGGCCGATGACATTGCGCAGCATGCCCTCGCCTGCCGGCAGCCAGCGTATCGCGAGCCAGGCCAGAGCCGCGACATGCAGCAGGCGGCTCCAGGCCAGGTTGGTCTTGTCCGAGCCGAGCTGGACCGAGTCGAACCAATCGTTCAGCGCCGCGATGCCGAGCGGATTTCCCGACGCCGTCTTGGCGGTATAGGCGAAGACGAGGAAAGCCACCGCCAGGGCATCGAGCCAGGGCAGGCGTGGCGCGGCGAGGCCGCGTTGCGCGGCGCATCCAAGGATGACGCCGAAGGTGAAGATCACCTGCCACGCGAAGGGGTTGAAGAACCAGCCCGCCGCATGAACGTTCGTCAGGTTCAGGCCGAACCAGAGCGCGGCCTGCCAGATCGAGAGTGAGATCAGCAGCGCTCCCAGCGGGCTGGCCCGCGCGGCCAGATAGATTGCCGGGAAGGCCGTGAGCAGCACGATGTAGAGCGGCAGGATGTCGAGATAGGACGGCTGGTAGCGCAATGTCAGCACATCGATGAGCGCAGCGAACGTGTCCGAGAAGAAGGGCTGGATGTTGATCGCCTCGACATAGAGCGGGTTCTGCGTGCGCGTCACCGCCGCCGCGACCACGCCGCAGACGATGATGAACACGGCGATATGCGCGATATAGAGCGTCCAGACCCGCGCGCCGATCTTCAGAGCGCCAACGCCCAGGCCGCGCCGTTCGATCAGATTGCCATAGGCCAGCGTCGCCGAGACGCCGGCGAGCAGCACGAAGGCGTCCGCACCATCCGAGAAGCCGAAATTATGCGGCATGTAGCCGGCGATGACGTTCCCCGGCATGTGGTTGATGAAGATGATCAGCAGCGCCAGCCCGCGGATCATATCGATGCGCGCATCCCGCTGCGCCGGGGACGGCGCACCTTCCCGGCCGTGGCCCAGGAACAGGAATCGGGAAAGCGCCTGCGTCACGAGTGGCGTCCGGAATGGGTTGGCGGAACCTCTGGAGAGAACGAGCCACAGCGGGGCGGGTTCCCGAACATGAACGGAAGCTATCAGCTCCGTTCATCTGCCGTTCATAAAACAGAGGCGACCCCGCGTCATCAGACTTCGCTTCACAAGGCTGTGTAGCTGACGCGCGCATGCCGCCGACCCCGGCCTGAGCGGCAGAGACGCGGCGGGAAATGGCGAAAGAATGCGCCCCTAATAGGGCGGTTCGGCATAGACGAGTTTGCCGTCGATCAGCAGGCGCTTGATCGCGGCCTCGCCTCCGGACGAGACGGCCGCGACCACCTCGATCCGCGCCCGCGGCGTGGTCTCGATCGCGCGCCCCTCGCCCTGCGGCACGAAATAGCTCTCCAGCCCATAGGCGATCCGCAAACGCCGCCGCCCGGAGGCGCAATCGGCCTCGCCGGCATCGTTCAGCGCGCATGCCCCCGTCGATTGGACTCGGCCGGCGATGACGACCTCGCCATTGGCGGGCGCCGGGCGCGTCCGGGCCACGGCGCGGGCTTGCGCGAAACCCTCCGCGTCGCGCGTCAACGTCACGAACACGGCGTCGCCGCGCTTGAAGCCGCCCTCGCCCCCGGCAGGACCTTCGACCGTGCTGATCGGATAGGCCAGCACGACATAGTCGCCGCGAAACAGATCGCGCGGATCGACCGGGACGGTCTTGAGCCGCACCTCGGTCCCGCTGCGCAGGATTCCGGCCCGGCTCTCGACCAGGGCGAGCAGCCCGCCGCTCAGAAGCAGCATCGCAGCCAGCGCCCGCCAGAGCAGCGGCACGCGTTTGACGACCATGTCGGCGGACGGAACGCGCATCAGGCTGCCTCCCCGATCGGGCGCGAAAGATGCGCGAACAGCCGCCGAGCCCCGCTCGCCAGGCCGAGCAGGACGACGCCGGCCACGAGGAAGAACAGCGACTGGTCGAGCAAGGTGCCGATCGTCTGCCAGAGCAGGACCAGAATCGCGAGGCCAAACATGCCCGAACCGGCCAGCGTCAATCGCCTCACCCCGCCCGTGACCCCCGCGACGACGAGCGCGATCGCAGCCGCCAGCACCAGGCTGGCGACGATCACCTTGCCGGCTACGCCGACGACGACGCCGCTCCAGAAGACCGGCGGCACCAGCAGCGCGAGGATCAGCGCGACGGCCAGCGGCCAGGCGAAACGCTTCTCGCGCGCGAGCGCTGCCGCGCCCGCGATCAGCAGCAGCGCAACGGCATAGGCCGCGTAGTTCAGCCAGATCGCCGTGCCGGCCCGCGACTCGCGCGGATCGAGGATCCGGATCAGCTCGATGTTGAGGACGAGCACCAGACCGAACAACCCCCATGGCAGGCAGCAGGTCAGCAGCGCCGGCCCACCGCGATCGAGCGCCCAGCCGCCGAGCGCGACATAGATCGCGGAAACGGCCAGCGCATAGGCGAGGAGGCCGTAGTCGAACCGGCTGTTCATCCAGTCGCCCGGCAGCAAGGCGAGCCAGAGCCCGAGCGCCAGCACCGCCAGATGATGCACCAGCCGGTTGCTGCGCGACAGAGCGAGCCACAAGGCCGGGATATAGAGCAGGAGGAAAGGCAGATGGATCGCGCCCTGGCTTTCCTGCCAGCGCCCGACGCTCCAGGCGCAGAGCGCCACGAAGGCAATGGCGAGCGCTCCGTTCGACCGCAGCAGGAAGGCCACAGTGATCGCGCCCAGCGCGACGAGAAGAGCGCCGGCCGGCCAATCCGCCGGCAGGTGATACATCTGGCCGATCAGGGCGATCCCGGCACCGAAGACCAGCACGCCGCAGGTCGCCGCCGCATCCGCGCCGGAGGACGAGCCCTTGCTCTCCAGCCTTGCGGCGATACCCAGCGCCGTGACGACGCCGATGACGATCATCGCCAGCTTGACCAGCCGCGGGATCGCCTCCCAGTTCGCCGCCACGAAGGCGGCGACGCTCGACGCGATCAGCAGCCCGCCGAAGAGCCCGAGCAGGGCCGGCAGCCGGAAGCCTCCCTCGGCGGCGACCGAGCGACGGATCGCGCTGGCGGCATCCGCGTTGAGCAGCCCCTCCCCGACCCAGCGTGTCAGATCGGCATCGAGCCGCTTGCGATAGGACCCCGTCAGCATGGCCGGCAATCTGGCATGAGGACGGGGCGATTGGCGAGAGCCTCCGCGCACGCCGGCTTGTCGGGCGGCTCAGCCGAGTTCGTACTCCAGATGCTCAGGAGCGAGAGCGGCCAGGACGCTCGCGGTATCGAAGAGCGCTCCGGGCGGATGGGCGCCGGCCATGGCGAAGCGGCCATCGAGCAGGCGCTGCGCGGCCTCGCAGACGAGCGGTGCCGAAACGGCGTAGATGTCTCGTCCGCGCGCCGAGGCATGCCGTCTTTCACCACCGCGCGTGACGACGATATCGACCTGGAAGCGCTGCTCCGAGCGGCCTGCCTCGTCGGCGGCCTGCGGTGCCGGCGTCTCCGGGTCGCGCAGATCGGTCAGCGCCACGCTGCTCAGCCACGTCCGGAGTTCGGTTGTTTGGATGTGGCCTGCGATCAGGACGATCTCGGAGAACGGCAGCTCGACCAGGGGCTGGCGCCCGAGCGCGCCGCCGAAGTCCCAACTCGTCTCTCGCGCTGGGCGCGGCAGCGGCACGAACTGTCCACCCGAGACGACCAAACGCTGCGCCGTATTCCGATCGCCCGTGATCCGCGTGCCGCGGGTCGGATGCCAGCTGTCGAGGCCGATCATGATCTCGATCGCGTCGGCCTTCCCATCGCCGGTCGCAGCCGTGGCCAGGAGATCGGCCAGACCGCCATAGAACCCCATGGCGGGGATCACGGCGACGCCGGCCGCGCGAGCCGGCGCATCGAAGCGGGCGAGCGTGTCGCTCGCACTGGGCTGCTCGGCGGTCACGTCGAGATAGTGGATGCCCGCGCGCAGGGCGGCTGCCGCAACTGGCTCCGCCGTATCGAGGAACGGACCGGCGCAATTGATCACGGCCTTCGCCCCCTGGAGCGCGCGGTCGAGCGAGGAGGCATCGTTGATCGTCGCCTGGCGGCGCCGGATCCCCTCCCCGGGAAGCTTCTCTTCGAGTGTCGCTGCGTTACGGCCTATTGCGATCGGCGTGAGCCCGCGCCGAAGCAGTTCCGCCACGACGAAGCGACCCGTATGCCCTGCCGCGCCGAACACGGCGACCTCGGTTCCTGTCGTAGAATTGCGATGCATGATCCCCTCCGTTGCGCTACAGACCTGTATGTTTCGTACATACAGGTCTGTAGCGTGTCAAGCAGGGATGTGCTACGTCATCCCCGCATCATGCGGAGCGCTTCAGCCCAAGGTGAGCGGGCTCCGGCAATCGCTGCAGGAGGAAGACATGGTCGGGACAGATTTGCGTTCCCACGCCGAGAACCCAGCCGAGGTCAGGGAGCGAATCCTGGCGACCGCCTGCAAGCTCTTCTACGAGCGCGGCGTGCGTGCCGTGGGGGTCGATCTGGTCGTGGCGGAGGCAGGCGTGGCGAAGACGAGCCTCTATCGCCATTTCGGCACGAAGGACGACCTCATCGCGGCGTTCCTCGCCCGCGAGGATGAGGATTTCTGGGGCACCTGGGACCGTGTGGCGCAGGAGCATGGCGATGCCGCAGCCGAGCTCGATGCTCATCTCGGCTGGATCGGCGAGCGCGTCGGGCGCCCGAACTATCGCGGCTGCCCGCAGATCAACGTCGCAGCGGAGTTCCCGGAGGCCGACCATCCCGCGCGCAGGGTCGCGACCGCCCATAAGCGCGAGTTGCGCCGCCGTCTCGCCGGGATCGCCGCGCGGCTCGGCGTCGCCCGCGCGGACGAACTGGCGGGCCAGCTCGCGGTCCTGATCAACGGCGCCTTCGTGAGTTCGCCGATCTTCGAACCGGGCGAAGCGACCGCCCTGCTCCGGCGCGCGGCGCAGGCGCTCGTCGCCGCGAGCCGGAATTAGGGCAGGCCGAGCCTCGCAGTCGTCGCGGGGCTCGCAACTGCAGTCCGTACCGGGCCGTCAGCGCGCGGACCGCACCGCCTTGATCCGCTTCAGGTCCGGAGGCGTCGCCTCGTCGACCATCGCCGCCAGCATGGCGTCGAGGCTCATCACCGTCTGCGCCTGGCTGCCGAGGCGGCGCACGGTCACGGTCCGCTCCTCGGATTCACGCTTGCCCACGGCGAGGATGACCGGGACCTTGGCCAGCGAATGCTCGCGCACCTTGTAGCTGATCTTCTCGTTGCGAAGATCGGCGCGCGCCCTCAAGCCAGCCGACAGGCAGGCCATGGTGACGTCCTCGGCATAGGCGTCGGCTTCCGAGGTGATCGGGGCGACGACGATCTGCTCCGGGGCGAGCCAGAGCGGGAAATGCCCGGCGAAGTTCTCGATCAGGATGCCGGTGAAGCGCTCGAGCGATCCGCAGATCGCGCGGTGGACCATGACAGGCTGCTTCTTCTCGCCATCCGAGCCGATATAGAACGCGCCGAAACGCTCCGGCAGGTTGAAGTCGACCTGCGTCGTGCCGCATTGCCAGTCGCGGCCGATGGCGTCGCGCAGGACATATTCGAACTTCGGCCCGTAGAAGGCGCCCTCGCCCGGATTGATCTCGGTCTTGATCCGGTTGCCGGACTGGTGCGCGATCGTTTCCAGCACCTTGGTCATGACGTCCTCGGCATGGTCCCAGAGCGCATCGGAGCCGACACGTTTCTCGGGCCGCGTCGAGAGCTTGATGACGAGCTCTTCGGTGAAGCCGAAATCCTCATAGACCGAGAGGATCAGGTCGTTGATCTTCAGGCACTCTTCCGCAAGCTGTTCCTCCGTGCAGAAGATATGCGCGTCGTCCTGCGTGAAACCGCGCACGCGCATCAGCCCGTGCAGCGCGCCGGACGGCTCGTAGCGATGGACATTGCCGAACTCGGCCAGCCGGATCGGCAGGTCGCGATAGCTCTTGAGGCCGTGCTTGAAGATCTGGACATGGCCTGGGCAGTTCATCGGCTTCAGCGCGAAGACCTTCTGGTCCTTGGTCGCATCGTTCGGGTTCTCGAAGGCCGAGGCCGATTTCACCGCGAACATGTTGTCCTGGTACCAGCCCCAGTGGCCCGAGGTCTCCCAGAGCGACTTG
>DATDBB010000131.1:0-2568 GCA_036525085.1 Allobosea sp.
TGCGGCGTGACCTTGCGGGCGCGCAGGTCGCCGACGAAGCTCGTCACGTCATAGCCTTTGTCGGCGCCGAGCGTGATGCGGCGTCCCGTCCGGCGCCTGTCGAGCATGGCGAGCGCCGCCTCGCGCTCCGCCGTGCCGGTCGCGTGGGTGAGCGTGGCGTCGATGGCCAGCCCGTTGCGGTTCTCCATCAGCACATGCCCCATGAAGCACAGACGGCTCTCCCGGCCGTCGGCCTTGCGGTAGAGCCGGGCGTCGGGATCGGTCGTCGAGGCATGGGTCTCGTTCGAGCGTTTCTCCTTGCGAAAGTTGCGCTCGCCGTTGCGCCCCGGCCCGGGAGGCTCGCCCGAGCCGTCCTTCGGGCGGAAGCTCTTCATCGAGGCCCAGGCGTCGATCAGGGTCCCGTCCACCGAGAAGTGGTCGCACGACAGAAGCCGCTTCACGTCCCTCAGCCCCATCAGAGCGCCCAGGAACTCCCGCGCCACATCCGCCGCAAGCAGCCGGTCGCGGTTGTGCGTGAACACCGTCGGATGCCAGACGGCAGCGTCCATCGGCAGCCCGACGAACCAGCGGAACAGCAGATTGTAGTCGATCTGCTCCATCAGCTGGCGCTCGGAGCGCACCGAGAAGAACGCCTGCAGAAGCGTTGCCCGCAGCAGCATCTCCGGCGGGATCGACGGACGCCCCATACCCGAGTAGACCCCGTCCAGCCGTCCGTTCAGCGCGGCCAGCGCCTCATCAGCCAGACGCCGTATCGCCCGCAACGGATGATCGGCCGGGACACGCTCGTCAAGCCGGATGTAGCTGAACATCCCCTCAGCGCGATCGTCACGTCCCCGCATCCCAAATCACTCCGTCAGCCTTTGCAGAGTGAATCACGAAACAACGGGCCGGTGGAGAGTTTATCAGCAGCCTGCTAGAGAGACCGTGCCCCTCTCATGCTGCGCTAGCAGGCTGTTGAACTTCTCACCAAGGCTCGCAGCCGAACCCGGAATCGTCACCGTTGTGAAAGAAGATGTGGCCGACGAGACGGCCGGCGGTTCCGACCTCGACCCAACCGCGTCCCGAGCGTTGATCACCCTCGTCGACGCCCTCCCATGAGAACTCGGCGATCGGCGATCCGCCGCGGGCGCCATAGCGGACGTCGAGCCAGGCGACGACGGCGATGAAACGCATCTCGCCGTCTTCGCCATCGAACCGAATGAAGGCCGGCTCGACGAGGTCGCGCGCCTCTTCGTCCCATTCATCCATCTCGACAACACGCCACCGACCCTGGAACGGTGCCGCAAGCGCGCCGGCTTTCTTCCGCGCCATCACGCTGTCTCCGCGAACAGCTTTGGCAGCCGCACCAGATTGTAGGCGGCGACCGCGAAGGTGAAGGCCCAGTCGGTCTTGTCGCGCCCGACGAAGCGGGACTTGTGCAAGCCGCCGATCGTCTTGAGCCAACCGAAGCCTTCCTCGATCCGTTTGCGGATGCGCTGGCTGGTCCTGTAGCTCTTATGGCGCGTGGTGCGCCCGTCGATCGCCGAGTACCGCGCCTTCTGCGCGACATGCGGCGTGACGCCGACCTCGCGCAGACCGGCCACGAACCCGGCTTCGTCATAGCCCTTGTCAGCGCCGAGCGTGACGCCGACCGGCCGCGATCCTGGACCTGCGCGCGCCTCGATCATTTCCAGGGCGGCAAGCCGCTCGGCATGGCCGGAGACCAGCGTCAGCCGCGCGTCGACGAACAATCCCGAGCGGTTCTCCATCAGCGCATGGCCGATGTAGCAGAGTTTCGCCTCCATCCCCGGGCCCTTGCGATAGAGCATCGCCTCCGGATCGGTGGTCGAGCGATGCGTCGCGTTCGAGCGCTTCGCGCCCTTGAAGTCGACATCGGCATTGCGGCCGCTCCCGCCGCCGCCCGGCGGATCGTCGTCTCCGCCGCCGTGCTCCTTGAACGACTTCAAGCTCGCCCAGGCTGCGATGAGCGTCCCGTCGGCACTGAAATGCCGCGTCGACAGGAGCCGCTTCACCCGCGTCTGCGCCAGTACCGCTCCCAGGAAGCGCGCCGCGATCTCGCCCTCGAGGAGCCGGTCGCGGTTCTTCGTGAAGGTCGAATGGTCCCAGGCCTGCTCATCCGCAGACAGGCCGACGAACCAGCGGAACAAGAGGTCGAACTCCAGCCGCTCCATCAGCTGGCGCTCGGAGCGGATCGTATAAAACGCCTGCAAGAGCATCGCCCGCAGTAGCATCTCCGGCGGCGTCGATGGGCGGCCCGCCTTCGCCGCATAGAGCGCATCGAACTCCGCACTCATCTCGGACAGCGCGTCGTCCACGATCGATTTGATCGTCCGCAGCGGATGATCGGCGCGGATGCGACCCTCGATATCGATATAGGAGAACAGCTCTCCCGAGCGTCGATCCGATCCGCGCATGCCCACTCCCCAACCGTCTCCTCGGTGAATGAATCACCTCGGAGCGGATCGCGCGAGCGGCTTTTTCAACAGCCTGCTAGGATCACAGCAGCGCCGCCGGCCGCCAAACGGCGTGCGATCGCGACCACGCGCCCCATGCTCTCCGGGGAGTTCT
>DATDBB010000132.1:0-9195 GCA_036525085.1 Allobosea sp.
CGCGCTCCCGGTCACTCATCCTTGAAGCTCCATGTTCGATCGTCGCAAGCCTCCTGCCGCTCAGCCCTTCGTCACGCACGAAAATATCGAAGCCAAGGTCAAATGGTTCGACCCCGAAAAGGGGTTCGGTTTCGCATCGCCTGCCGATGGCTCGGGCGATGTCTTCCTCCATATTTCCGCGATCGGCCCGCTCGATCAGCAAGATCTTCAGCCGGGCGCGACCATCATCGCGGATCTCGGCGAGGGACGCCGCGGCCTCCAGGTCGTCGCGGTCCATGAGATCGACGCCTCGACCGCAACCCCGGCGGCGCCCCGCGCCCCCCGCGCCCCCCGCGATGATTTCGGCGGTGGCGGCTATGCCGACCGCGGCGATCGCGGCGGCTATGGCGGTGGCGGCGATCGGGGCGGCTATGGCGGCGGCGGCTATTCCGACCGTGGCGATCGCGGCGGATATGGCGGCGGTGGTGGTGGTTACGGCGGTGGCGGTGGCGGCGGCTATGCCGATCGCGGCGACCGTGGCGGCTTCGCCAGCCGCGACAGCGGCCCGATGGAAGGCCCCTTCGACGGCGCCGTGAAGTTCTTCAACTCGGAGCGCGGCTTCGGCTTCATCGCGCCAGACCAGGGCGGCCCGGACGTGTTCCTGCACGTCTCCTCGCTCAGCCGCAGCGGCCTGCAGCCGCCGATGGACGGGCAGCGCGTGCGCTTCTCGATCCGCGCCGGCAAGAAGGGCCCCGAAGCGGCGAACGTCAGCTTCATCTGAAGCCGCCGCCCCGATAGACGATCAGGCCCGCCGGTTTACCCCGGCGGGCTTTTTTATGGGGCGGCAGGAGGCAAGGTGCTCGGCGCGTCGCATGTCTCAATTGGGTGGATTACTGAAGTTGGTAAAGCACTTCTCATGCATCAGCGGCTGGAACCGGAGCGGCTGCCGGGGCTATGTCAGGTGCTACCGGTGGCCCCGGCGCCACGAAGGGCATAGGCGCGACCGCCTCCAGGGTCATAAAAAGGGCCTTGCCGAAGCTGATCAACATGTTGATGTCGGTCTCGATCTGCTCCGGGCTGTTCGACTGGCCCGCGTTCAGCGCGTGGGCAATCTCGTTGCGCCTTTCGAAGAAGTCCTCCAAGCCAACTAGGAACTTCCCATGGGCCTTCCCCGCTTCCGTCTCGCCGAACATATCCAGCATGGGCTGCTTATCCGAACATTGGCTACAGACGTCCTTGAGGCCTGACACCTTGAACAGCCCGTTTAA
The DNA here is from genome assembly GCA_036525085.1 of Allobosea sp. Lineage (GTDB taxonomy): Bacteria > Pseudomonadota > Alphaproteobacteria > Rhizobiales > Beijerinckiaceae > Allobosea. Next base: position 1,248 of record DATDBB010000132.1, read on the forward strand.
CTGTGAGGGGCGCATGTTCATTTCGTTATGGATTAGTTCCCGATAAATATCCTTCGATAAGTCGCCTTTACAGAATTCGTAGATTACCGCAAACCGAGCCTGAGCCACGCCGAAAACGTCACCGCTCTTGCCCTGTGCGTCGAACTTTACCTTTCCGAGACCGTCCATGGTCCGCTTCCAGGCCGTACTAGCGATGTCCTTTGGCAGTTTCTCGAATGAGGGTGCGCCGATCACTACGGCACGCGCGTATTCGCGGGCCATCTCGCGCACAAACTCTTCGAACGTTGCGGCAACAAGAAGAGTTGCCGAGTTCGCGGCGGCGATCCGTGCTTTTGCCGGGTGCTTTGAGTCGTTGAAGGTGACAACAAGGGATCGGATGGCCTCGAGGTCTTCCACGAAGTCCTCGACTATAATCTCGAAAACGCTTGCCATCTCTTATGCCGGACGGAGAATTGATCGAAGTAGTTGGATGCGTTCCTTTATCGCGTTCGCCGTATTTCCATGGCCGGTCAAGATAGAAAGGCGTTCAGGATCGGCGGCCGCCTCTGCCATGCGCGCCCTCACCTTGGCAGCGTCTTTCATGATGTCGGTGCGATGTGGCCAGAGATCGTTGATGGCAACCATGGAAGAGTCGTATATCGCTGCCGACACCCTTTCGCGTCCCTTTTCGTCGGGAGGCAACAGGAATGGCTTGCTCTCGAACAGGGTGTGCAGGAACGTAAAGCGTTCCACATATTCCTGTCTCAGAGCATCGGCCTCTGCATCGGTCACCTCGCGCTCCATGGCTCGGTCGAGGATCGACTTCATGGAGCCGCGGATGTTCGCCTCGTCCTTGAGGGCGAAGTAGCGCAGAACAAGTTGGCAATCGGCCATGCTGGAATAGAGCAAATTCTTCTGTCGCTGAGGGTTCTCGTAGTAGTCGTTAGGGTCGGCTTCCACATATGACGGGATGTCGAAAACTTCTGTGAAAAGCCGGTTCCGCGTCAGTTCCACGATGATGCGATTGAGCGGTCCTGGATTGAGCGCGTTTCGGATTTCCTGCGGGTTGAGCTTGGTTCCGCCAGTATTAAGGCGATCAAAGATGAACCGCCGTATGTCGGTCATGCTGAGCCGATTACCGACATTCTCGGACTCGCTTTCGAGCAGGAGCACGATCGCAGACAGACTTGAACGGTCCAACGCCCGCTTGATGCGAGGCGGGCAGCGAGAGTAACGGATTCCGTTGAGCGGCTTGAGCACCGGGAGGGACGTTAGCGCAAAGTCGCCCGCGATGAACTCCTTCACGGCGTTCAGACGTTGTTGGCCGTCCATTACTTCGTAACGCGCAGCGTCGCTTTCGTAAAGAAAGACAGGCGGCACAGGGATGTTTAGAAGCATTGATTCTATGAGTTTCGACTTCTGGGCCGTGCTCCAGCGCAATCTGCGCTGATACTCCGGGCGCAGGTTGAGGACTTCGCCTTTCTCGATTAGATCGCGAATTTGTGGAAGAAAGAAATTGTTCGTCTGAAAAATGATACGGAACGCATTCTTTGCAAAGAACTCGTCTGGATCAACGGCGGGCACATCCTGCAAGACGATGTCAGGGATATCCTCGGTTTCACCCAAGATAACTTCTACATTCATCGTTTGGCCCCTCACAAAGTTCCGAGATCCAATAATCGGCGAAACAGGCCGCCGCAACCACCATTGTCTAGCCTAGTGAATGCGTCCGCTGCGTAGCGTCCGGCGATCCCCTCTGAGAGAAGCTCCCGCAGCGCCTCTGCCAATTCGAAAGTGGTAGAGGCCGAAAAGCGGACCTCGCCAACTTCCGAGAGGGTCAACTCCGGTCACGACAAATCGACGGCCGAATGTCTGGGGTGGTCGCGAGCAGACTGCCCAGCCGTGAAGGCGGCATATTCTTGAGCACGACCCCGGATTCACCGTTGATGATGCGACCCGCTCAAACCCGCTCCAACGCCCGATGCGGCAGCGCGGGCAACATCACCGCGACGGCATCACCCGGCGCAATCTCGCCGCCCTCCAGCACGATGCCCATGATGCCGGCCTTGCGCACGATCTTACCCTGCGCGTCGCGCCCGAGCACGGCCTTGAGCAACCCCGGCCTGAACGCATCGATCTGGGCGCAAGGGTTGCGCAGCCCGGTGATCTCGACCAGCGCATCGGCTCCAAGACGCAGGCGTGCACCGACCGGCAGCGCCAGCAGATCGAGCCCGCGCGTCAGCACGTTCTCGCCCATCTGGCCGGGCGCGACGTCGAAGCCTGCGGCGTTCAACTCGTCGAGCAGTTCGGCGTGGATGAGGTGGACCTGACGCAGATTGGGCTGCGTCGGATCGACCGCGACGCGCGAGCGATGCTTCACCGTCTCGCCGCAATGCGCGTCGCCGTCGACGCCGAGCCCCTTCAGCAGGCGGATCGAGCCCTGCACCGGCTTGCTGAAGCGATGCCCCGGAGCGCCGCTCACCGTGATCACCGTCGCGCTCATATCGAATATCCTCGCCTCTCGCGTGAGAACGTTTTCGCACGGAACCACGCCGTCATCCCGGGCTTGCCCCGGGATCCATCGAAGGCCTCCGGAGCTCTACGATGGATCCCGGAGCTGCGCGGCTGCGCCGCTTGTCCGGGATGACGGAGCGGTTCTATCAAAACCTGGCACGCTTTAGTCGGCTTCTGGCGCCAACACCGCACACTTGCGAGACGCCGCAATGACAAAGCCGGCCCCCTGTTACGGAGCCGGCTTCGCAGATTCCACTTCTATGGGCCGTGGACTCAATGGCCCTCGTCGAGCGAGCCCACATGCTTCTGGGTGTAGAGTTCGAGGCCGATGCGCGCGATCAGCTCGAGCTGCGTCTCGAGGAAGTCGATATGACCCTCCTCATCCGCCATCAGGTCCTTGAAGAGCTGCTCGGACGGGTAGTCGCCGACCTCGCGGGCGTAGCCGGCCGCCTCCTGGTAGAGCGCGCGCGCCTCGATCTCCGCCTTGAGGTCGCATTCGATGACCTCCTTGACGTTCTCGCCGATGCGCAGCGCGTCGAGCGTCTGCAGGTTCGGGAAGCCTTCGAGGAACAGGATGCGGTCGACGAAGCGGTCGGCATGGACCATCTCCTCGATCGATTCCTTCTTCCATGTCTTGGCCATCTCCTTCAGGCCCCAGTTGTCCAGCATGCGGTAATGCAGCCAGTACTGGTTGATGGCCGTGAGCTCCGAGCGAAGCCCCTTGTTGAGATACTCGATGACCTTCTTGTCACCCTTCATGGCGCCGCTCCCGAGCAATACATTAGAATGATCCTAATGTAGGACGGCGATTTCCATAAGGGAAGCGAAAAAGGGCGGCCGTGCCGGGATATTTCGACGGCTCAGGCGGCGCTGCGCTCGATGTCGACCTCGAGCCCGTCCATCATCCGGCCCACCGAGACATGCACCGCGCATTCGATGTCGCGGCTGGCGCAGGAACCGCACTGCGTCATGCAGGCGGCGCGGGCCTCGGCCAGGATGGCGCGGACCTCGCGCGCGCAACGCCCGCAATCGGGGCTGCAACCCAGGCAGTCATACGCCTCCCCGGCCGTTCTCGGGCCGGAGCCGTCAGGGGCGATGGTGCCCTTGATCTGGGAGCAGGACAGGACGTTGCAGGAGCAGACGATCACGTCGGGACGATCACTTGCGACAAATTCAGGCGTGGTGGGAGGCCAGATGCGAGAGCGGCATCTTGGTTTCGATCTCCTGGCCATCGGCGCGGCGCAGGCGAACGATGACCTCGACCGAGGAGATCATCATGCCCTCGGGAGCCTCGGGCAGGCCGGCGACCTGGATCATCGAGCCCGGGATGTCGACGACGGTCTCGTCGTCCTCGTTGTAGAAGTGATGATGCTCGGAGACGTTGGTGTCGAAGAACGTCTTCGGGCCGGAGACCGAAACCTGGCGCAGCAGGCCGGCTTCCGAGAACTGGCGCAGCGTGTTGTAGACCGTCGCCAGCGAAAGCGGCTCGCGGGCGCGCAGCGCCTCCTCATAGAGCATCTCGGCGCTGACATGGCGGTCGCCCTTGGCGAAGAGCAGCCAGCCGAGCGCCATGCGCTGCCGCGTCGGCCGCAGGCCGGCGGTGCGTAGCCGCGCCTTCACGGCGCTGATCGGGCAGGAGGCAGGGCTTTTCTGCGGCCACGGAATATGATCCGGCATGACCCGCTGCTGGTCCTGATCCTTCAGGGACGAAACGCTCATCGACAACGCCTTCCGCAATGCCGGGATGACCCGGCCCGTAGTTTAGAAATCGTCTAAACTACTGATATTGCTGTTATATTTGCCGCAATGGTCAGGCGATGTCAATCTTCGCGGGTGCGGCATCGGGTCATCGACCAGCGCATGGGGAGCACGAAGCCGTGATGGAAGAGGCCGCTGGCAGCGGCCTCTCAGTGGCCGCCGCCACCGCCCGGCGCCGCGGCCGGCGGCTTGCGCATGAACAGCGCCAGCACCACGAGGCTGGCGAAGATCAGGGTCAGGGCCAGGAACACGTCGCCGAAGGCCATGATCAGCGCCTGCTTGTGAGCGCGCTGGTTGATCAGCGCGAGCGCCATCTGCTCGGCAGCCTCGCCATAGTCGAGGAAGCGCTGCATCGTCTGCGCCAGCGCCTCCTCCGCCACCTGCCGGCCGGCGGCGACGCTCTCGTGCAGGCGGGTGATATGCAGGTCGGTGCGGCTGTTGAGCATGGTGTTGATCACCGCGAGCCAGACCGCGCCGCCGAGATTGCGCGTCAGGTTGTAGAGGCCGGACGCGTTCTTGAGCTGCGCCGGCGGTAGCGTGCCGAGCGCGAGATTGTTGATCGGCACCATGCACAGCATCAGCGAGACGCCGCGCAGGATCTGCGGGACCAGCAGCTCGTGGAAATCCCAGTCCGCGGTGATTCCGGTGGCGATATAGGTTCCGAGCGCGAAGCCGGCGAAGCCGATCATCATCTGCACGCGCGGATCGATCTTCTGCGAGAGCTTGCCGGCGATCGGCGCCGTCAGGAACATGCACAGCCCCGTGACGAACATCGTCTCGCCGATCTGCAGCGCGTCATAGCCGCGGATGCGCCCGAGATAGACCGGGTAGAGATAGGTGAGCCCGTAGAGGCCGATGCCCATGCAGAAGGAGAACAGCGAGCCGAAGGCGAAGTTGCGGTCCCTGAAGGCGTAGAGATCGACCAGCGGATCGTCCCGCGTCAGCGCCCGCCAGAAGAACAGCACCGCGCCGGCCAGCATCACACCGGTGAAGAACACGATCTCATGGCTCTCGAACCAATCGAGCCGCGTCCCCTCCTCCAGCACATATTCGAGGCTGCCGAGGAAGCCGGCCATGCCGATGAGCCCGAGCCAGTCGAACCGCTTCAGCAGCCCCTTCTGCGGCTTGTCGAAATCGATCAGCATCCAGGCCGCGATGGTGACGCAGATGCCGGGCACGACATTGACGAGGAAGAGCCAGTGCCAGGAGAAGGCGCTGCTGAGATAGCCGCCGACGGTCGGCCCGATCGTCGGCGCAAGCGTCGCGACGAGCCCGATCAGCGGCGAGACGACCGGGCGCTTCGAGGCCGGGAAGATCGTGAAGGCGGCCGCGAAGACGCCGGGGATCATGCCGCCGCCGATGAAGCCCTGCACGGCGCGCCACAGGATCATCTCGCTGATCGAGGACGACATCGCGCAGAGCACGCTGGCGATGGTGAAGCCCGCCGCCGCGATGGTGAAGAAGACGCGCGTCGACAGCGCCCGGCTGAGATAGCCCGACAGCGGGATCATGATCACTTCCGCGATCAGATAGGCCGTCTGCACCCAGGCGATCTCGTCCGACGAGGCCGACAGCCCCGCCTGGATCTCGGCCAGCGAAGCCGAGACGATCTGAATGTCGAGGATCGCCATGAACATGCCGAAGATCATCGCCACGAAGGCGAAGATCCGGCGCATCGGGATGGCGTCGTCGGCCGGAGGAGCGCCGGCCGGGCTGGTCAGGGTCGCGGTGGCCATGGCGGCCTGCCTTTCCAAAGAGCTGGGAACCTCGCCGTCATCCCGGACAAGCCGCGTCAGCGGCGCCGATCCGGGATCCATGCCGGAGCGTCCCCGGCGAGGTTCAGGCATGGATCCCGGGTCTCCCTTCGGTCGCCCGGGATGACGGTTGCGGTTGCTCGGCCCGTCAGCGCTGGCTCGCCGGCCGCGGGTCGATCTTGACCACCACCGACATGCCCGGCCGCAGCACGTGCTTGGCCGTGGCCTCCGGCGCCAGCGCGATGCGCACCGGCACGCGCTGGACGATCTTGGTGAAGTTGCCGGTCGCGTTGTCCGGCGGCAGCAGGGTGAAGACCGAGCCCGTGCCGCCGGCGATGCCGCTGACCTTGCCCTCGAAGACCTGGCCCGGCAGCGCGTCGACGGTGATCGTCGCGCGGTCGCCGATCTTCAGCGGCCCGACCTGCGTCTCCTTGAAGTTCGCGTCGACATAGACCTGGTCGAGCGGGACGATCGACATCAGCCGCTTGCCGGCGCTGACGAGGTCGCCGATCTGGACATTGGTGTTGGCGATGAGCCCGTCGATCGGCGCATTGACCTTGGTGAAGCTCAGGTCGCGCTCGGCTTTCTGCTCGGCGACCTTGAGTTCGTCGGCCTGGCGCGCCGCCTCGACGCGCTGTGCCTTCAGCACCTCGACATTGGCCTGTGCGGCAGCAACACCGGCCTGCGCGCTGACGAGCGAGGCCCTGGCCTGATCGCGCGCGGCGGTGGCCGCATCCAGCGTCGCCTGCGAACCATAGGACTTGGCCGCGAGGCTGTTGGCGCGCTCGAAATCCGCAAGCGTGCGCGTCACCCCGGCCTGCGCCGAATTCTCCTGCGCCTGCGCCTGCTGCAGGCTGGCGCGGCCGGCCGCGATCTGGCTGTCGATGCGCGCCAGCGTCGCCGCCGCCGTCGCGCTCTTGGCCCGGGCGCTCTCCAGCGCGATGCGCCAGTCGCCGTCATCGAGCGCGACCAGCGGCTGGCCGGCCTTGACCTGCTGGTTCTGGACCACCGAGACCGTAGCGATGTTCGCCGAGAGCTTGGCCGAGATCGTCGCCATCTCCGCACCGACATAAGCGTCGTCTGTCGAGACGATGAAGCGGCCGTTGAACCACCAATTGCCGCCGAACCAGAGGCCGGCACCGATCGCCGCCGTCCCGAGCAGCATCAGCCCGGCGCGGCGCAGCGTCTTGCCCTTGGGCGGGCTGGCGGGCGTTTCGGTCGTCTTGGGCGCACTCTCGACGTCGCGCCGCGCCTCGGCAGGCGCAGGCGTGACTTCGGCGACGGGATCGACCAGTTGCAGGCGGTCGCGACGCTGGCGGGTGATGGTGTCGGCAGACATGGCTTCGTCCTGAAGAAATCAATTCGAACCAAGCGGTTCGATTGGGCTTGAAATAGCGCGGAGCCTCGCGCATATCAAGTCATATCGAACCGTTTGGTTCGATTCTTTTTCAAGCAGGCCTTTTGGCTGCCGGACGGAGACCATGGACGAGACTGTTGAGCCGACCGTTAAGAGCACCGCGCGCAATCGCCGCGTCGCGGGCATGGACCCCGACAAGCGCCGCCAGATCCTCGACGGCGCCCATGCGGTGTTTTCGGCGCAGGGCTTCGATGCCGCGAGCATGAGCGAGATCGCGGCCGCCGCCGGTGTTTCCAAGGGCACGCTCTATGTCTATTTCGCCGATAAGGAGCATCTTTTCGTCGCCCTGATCGAGCGCGAGCGCGAGGCGCAGAAGCAGGGCGTCTATGCCGCGCTGAGCGACGATCCCGATCTCCGCCATGCTCTCACCAGCTTTGGAGAGGGACTGGTGCGCCTGCTCTGCGGCGACTTCGCGATCAGCGCGCATCGCATCGTCATCGGCGTCGCCGAGCGGATGCCGGATCTCGGCCGCGAATTCTATGACCGGGGGCCCAAGCAGGGCGCCCATCGCCTCGCGCAATACCTG
>DATDBB010000133.1:0-8257 GCA_036525085.1 Allobosea sp.
AGAAAGGCATCGAGTCGGTGCTCGGCTCCGGCGTGCTCGCCGGCTTCCCGGTGGTCGATCTCAAGGTGTCGCTGATCGACGGCGGCTACCATGAAGTGGACTCCTCGGCGCTGGCGTTCGAGATCGCCGCGCGCTCGGCGATGCGCGAAGGCCTGCGCGAGGGCGGCCCGGTTCTGCTCGAGCCGATCATGAAGGTCGAGGTGGTGACGCCGGAGGATTACACCGGCTCGGTCATCGGCGACCTCAATTCGCGGCGCGGCCAGATCCAGGGACAGGACATGCGCGGCAACGCCAACGTCGTCACCGCGATGGTGCCGCTGAACAACATGTTCGGCTACGTCAGCAACCTGCGTTCCATGTCCCAGGGGCGCGCCACGTTCACGATGCAGTTCGACCACTATGCCGAGGTGCCGCGCGCGGTCGCCGAGGAAATCCAGGCGAAGTTCGCCTGACGCAACCTGTAACTCGAATTCAAGACCAACGGAGACCGTCATGGGCAAGGAAAAATTCAATCGCGACAAGCCGCACTGCAACGTCGGCACGATCGGGCACGTCGATCACGGCAAGACGTCGCTGACGGCAGCGATCACCAAGATTCTGGCCGAGACGGGCGGCGCCACCTACACGGCGTACGACCAGATCGACAAGGCGCCGGAAGAGAAGGCGCGCGGCATCACGATCGCGACGGCGCACGTCGAATACCAGACGAAGAACCGCCACTACGCGCACGTCGACTGCCCCGGGCACGCCGACTATGTGAAGAACATGATCACCGGAGCCGCGCAGATGGACGGCGCGATCCTGGTGGTGAGCGCGGCCGACGGCCCGATGCCGCAGACCCGCGAGCACATCCTGCTTGCCCGCCAGGTCGGCGTTCCGGCGCTGGTCGTGTTCATGAACAAGGTCGACATGGTCGACGATCCGGAGCTGCTCGACCTCGTCGAGCTCGAGGTCCGCGAGCTTCTGTCGAAGTACAATTTCCCCGGCGACACGATCCCGGTGATCCGCGGCTCCGCGCTGATGGCGCTCGAGGACAAGAATCCGGAGCAGGGCAAGGAGGCGATCCTCAAGCTCATGGAAGCGGTGGACAGCTCCATCCCGCAGCCTGAGCGTCCGATCGATCAGCCGTTCCTGATGCCGGTGGAAGACGTGTTCTCGATCTCCGGCCGCGGCACCGTGGTGACCGGCCGCGTCGAGCGCGGCATCATCAAGGTCGGCGAGGAAGTCGAGATCGTCGGCCTGAAGGACACGCAGAAGACCGTCGTGACCGGCGTCGAGATGTTCCGCAAGCTGCTCGATCAAGGTCAGGCGGGCGACAATATCGGTGCGCTGCTGCGCGGCACCAAGCGCGAGGAAGTCGAGCGCGGTCAGGTGCTGTGCAAGCCGGGTTCGGTGAAGCCGCACACCAAGTTCAAGGCCGAAGCCTACATTCTGACGAAGGAGGAGGGCGGTCGTCACACCCCGTTCTTCACCAACTATCGGCCGCAGTTCTACTTCCGCACCACCGACGTGACCGGTGTCGTGCATCTGCCCGAAGGCACTGAAATGGTGATGCCGGGCGACAACATCGCCATGGAAGTGCACCTGATCGTGCCGATCGCGATGGAAGAGAAGCTGCGCTTCGCCATCCGCGAAGGCGGCCGCACCGTCGGCGCCGGCGTCGTCGCTTCGATCATCGCGTAACGCGTTTTCGTGAGGGCGCAGGCCCTGCCGGGCCTTCGCCCTTTCACGTCACGAGGAAGATAAGACCATGAACGGTCAGAACATCCGGATCCGCCTCAAGGCGTTCGACCACCGCATTCTCGACGCTTCGACGCGCGAGATCGTGTCGACCGCGAAGAGGACGGGCGCCCAGGTCCGCGGCCCCATCCCGCTGCCGACGCTCATCGAGAAGTTCACGGTCAACCGCTCGCCGCACATCGACAAGAAGTCGCGCGAGCAGTTCGAAATGCGGACCCACAAGCGGGTTCTCGACATCGTCGACCCGACCCCGCAGACGGTCGACGCCCTCATGAAGCTCGATCTCGCCGCCGGCGTCGACGTCGAAATCAAGCTCTGACCCTGTTTTAGCCGGGTCCTCTGTCTCCCGCATATCGGCGGGATGGACATGACCCCAAAGGAAGGTATGCACCGATGCGTTCCGGTGTGATTGCACAGAAAGTCGGGATGACCCGCATCTTCACGGATGCCGGCGAACATATCCCGGTCACCGTGCTGAAGCTCGATAACTGCCAGGTCGTCGCTCATCGCACGATCGAGAAGAACGGCTATGTCGCCGTGCAGCTCGGGACGGGCTTGGCCAAGGTCAAGAATGTCTCGAAGGCTGAGCGCGGCCATTTCGCCGTCGCCAAGGTCGAGCCCAAGCGCAAGGTCGTCGAGTTCCGCGTCAGCGATGACGCGCTGATCCCGGTCGGCGCCGAGCTCACCGCCGACCACTTCGTCGTCGGCCAGTTCGTCGATGTCAGCGGCACCACCACCGGTAAGGGTTTTGCCGGCGGCATGAAGCGCTGGAACTTCGGCGGTCTGCGCGCCACGCACGGCGTCTCGGTCTCGCATCGCTCGATCGGTTCGACCGGCGGCCGTCAGGACCCTGGCAAGACCTTCAAGAACAAGAAGATGCCCGGTCACCTCGGTGCCGAGCGCGTCACCACGCAGAACCTGCGCGTCGTCCAGACGGATGCCGAGCGCGGCCTGATCCTAGTCGAGGGCGCCGTTCCCGGCGTCGCCGGCGGCTGGATCCATGTCCGTGACGCCATCAAGCGCCCGCTCCCCAAGGATGCGCCGCTGCCTGGCAAGTTCAAGTCCGCCGGTCAGGCGACTGCAGAGGCTCCTGCGGCCCAGGCTGAGGAGAACGCGTGATGAAGCTCGATATCACCACCCTTGAAGGTGGCTCGGCCGGTTCGGTCGAGCTCTCGGATGCGATCTTCGGCCTCGAGCCGCGCGCCGACATCCTGGCCCGCATGGTGCGCTACCAGCTCGCCAAGCGCCGCGCCGGCACGCACAAGTCGAAGGGCCGGTCGGAGGTCGACCGCACCCGCAAGAAGATCTACAAGCAGAAGGGCACCGGTGGCGCCCGTCACGGTGCGGCTTCGGCTCCGCAGTTCCGCGGCGGCGGCAAGGCCTTCGGTCCGATCGTGCGCGACCACGCTCACGATCTGCCCAAGAAGGTCCGCGCTCTGGCTCTTCGTCATGCGCTTTCGTCCAAGGCCAAGACCGGCGGCATCATCATCATCGATGACGCCAAGCTGTCCGAGCCGAAGACCAAGGTTCTGCTCGGTCATTTCGGCAAGCTGGACCTGTCCAGCGCGCTGGTGATCGGCGGCGCCGAGATCGATACGAATTTCGGCCTGGCGGCACGTTCGATCCCGAATGTCGACGTCCTGCCGATCCAGGGCATCAACGTTTATGACATCCTGCGTCGCGACAAGCTTGTCCTGACCCGCGCGGCTGTCGATGCGCTGGAGGCGCGCTTCACATGAGCACGGCGAAGAATCTGGACCCGCGCCACTACGATGTCATTCGTGGCCCGGTGATCACCGAAAAGGCGACCATGCTCTCCGAGCACAACAAGGTCGTCTTCAAGGTCGCGAAGACCGCGACCAAGCCGCAGATCAAGGCGGCGATCGAGAAGTTGTTCGATGTCAAGGTGAAGAGCGTCAACACGCTCGTCACCGAGGGCAAGATGAAGGTCTTCCGGGGCCGGCTCGGCCAGCGCTCGGACGTCAAGAAGGCGGTCGTGACCCTCGAGGAAGGTCACTCCATCGACGTGACCACGGGCCTGTAAGGAAAGATCGTCATCATGGCTTTGAAAAGCTTCAAGCCGATCACGCCGAGCCTGCGCCAGCTCGTGATCGTCGACCGCAGCGAGCTCTACAAGGGCAAGCCGCTCAAGGTGCTGACCGAGGGCAAGTCGTCCTCCGGCGGCCGCAACAATCTCGGCCGCATCACCGTCCGCTTCCGCGGCGGTGGACACAAGCGGACGCTGCGCCTGATCGATTTCAAGCGTCGCGGCAAGGACGGCATCCCGGCTGTCGTGGAACGGCTCGAATATGATCCGAACCGCACGGCGTTCATCGCCCTGATCAAGTATCAGGACGGCGAGCAGGCCTATATCCTGGCCCCGCAGCGCCTGGCCGTCGGCGACACCGTCGTCTCCGGCCCGTCGGTCGACGTGAAGCCCGGCAACGCGGCCCCGATGGGCACGCTGCCGATTGGCACGATCGTCCACAATGTCGAGCTGAAGATCGGCAAGGGTGGCGCGCTGGCCCGTTCGGCCGGCAACTACGCCCAGATCGTTGGTCGCGACCAGGGCTACGTCATCGTTCGCCTGAACTCGGGCGAGCAGCGCCTGATCTCGGGCCTGTGCTACGCCACCGTCGGCGCCGTCTCGAACCCGGATCACATGAACCGGAACGATGGCAAGGCGGGTCGCTCGCGCTGGCTCGGCCGTCGCCCGCATAACCGCGGCGTCTCGATGAACCCGGTCGACCATCCCCATGGCGGCGGCGAAGGCCGCACCTCGGGTGGCCGTCATCCGGTCACGCCCTGGGGTCTGCCGACCAAGGGCAAGAAGACCCGCTCGAACAAGCGGACCGATACGTTCATCGTGTCGAGCCGTCACGCCCGCAAGAAGAAGAACTGAGGTCCGTCATGGCGCGTTCGCTTTGGAAAGGTCCGTTCGTCGACGGATACCTTCTGAAAAAGGCCGAGGTCGCCCGCTCGGCGAGCCGGCAGGAAGTCATCAAGATCTGGAGCCGTCGCTCCACGATCCTGCCGCAGTTCGTCGGTCTGACGTTCGGCGTCTACAACGGCCACAAGCATGTGCCGGTGAACGTCTCCGAGGAGATGGTGGGCCACAAGTTCGGCGAGTTCTCGCCGACGCGCACCTTCCACGGCCACGCCGCCGACAAGAAGGCGAAGAGGAAGTAAGCCATGGGCAAAGCATCAGCACCCCGTGCGCTGCCGGAGAACGAAGCCGTTGCGGTCGCCCGCAACCTTCGCGTCTCGCCGCAGAAGCTCAACCTCGTCGCCCAGCTCATCCGGGGCAAGAAGGTCGCCACCGCGCTCGCCGATCTCGAGTTCTCGCGCAAGCGGATCTCGCTCGACGTGCGCAAGTGCCTCCAGAGCGCGATCGCCAACGCCGAGAACAATCATGATCTCGACGTCGACGATCTCGTGGTGGCCCAGGCCTTCGTCGGCAAGGCGCTCGTGATGAAGCGCTTCCACGCCCGCGCCCGCGGCCGTGGCGCCCGCATCATGAAGCCGTTCGCGAACATCACGATCATCGTGCGCGAAGTCCAGGCCGCGAAAGCCTGAGGAGGGAACGATGGGTCAGAAAATCAATCCGATCGGGCTTCGCCTCGGCATCAATCGCACCTGGGATTCGCGCTGGTTCGCGCAGAAGGGCGAGTACGGCAAGCTGCTCCATGAGGATATGGCGATCCGCGCCGCCCTGATGAAGCTGCTGAAGCAGGCCGCGATCTCCAAGATCATCATCGAGCGCCCGCACAAGAAGTGCCGCGTCACCATCCACTCGGCTCGCCCGGGCGTGGTGATCGGCAAGAAGGGCGCCGATATCGAGAAGCTGCGCAAGACGGTGATGAAGCTCACCAAGGCCGATGTGACCATCAACATCGTCGAGGTGCGCAAGCCCGAGATCGACGCGACGCTCGTCGCCGACTCGATCGCGCAGCAGCTCGAGCGCCGCGTCGCGTTCCGCCGCGCCATGAAGCGGGCCGTTCAGTCGGCCATGCGTCTGGGCGCCGAGGGCATCCGCATCAACTGCTCGGGCCGTCTCGGCGGGGCTGAGATCGCGCGCCTGGAATGGTATCGCGAAGGTCGCGTGCCGCTGCACACGCTGCGCGCCGATGTGGATTATGGTGTCGGCACCGCCTTCACCACCTACGGCACGTGCGGCATCAAGGTCTGGATCTTCAAGGGCGAGATCCTCGAACATGACCCGATGGCCCAGGACAAGCGTCTCTCGGACGAAGGCGGCCGCTCTGGTGAGCGTCGCGATCGTCGTGAGCAGGCCGCGTAAGGCTGATCGAGAAGAGCCATGTTGCAACCGAAAAGAACCAAGTTCCGCAAGCAGTTCAAGGGGCGCATTTCCGGCGTCGCCAAGGGCGGCACGGATCTCAACTTCGGCCAGTTCGGCCTGAAGGCCCAGGAGCCCGAGCGCGTCACCGCCCGGCAGATCGAGGCGGCTCGCCGCGCGATCACGCGTGCGATGAAGCGCGCAGGCCGCGTCTGGATCCGGATCTTCCCGGACGTTCCGGTGTCGAAGAAGCCGACCGAAGTCCGCATGGGCAAGGGCAAGGGCGCGCCTGAATTCTGGGCAGCCAAGGTCAAGCCGGGCCGGATCATGTTCGAGATCGACGGCGTGCCGGAGGATATCGCTCGCGAGGCCATGCGCCTCGGTGCGGCCAAGCTGCCGATCAAGACGCGCTTCATTCAGCGCATTGCCGAGTAAGGGAGGACGAGATGAAAGCTTTGCAACGCCTGTCCGACCTGAAGGCCATGAGCGTGGACCTGCTCCAGGACGAACTCCTGAAGCTGAAGAAGGAGCAGTTCAACCTGCGCTTTCAGAAGGCCACCGGCCAGCTCGAGAACACCGCCCGCGTGACCGAAGTCCGCAAGGACATCGCCCGCATCAAGACGCTGCAGCGGTCGAAGACCGTCGCGGCGAGCGCCTGAGGAGTTAGACAATGCCGAAGCGCGTGCTGCAGGGCGTCGTCGTCAGCGACAAGCAGAACAAAACTGTTGTGGTCAAGGTCGAGCGGCGCTATACGCACCCTCTCCTCAAGAAGACGGTTCGCCGTACCAAAAACTATCACGCCCATGACGAGGCGCAGGTGGTCAAGGTCGGCGATCAGGTCTGGATCGAGGAGTCCAAGCCCATTTCCAAGCTGAAAAGCTGGGTTTTGCTCGACGGCGCCCCCAAGGCGTAAGTCAACGTGCTTCCCGCGCCCGAATCAATCGGGCGTCGGATAGCAGGGCAGGGTAGAAAGTCGGGCATGTTTCGCCGCAAGAGTGGGCGCCACTTTTGCGGATCGTGCTTTGTTTTGAGGCCAGGGGGCGATCGACCCCCGTCAGTCGTAGTCCCGGAGGCACTGATGCTTTCGGGAAACCGCGCTGATACACACTGGAAGGATCAAGGCCATGATCCAGGTGCAGACGAATCTCGAGGTCGCGGATAACTCCGGCGCCCGTCGCGTGATGTGCATCAAGGTTCTCGGCGGGTCGAAGCGGCGCTATGCCCGCATTGGCGACATCATTGTCGTTTCGATCAAGGAAGCCATTCCGCGCGGTCGCGTGAAGAAGGGCGACGTCATGAAGGCGGTCGTCGTTCGCACCGCCAAGGACGTCAAGCGCGCCGATGGCTCGGTGATCCGCTTCGACCGCAATGCGGCCGTGCTGATCAACAACCAGAAAGAGCCGGTCGGCACCCGTATCTTCGGACCGGTTCCGCGCGAGCTGCGCGCCAAGAACCACATGAAGATCATCTCGCTGGCGCCGGAGGTGCTGTGATGGCTGCGAAGATCAAGAAGGGCGACAAGGTCGTCGTGCTCGCAGGCCGCGACAAGGGCAAGTCGGGCGAAGTGCTGCAGGTCCTGCCGAAGGATGCCCGCGCCGTCGTGCGTGGTGTCAACCTCGTCAAGCGCCACACCAAGCAGTCGCAGACGTCCGAGGGTGGCATCATCTCGAAAGAGGCCACCATCGACCTGTCGAACATCGCCGTGGCCGATCCGAAGGACGGCAAGCCGACCCGCGTTGGTTTCAAGGTGCTCGATGACGGCCGCAAGGTTCGTTTCGCCAAGCGTTCGGGGGATCTGATCGATGGCTGAGGCTCAGCAGGCGGCTCTCTCGCCGCGCATGAAGAAGCATTACGAGGACGTCGTTCGTCCCGCGATGATCGCCGAATTCGGCTACAAGAACGTCATGGAAGTGCCGACGATCGAGAAGATCGTCATCAACATGGGCGTTGGCGAAGCGACGGCCGACCGCAAGAAGGTCGACAACGCCGCCGGCGATCTCGCCATGATTGCCGGCCAGAGGCCGGTCATCACGAAGTCCCGCCTCGCCATCGCCGGCTTCAAGCTGCGCGAGAACATGGCGGTGGGCTGCAAGGTCACGCTGCGCAAGACCAAGATGTTCGAGTTCGTCGACCGGCTCGTCACCATCGCCTTGCCGCGCGTGCGCGACTTCCGTGGTCTCAACCCGAAGTCGTTCGACGGGCGCGGCAACTTCGCGCTCG
>DATDBB010000134.1:0-6453 GCA_036525085.1 Allobosea sp.
CTGGTGCGCCTGCTCTGCGGCGACTTCGCGATCAGCGCGCATCGCATCGTCATCGGCGTCGCCGAGCGGATGCCGGATCTCGGCCGCGAATTCTATGACCGGGGGCCCAAGCAGGGCGCCCATCGCCTCGCGCAATACCTGGCCGGCAAGGTGGATGCAGGCGAGTTGTCGATCGATGACACCTATCTCGCCGCCGTCCAGTTCATCGATCTCTGCCAGTCGACGATGCTGAGGCCGCGCCTGTTCAACGCCCATCGCGAGCCGCCATCGGAAGCCGAAATCCGACGCGTCGTCGCGGCCGCGGTCGAGATGCTCATGGCGCGTTACGGCGCTGCCAAACGATAAGCCTTGCGTCAGTCCGGCAGCTTCGCCCGGACCCGTTCGCGATGCGCGGTGTAAAGACCCGAGCCCGCGATGATGACCGCGCCGACCAGCGTCCAGAAATCCGGCAGGACCGCGAAGATGACGAGGCCGAACAGCGAGGCCCAGAGCAACTGGATATAGGAGAAGGGCGCCAGCAGCGAAGCGTCTGCATGGCGATAGGCCAGGACGATCAGCCAATGGCCGACAGTCGACGCGACGCCGACAAACACGCCCATCAGCAGGATCACCGGCGTCACCGGCGTCCACAGAAACGGCACCGCGAGACTCGTCAGGCCTAAGCCGAGCATCGCCGAATAGGTCAGCGTCGTCAGCGGGCTTTCGGTGCGGCTCATCATCCGCGTCATGATCATCGCGAAGGCCCAGGCCAGGGCCGAGGCCACCGCCAGAAGCGACGCGATCTGGAAACCCGCCCCGCCGGGCCTTACGACGATGAGCACGCCGACGAAGCCGACCAGGGTCGCCGTCCAGCGACGCCAGCCGATCGCCTCACCGAGAATCGGGATCGACAGGGCGGTGACGAAGAGCGGCGCGACGAAGCCCGTCGCGGTCGCATCCGCCAACGGCATGTATTTGAGCGCCATGACGAAGAGCACCGACGAGGCCAGCACGCCGACGCCGCGCAGGAATTGCAGCATCGGCCGCTGCGTCCGCAGCCGCTCGAGCCCGCCGCGACGCCAGACGATCGCGAGCATGATCGCGGTGAAGGTGCCATAGCGCAGCCAGGTCACCTGCAGCGGGGGAATCTCGCGCGTCAGCAGCTTCGAAGCCATGTCCGACGAGGTCAGGAAGATGCTCGCCAGCAGCACCAGGCCGATGCCGCGGAACGGCGCATCGCGACGCGCGGGCGGCATTGCCTCGCCCTTGGGCAATGGCGGCGGTTCGGGATGAGGAGCGTTCGGCAAAGCGATGTCGTGTCGGAATGAACCCCGACACTAGAGTGATTTGCCCGGCGATGGTTGCGCAAAGAACGAACGCCCTGCATGCAGCAGCGCGTCTGCCCCTGCGGAAAGATCGCCCTGCCGCGAAAACGAAAAAGGCGGGCCGCAAGGCCCGCCTCGTTCAAACGCCGGCAGCGCTGCTTCAGGCCGCCTTCTGCCGCGGCTGGATCAGCTTGCGGTTGATCAGCACCTCGGCGATCTGCACTGCGTTCAGAGCCGCTCCCTTGCGCAGATTGTCGGAAACGCACCAGAAGGCGAGGCCGTTCTCGACCGTCGCATCCTCGCGGATGCGCGAGATATAGGTCGCGTCCTCGCCGGCCGCCTCATGCGGGGTGATGTAGCCACCGGGCTCGTGCTTGTCGATGACGAGGATGCCGGGCGCCGCGCGCAACACCTCGCGCGCCTCGTCGGCCGTCACCGGCTTCTCGCACTCGATGTTGACG
Organism: Allobosea sp.; assembly: GCA_036525085.1. Taxonomy (GTDB): domain Bacteria; phylum Pseudomonadota; class Alphaproteobacteria; order Rhizobiales; family Beijerinckiaceae; genus Allobosea. The sequence goes on from DATDBB010000134.1 coordinate 1,766, forward strand.
CTCTCGGAATGACCGATGAAGACCGGCACGCGCACGCAGGTCGCGGTCAGCTTGATGTTCTTGTCGAGGATCTTCTTGGTCTCCGCCATCATCTTCCACTCTTCCTTGGTGAAGCCGTCTTCCATGAAGACGTCGATCTGCGGAATGAGGTTGAAGGAGATGCGGGCGGGGAACTTCTTGGTCACGACCTCGCCGGCCGAGAACACGGCGCGCGTCTGGTTGAAGAGCTCGTCCATGCCCTCCTTGCCGGCGCCGGAGACCGACTGATAGGTCGAGACGACGACGCGCTTGACCACAAACTTGTCATGCAGCGGCTTCAGCGCCACGACGAGCTGCGCGGTCGAGCAGTTCGGATTGGCGATGATGTTCATCTTGGTGAAGCCGGCAGCCGCCGCCGCGTTCACCTCCGGCACGATCAGCGGAACGTCCGGATGCATGCGCCAGGCCGAGGAGTTGTCGATCACGACCGCGCCCTGCGCGCCGATCCTGGGCGACCATTCCTTCGAGATCTCGCCGCCGGCCGACATCAGGCAGATGTCCGTGTCCGAGAAGTCGAAATGCTCGAGCGACTTGCACTTCAGCGTCTTGTCGCCGAACGAGACCTCGGTCCCGATCGAACGCGAGGAGGCGAGCGCCACGACCTCGCTCACCGGGAAGGCCCGCTCGGCCAGGATGTCCAGCATTTCGCGGCCCACATTGCCTGTGGCGCCGACGATCGCGACCTTGAAGCTCATGATCTTGTTCCTTTTGGATAAGCCGGTTTGGTCTCCCCCAAGGCGCCGGCCGCCTTTTGCAAGGCGGGTTCGGCATATGCCCCCGCCGGGGGGGAGGGGCCCGGAACCGAGGCGAAATTCAGCGCGGCGTCCCGGTGGTCCCGGTCGCCGGTTTGGTCGTGCGTTTCGTCGTGAGACGGACAGTCACAGGGCCAATCCCGAAAGGCTGAAGCTTCGCGGTGCCATCCAGGGCGCTTAGCCCCACATGCCACGACGATGTGAGAACACCGAAGGCGATGAAAAGTCAATCTGGCCCTGCCCGGGCTCATCGGCCACGGACCAGCCCCGATGCGAATTAACCCTGCCTGTTGACCTGCCGTTCACGCTGCGCCGCGAATCCCCGCAGCCGGTAACCGGCCGCTGACCAACCCGCCGTCACGCTGGGCGCGGGTGAGGACGACCGCGCCGCCAGGGAGCGGCGCGGACAGGCGGGTTTCGGGGTCGTGTCGGGTCATATCGCATCGCATCTGCTGGGCCGCCTCTGGCTGGCCTGGCCGACCATCGGGGATGCCCGGTCATGGCTGGGCAACCTGTCGGCAGGCAGCCTGTGGCCCCGGATCGCGGCGATCGACGTCGCCGCCGCTCTTATCCGCTTCGCCGACCGCATCGAGATCGGCTTCGGATATTTCTGGCGCGGCATCATTGGCCTGCGTCATCTGCGTGCCCTCCTGCATGCTCCCGGCCTGCGCCTCGGCAGCGGGCTGATCTGGCGCAGCATCGCCGCCGCCACCGGCATCGGGCTCACCGCCGCGCTCGTCACTGCGCTGTCCTCCGGCGCTGAGCCGACGACCATCGCCAGCCTCACCTTGCCGCCGATCCAGGAAGCGCGCCCCGTCCGGGACGTCCGTCAGGAGCCGCGCCCGAGCCCCGGCGGCCGGGAAAACTGGATCCCGATCACCAAGCCGATCCCGATGTTCGGACTGGAGTCACCAGAGCTCGACCGCGCCTCCGCGACGCTCGAGGCCCGCCGCAGCCAGGACGGCGTCCAGCGCGAGGACGTGCTCGGCTTCGGCGCCTTCGCCGAACCGAAAGCCCATCTGCTGCTGCGCCTGAGCGTCGAGCATGGCCGCAACGACCTCTCCCAGCCCTTCATCATCGCACTGGTGCGCGAGGCGGCGACGCGCGCCATGTCCGTCCAGCGCAGCGGCCTGCCGACCGCGATCCAGACCCGGTTCGGCCCGGTCGAAACGGCGGATGCGACCCTGAACGACGGCGACGTCAGCCGCCCCTGCATCGCCTTCCGCATGGATGCCGGCGCCCTGCCGCTGGCGATGAACGGCTGGTGGTGCGGCGGCGAGGGCAAGCCTGCCGATCGGCAGCAACTGATCTGCCTGATCGACCGCATCGACCTGCTCAATGCCGGCGACGACCGCGCCCTGCGCGCAGCCTTCGCCCGCACCGAACTGAACCGGCAGCCGGCCTGCGTTCCACCACGCCTTGCGGCCACCGGCCGCAAGGTCTCCTGGCTCGACGCCGACAGCGCCGCCCCCGCGCTGCGAACGAAGAGCGCGACGGTCACGGCGACAGCGGCGCGCCGGCCGGACAAGCGCTGACCATGTCGCGTGATACCCCGCGGGCCACGGCTGTTCTCGGCGCCACCGCATCTGTCGCGATGGGCACGGCACGTTTTCTGTTTCTTGCTCTCGGCGCGGCCGTCTTCCTGCTGATCCTGCTCGTGGCCTGGTGGCTGTTCGGCAAGCTGCCGACCATCAGCAGGGGGAGCCCCGCGATCTCCTGGTCGTTGGAGTCGGCGGGGACCGCCGGTTCGCCCCTCGTCGCGACCCACCCGACGCGCGGCCGCGAGGAAGGCTGGCAGTTTGGCGGCCCGGGTACGGGCGAGCCCTTCGCCGCGCTCGTGCTGGCCGAGCCCGACGACGCCGGGCGGCCCTTCACCCTGACCACGCCACTGTTCTGGCAGTTCGAGCCCTTGCGCGTCCTGCGCCCGCTGGTCGGCGGCCCGCACTATACCATGACGACGCGCTGGGGATCGTTCACCGGACGGGATCTGATCTACCAGGAGTTCGACGGGCGCATACGCACCTGCATCGTCTTCCGCAACGCTTTCGAGACGGCCGCTTTCGCGCTTGGCGGCTACTATTGCGCCGCCGGCCAGCAGACCGCCAACGCGACCGCCCTCGCCTGCATGATCGACCGCATGAAGCTCGAGCCTGGCGACCGCGAATCTGCCGCCCTGACCTATCTTGCCAACAGGGCCGGCCAACCGCCCCTTTGCACGAATACGACCTTCTATCCGCCGGGAACGCGCCGGATCGTCAGGGACCGCAAGGGTGGCGTCGTCGGCATGGCCGGCGGCTCCAGCGATTCATTTCCGCTGTGGCCGCGCTGATAAAATCGTTAACTACGGTCGTCTACTCTTGCTCGGGAAGTTTTCGTCCTTACGTCAAGCGGACCGCCGCTGCTCCGGAGATGTCGTCGCCATGCGTTCCCTCAAGCAACTCGCCGCCGTGTTCGCGGTTTCGATCGCGGCATCGACCGTACTCGCCACCGTTGCGGAGGCCCAGAACCGCCGCGGGCCGCTGCGCGTCACCGTCCAGAAGCGCAGCTATTTCGATCTCGGAAACGTTGTCCCGGTCGGCTCGATGAACCGCTATGCCAGCCAGCACATCTCCGCCACGCCGGCCTATGCCAGCGTCGGCAGCTGGTTCGGCGAGGACACCCTGCCCGGCCGCATCGGCGCGGGCGTCAACCCCTTCGCGAATACGTTCGAGACGCCGCGCTTCTGAAGCGCGCGATCGGCTGAGCGGGATTCTCGACGGTCCTCAAATCCGCGACCGTCATCCCGGGCTTGCCCCGGGATCCATCGGAGGGCTCCGGCGCTCTACGATGGATCCCGGATCTCCGCTTCGCTGCGTCCGGGATGACGGCGCAGTTCTGACCGAAATATCAGGCTCTCAAGGCAGCGCCTTGAGATAGCGCACCGGCCGCCCCGGCGATGCGGCGTTCGCGGCATGGACGATCGCGTTCGCGTCGATGCCGAAATGCCGGTAGAGGTCGGCGACCGTTCCGGTCTGGCCGAAATGCTCGACGCCGAGCGCCTTCTGCCTGTGGCCATGCACGCTGCCGAGCCAGGCGAGCGTCGCCGGATGGCCGTCCAGCACCGAGACGATGCCGCAATCGCGCGAGAGATCGCCGAGCAGCCGCTCGACATGGCTGGTGGCGCGGTGGTTGCCGCGCTGGCGCGCGCGTTCGGCCGCCTGCCAGCCGGCATTGAGCCGGTCGGCCGAGGTGATGGCGAGCAGGCCGACATCGCGCCGGTCTTCTCCGAGCAGGCCAACCGCCTTGATCGCTTCGGCCGCGACCGCACCCGTATAAGCGATGACGACCGAGGCGTTGGGGCCGGGCTTCCTGAGCCAATAGGCGCCGTCGATGATCTCGCTTTCGAGTTCGGGCGTCATCACCCGCTGCGGCTGTTCGACCTGCAGCGTCGAGAGGCGTAAGTAGACCGAACCGCCGGTCTCGTCGCGCAGCCAGGTCCGCTCGTCCGGGTCGCCCTCGCCATCCTTCTGCAGATATTCGAAGGACCAGCGCATCATCACCGCAAGCTCGTCGACGAAGGCCGGCTCGAAGGCGCAAAGCCCGTCCTGCGACATGCCGATCAGCGGCGTCGCGATCGATTGATGCGCCCCGCCCTCGGGAGCCAGCGTCACGCCCGACGGCGTCGCCACCACCATGAAGCGGGCATCCTGGTAGCAGGCATAGTTCAGCGCATCGAGCCCGCGCGAGATGAACGGGTCGTAGAGCGTACCGATCGGGATCAGCCGCTCGCCGAAGGTCGCGTGCGAGAGACCGAGCGCCGAGAGATTGATGAACAGGTTCATCTCGGCGATGCCGAGCTCGACATGCTGGCCCTTGGGCGAGAACTCCCATTTCTGCATCGACGGGATGCGCTCGTCC
>DATDBB010000135.1:0-2643 GCA_036525085.1 Allobosea sp.
GCGCAGAGCGCCGAGGCCCTGATGTCCGGCGCCAAGCTGCAGATCAAGCGGCTGGAACTGCTGCTCGCCAAAGCGCGGCGCGAGCAATATGGCCGTTCCTCCGAGAGCGGCGCCAAGCTCGTTGCCCAGCTCGAGCTCCAGCTGGCGGAGCTCGAGGAGACAGTGGCCGAAGACGAGACGGCAGCCGAGCTCGCCGTCGAGGCGGCCGCCACGAGCACGGGCACGGTGATCGGCGCGCACGTCCGGCGCAAACCGGCCCGCCGGCCGCTCCCGGAGCATCTGCCGCGCGAACGATGCGTGGTCCCGGCGCCCACGAGTTGCCGCTGCTGCGGCGGCAGCCGCTTGGCCAAAATCGGCGAGGCCATCACCGAGACGCTCGATGTCGTTCCGCGCCGCTGGTTCGTGAAGCAGACCGTGCGCGAGAAGTTCACGTGCCGGGACTGCGAGACGATCACCGAGCCACCGGCACCCTTCCATGTTATTGCCCGCGGGCGCGCCGGAGCCAGCCTGCTGGCGATGATTCTGTTCGAGAAGTATGGCACCCATCAGCCGCTCAACCGGCAGAGCGAGCGCTATGCTCGCGAAGGCGTCGCGATCGACGTGTCGACCATGGCCGATCACGTCGGCGCCAGCGCCGCCGTACTGATGCCGCTCTACGAGCTCATCCGCAGCCACGTGCTCGGCGCCGAGCGCTTGCACGGCGACGACACCACCGTGCCGGTGTTGGCCAAGAGCAAGACCGTGACCGGCCGACTGTGGGTCTATGTTCGCGACGACCGGCCCTTCGGCCAGGGCAGGGTCGGCCCGCCGGCGGCGCTCTTCCGCTATTCCCGCGATCGCCGCGGCGAGCATCCTGAGCTTCACCTCGCCGGCTATGCCGGGATCTTGCAGGCCGACGCCTACAGCGGCTTCGCCGGGCTCTATCGGCCGACGCGCGCCGGCGGGGCCGTGACCGAAGCGCTCTGCTGGGCGCATGGTCGACGGCGGTTCTACGAGCTCGCCGATCTCGCCCATGCAGGCAGAGCGCCGCCCGCACCGCTGGCCGTCGCAGCCGTCCGCCAGATCGACGCGATCTTCGCCCACGAGCGGCAGATCAACGGCGGCTCGGCTGAGGCGCGGCTCGCCTACCGCCGCGAGCACATCGCCCCGTTGGTCGCAGCTCTCGAATCCTGGATGCGGACTGAGCGTCAGAAACTCTCGCGCCATGCCGACGTCGCCAAAGCGTTCGATTATATGCTGAAGCGCTGGCCCGCCTTCACGCGCTTCCTCGATGACGGCAGGATCTGCATCTCGAACAATGCCGCCGAGAGAGCGCTGCGCGGCGTGGCTCTTGGCAGGAAAGCGTGGCTGTTCTGCGGCTCCGACCGCGGTGGGGATCGGGCGGCCATCATGTACACGCTGATCGGCACGGCGAAGCTCAACGACGTCGATCCTCAGGCCTGGCTCGCCGACGTCCTCGAACGGATCGCCGAGCACCCGAGTAACCGCCTGCACGAACTCCTGCCCTGGCATTGGACAGCCAAGCCCGTCCCGCTCGCAGCCTGATCCAAGCTCGCCGTCAACACCGAACAGCCGCGGTCCTCACCACGAGGTTACCGATTAGCGCTACCTGCTGCCGGTGATCAGTGACCCTCCGCCGAAGGCCGTCTTGCAGCTTGGCAGTTTGGGCTGATGCTGCGGCGACTTGTTGACCTTAGGACTAGGGGTAAGGTCGGTCGTGGGCAGCCGGGTCGAGGTGATTACCGGGGTGGAGCGCCGCCGGCGCTGGAGCGTGGCGGAGAAGCTGCGAATGGTGGAGGAGGCGTCGCGACTTGGCGGCTCGGTATCGGCGGTGGCGCAACGGCATGGGGTCTGCCGCAGCCTGTTGTTCACTTGGCGCCGTCAGTACCGCGAGGGTGCTCTTGGCGTGGGTGAGGCGCCACGCTTTGTGCCGGTAGCCGTCACGGCCGAGGCGGACCTGCCGCCGTCGGCCTGCGGTCTGGCCGAGCGGCCGCTGGGACTGATTGAGATCGAGCTGCCGAACGGCTGCCGGCTGCGGGTCGACCGCGAGGTCGACGGTCGCACGCTGCGACGGGTGGTGGCGGCGCTCGGCAGTCGATGATCCCGGTTCCGTCCGGTGTTCGGGTCTGGCTGGCGGGCGGCGTGAGCGACATGCGCCGCGGCATGAACGGATTGACGCTGCAGATCCAAGAAGGTCTCGGGCGCGACCCGCATGCGGGCGATCTTTTCGTCTTCCGGGGGCGTCGGGGTGATTTGATAAAAATCGTTTGGCATGACGGACTTGGACTGTCGCTTTACGCCAAGCGACTTGATCATGGTCGGTTCATCTGGCCTGCACCGGCGGGCGGTGCGGTAGCGATTTCAGCGGCACAGCTCGGTTATTTGCTCGACAACACAGAGAGATGCCCCAGGCGCTGAAGGCGACATAGCCCTTCCGGACGAGATCGAGGTCACCGATCCCGCCCATCCGCTCCATGGCCGACGCTTTCGCCTGCTGTCGGTCAGCGGAACCGTGCAGACGGCCGGCCACGTCTGGGTAGAATACCGCCCCGGCATCCTGCTCATGCTGCCGATTCCGGCAACCAATCTGCGGCCGGCAACACCACGAGCGATCCCGACCAAGCTCTGCCTCGAGGCGCTTGA
>DATDBB010000136.1:0-9704 GCA_036525085.1 Allobosea sp.
TGAAAGGATCGGTATCGATGAGCGGAACCACCAGCCAGCTTCAGGTCGACGGCAAGACCGTCGACATGGCGATCAAGACGGGTTCGATCGGCCCGTCCGTCATCGACATCGGCAAGCTCTACGCCCAGACGGGCATGTTCACCTATGACCCCGGCTTCACCTCGACGGCGAGCTGCGAGTCGCAGATCACCTATATCGACGGCGACGAGGGCGTGCTGCTCTATCGCGGCTACCCGATCGAGCAGCTCGCCGAGCATGGCGACTTCCTCGAGACCTGCTATCTGCTGCTGGAAGGCGAATTGCCGACCGCCGCGCAGAAGGCCGATTTCGATTATCGCGTGACGCGCCACACCATGGTGCACGAGCAGATGGCCCGCTTCTTCCAGGGCTTCCGCCGCGACGCGCATCCGATGGCCGTCATGGTCGGCTCGATCGGCGCGATGTCGGCCTTCTATCACGACTCGACCGACATCTCCGATCCGCATCAGCGCATGGTCGCCTCGATGCGCATGATCGCGAAGATGCCGACGCTGGCGGCGATGGCCTACAAGTACACGGTCGGCCAGCCCTTCGTTTATCCGCTGAACTCGCTCGACTACACCTCGAACTTCCTGCGGATGTGCTTCGCGGTGCCGGCCGAGGAGTACAAGGTCAACCCGGTGCTGTCGCGCGCGCTCGACCGCATCTTCATCCTGCACGCCGACCACGAGCAGAACGCCTCGACCTCGACGGTGCGGCTCGCCGGCTCGTCCGGCGCCAACCCCTTCGCCTGCATCGCCGCCGGCGCGGCCTGCCTGTGGGGACCCGCCCATGGCGGCGCCAACGAAGCCGCGCTGAAGATGCTCGAGGAGATCGGCTCCGTCGAGAACATCCCGAAATACATCGCCAAGGCCAAGGACAAGAACGATCCGTTCCGCCTGATGGGCTTTGGCCACCGCGTCTACAAGAACTACGATCCGCGCGCCAAGATCATGCAGAAGACCACGCATGAGGTGCTGAACGAGCTCGGCATCAAGGACGATCCGCTGCTCGACGTCGCCATCGAGCTGGAGCGCATCGCGCTGTCGGACCCCTACTTCATCGAGAAGAAGCTCTATCCGAACATCGACTTCTATTCGGGCATCACCCTGAAGGCGATGGGCTTCCCGACCTCGATGTTCACCGCGCTGTTCGCGCTGGCCCGCACCGTCGGCTGGATCGCGCAGTGGAAGGAGATGATCGAGGATCCGTCCCAGCGCATCGGCCGCCCGCGCCAGCTCTATACCGGCGCTCCGCTGCGCGAATACACGCCGATCGGCCGTCGCTGAGGCGCCAGCCGGCATCAGCTACCGCAGGGCGCGACGGCTTGCCGTCGCGCCCTTATTGTTTCAGATCATTGATATGATCGGCGGCCATGACGGCGCCCGGGATCGCGCTAAAATCCGCCGAACCCTTTGGAGGATAATCGCTTGTCGCAGTCCCATGATCTCAATCGGCGTGGCTTTCTGGCCGGCGCTTCCGCGCTGACCCTGGCCGGCGGCCAGGCCCAGGCCCAGGCCGCCTTTCCGACCCGGCCGATCAGCCTGATCGTTCCCTTCGCCGCCGGCGGCTCGACCGACATCGTCGCCCGTCTCGTTGGCCAGAAGATGACGGAGCTGCTCGGCCAGTCGGTGGTGATCGAGAACCGCGCCGGCGCCGGCGGCAATGTCGGCTCGACCGCCGTCGCCCGCGCGACGCCGGACGGCTACACCATCCTGATGGGCACGATCTCGACCCATGCGCTGAACCCGGCGATCCTGAAGACCGTCACCTTCGACCCGGTCAAGGATTTCACGCCGATCTCGCTGCTGGCGCTCGTTCCGAACGTCATGGTCGTGCATCCGAGCTTCCCGGCGAAGACGGTCCAGGAGGTCATCGCGGTGCTCAAGGCCGATCCGGGCAAGTACTCCTATGCTTCGTCCGGCGTCGGTACGCCGCTGCATCTTTCGGGCGAGTTGTTCAAGTCGCTCGGCGGCGTGCAGATGAACCATGTGCCCTATCGCGGCGCGGGGCCGGCGCTGAACGACGTCGTCTCCGGTGCGGTGCCGATCATGTTCGACAACCTGCCCTCCTCGGCCCAGTTCATCCGCAGCGGCCAGTTGCGCGCCATCGGCGTGACCACCAAGGAGCGGGTCGCCTCCTTCCCGGAACTGCCGACGATCGCCGAGGGCGGCCTGGCCGGCTACGAGACCTATACTTGGAATGCGCTGTTCGGCCCGGCCAAAATGCCGGCCGAGGTCGTCGCCAAGCTCAACAAGGCGGCCAATGACGCGCTGAAGGACGAGGTCGTGAAGAAGCGCCTGGAAGACGTCAGCGCCGTGATCGTCGGCTCGACGCCGGAAGCGCTGGGCGAGCATGTCAAGATCGAGGTGGCGAAGTGGTTCCCGATCGCCAAGGCCTCGGGCGCCGCCCTGGAGTGAGGACCCGCCTTCGTCGATGCCAGCCGGCTAGGCCGGCTGTGCTGCCACCAGCGCCAATGCGGCCTCGACCGCATTGGCAGCCGGGCTTGCCCCGGCTGAGCGCATGATCGTCTCGACTTCCGCGAAACCGTCGAGCTGCCGTTGGCGGTCGGGACCTTCGCTCAGCGCCGCCAGGAGATGCCGGCTCAACGCCTCCGGCGTCACATCGTCCTGGATGAATTCCGGCACGACGCTGCGGCCGAGGATCAGGTTCGCCAGGATGACGGTGGGCAGCTTGATCAGGCGCCGCGCGATGGCAGCCTCCCAGCCGGCGCCGCGATAGGCCGCGACCGTCGGCACTTGCGCCAGCGCGAGTTCGATCGTGACTGTGCCCGATGCCGCCAGCGCAGCGCGCGCCCTGCGGAAAGCGGCGAGCTTTTCCGCCTCGCCTGCGACGATCTCCGGCCTGACGGGCCAGGACGCCGCCGCCTGCGCAATCTCGTCACGCAGATGCGCCACCGCGGGTAGCACGAAGCGGGCGCCCGGCTTGGCCGCAGCGACCCGCGCGATCGCCTCGCCGAAGACCGGCATCAGATGGCGAATTTCCGAACGGCGGCTGCCGGGCAGGATCAGCACGACCGGAGCCGCGCCATCGGCCCGGATCGCCGCCTCCGCGCCGTCGGGCCGGAGTTCGGACAGGCGCTCGATGAGCGGGTGACCGACATAGACCGTCCTGGGGCCGTGCAGCCGCTCCAGCGCCGCCGGCTCGAAGGGCAGCAAAGCCAGGATGCGGTCGATATGGGGCGCCATCCGGCGCGCCCGGCCGGAACGCCAGGCCCAGACGCTCGGGCAGACCCAATGGGCGATCGGGATCTCGGGTGCGCGTGCGCGAACCTTCTTGGCGACGCGCAGGCAGAAATCCGGCGCATCGACCGTCAGCAGCAGATCGGGGGCAAAGGCCCTGACACCACGGGCGGCATCGTTCATGCGGCGCAGCAACAGGGGCAGGCGCGCGACCACGGGACCGAACCCCATCACCGCGATGTCGGCCTGTGGGAAGAGCGGCACGAGCCCGGCTGCGATCAATCCCTCGCCGCCGACGCCGGTGATGACGAGTTCGCGATCGCCGAGCCGTTGCCTGAGACTGTCGAGGAAGCGCAGCGCCAGCGCATCGCCCGAGGCCTCGCCCGCAATCAGCGCAAGGCGAAAGGGTCGGCTCACGAGGCGGCGCCCTCGACGAACAGGCCGGACTGGTCGGCGAGCTTGCCGAGGGCTGCGGCATCGCCGACCAGAACGCGCCCGGCCCGCAGAGCAATGCCCGAGAGGCCGGCCGCCGCGACGTTGCGCAGGGTCTCTGCGCCGATCGCCGGCATGTCGACCCGCAGATCCTGTTCCTCCTTCGGCGCCTTCACCAGAACGCCGTCGCCCTTGGCGAGGCGTAGGCGGCCAGACGAGACCATCTCGCCGACGCGGCGGATCATCGCGTCCGTGCCTTCGGCAGCCTCGATCGCGATGATACGGTGATCGGCAAGGACCGCGGCCTGCCCGACATCGAAGGGGGACAGCGCCGCCAGGAGTTGGAAGCCGCGCGTCATCAGGTCCCTTTGCGCAGCTGTTGCCGTCTTGCGGCCGAGCGGGCCGAACGGTGCCGTGACCTGCGGCGCGACATCGGCCGGGCCGTGAACGGTGAAGCCCTGCCCCTCGAAGAAAGTGACGACGCCGCGCAGGAGGTGATCGTCCCCGCCGCGAAAGGCGCGGGCAAAATGCGGCAAATATTTCAGCGTCGAGGCTTCCGGCCGCAATGCACCGAAACTCGGACGCGGCAGGCTGCCGATGAGGACGAGATCTGTGATCTCGCGCCGGCGCAGATCCTCCAGCAGCCGGCCGAGCTGGCCAAGACGGTAGCCCTGGAGATCGGCCGTCCCGAAGGCCGCCGGCACGGCCGCGCCCTCGAGCGCCGCGATGAAGACGCGCCTCCCCCCAGCGGCCGCCAGACTGGCGAGGCGGGGCGGAAAGTCGCCGGCGCCCGCGATGATCGCGAGCGGCCTGTCGTTCAAGCCCGCTGCTGCCGGATCCGCGCTCACCGATCCGGCGCGTTGACGTCATGCGGCACGCAGATCGCGCGCTCGCCGCCTGTCCGGATGAAATCGAGGATCTCGTGGATCAGCGGATGCTCAGCGAACTCGCTGGCAACATCCTCGACGCGCTCCGACAAGGTGCCCTCATCGGCGAAGAGCAGGCGATAGGCGCGGCGCAGCTCGTGAATCTGCTCGCGCGAAAACTCGCGGCGCCGCAGGCCAACGAGGTTGAGCCCAGCCAGATGCGCTGGGTTGTCGCGGACGAGGCCGAAGGGGATCACGTCGTTCAGCACACCGGCGCCACCGCCGATGAAGGCGTGGTCGCCGACGCGGATGAATTGCTGCAGGCCCGTGCCGCCGCCGACGATCACGAAATTGCCGACCGTGACATGGCCCGCGCACATGACGTTGTTGGAGAATATGACGTTGTTGCCGATATGGCTGTCGTGACCGACATGCGAGTTCGCCAGAAAGAAGCAGCGATCACCGACGGTGGTTGCCATGCCCCCGCCCTCGGTGCCGGGGTTCATCGTCACGCCTTCGCGAATCCTGCAATCGACGCCAATCGTCAGGGTCGAGGGCTCGCCCTTGTATTTCACGTCCTGCGGCGGATGGCCGATCGAGGCGAAGGGATAGATCTTGGTGCGAGCCCCGACCGTCGTGCAGCCGGCAACCGCGACATGGCTGATCAGTTCGACACCGTCGCCGAGCACGACATCGGGGCCGACGGTGCAGAACGGGCCGATCGTGACGCCCTCGCCGATGCGCGCAGCGGGGTCGACGACCGACATGGGATGAATGCTGGGGCTCATGACCGGGGGCTCACGGAAAACGCCATCCTGCTCTTGCGGATGATCATCGCGATCAGATGACCATCGCCGACAATTCGGCTTCGGCAACAAGCGCGCCGTCGACCCGGGCCTCGCCCCGGTAGAACCAGATGTTGCGCTTGCGCGCCAGCTTGGTGAGGTGGAAGCGCAGCGTATCGCCGGGGCCGACGGGCTTGCGGAACTTGGCCTTGTCGATCGTGGTGAAGAGCACGCTGCGGACGGCGGCATCTTCTGCGCCACGTGCGCTGACGACCAGCACGCCAGCCGTCTGCGCCATCGCCTCGATCATCAGCACGCCCGGGAAGACCGGCCTGTCCGGAAAATGCCCGGTGAACTGAGGCTCGTTGATGGTGACGTTCTTGATGCCGATGCCGGACTCGTCACCGTTCATCTCGATGACGCGATCGACGAGGAGAAAGGGGTAGCGGTGCGGAATGCAGGCCATGATCTTCTGGATGTCGGCTACACCCAGCGTCGTCGTCGCCTCGGTCATCGTTTCGTCTCTCCCGTGCGAGCCGTCCGTGCGGCTGCATCATCAATCCGTTTCTAGCCGCGTGACGGCGGGAGGCCAACACCCGAGGTCTGGCCGATCGAAAAGCTTGCGCGGCCGCCTCAGCCTTCGGTACGGCCCTTGCCGCGATTGGCGACCAGCGACTTCAGCAATGCCGTCTCGCGCGCCCAGCTCAAGGCAGGTTGAGCAGGCGACCCGCCATAGCGCGCGCCGCGCGGAATATCGCCGGCGACGCCGCTCTGCGCGGCGACCTGAGCCCCCATGCCGACGGTGAGATGGCCGGCGAGGCCGACCTGTCCGCCGAGCACGACGAAATCCTCGAGCGTGGACGAGCCGGCGATACCGACCTGCGAGACGATGACGCAGTGACGCCCGACGACGACGTTGTGGCCGATCTGGACGAGGTTATCGATCTTGGTGCCCTCGCCGATCACCGTGTCGCGGCTGGCGCCCCGGTCGATGCAGGTATTGGCCCCGATCTCGACGTCATCCTGGATGATGACGCGCCCGATCTGCGGGACCTTCATATGGCCGCGCGGGCTCATGGCGAAGCCGAAGCCGTCCTGCCCGATGCGGACGCCGGGATGGATGATGACGCGGTTGCCGATCAGCGCGGCCTGCAGCGTGCAGCCGGCCCCGATCGAGCAGTTGCGGCCGATGCGGACCTGGGGGCCGATGACGGCATGCGATGCGACCACGGTCCCCGAGCCGATCTCGGCACCGGGACCGATGACAGCGCCCGGATCGACCGTGACGCCGGCCTCGAGAACCGCCGTGGCATGAACGAACGCGCCCGGCGCGACGCCCTGCGAGCCGAAAACCGAGCCGGGCTTCAGGGCGGAGGGGAAGAAGCGGGCCAGGATCTTGGCGAAGGCATGATAGGGTGTCGGCGAGACCAGCGCGACCGTCCCCGCGGGCACACGGTCGGCAAATCGGGAGGAGACCAGGCAGAGCCCGGCACCTGTCGCGGCGAGCGCGTCGGTGTATTTCGGATTGTCCATATAGGCGATATCGGACGGGCCGGCATTCTCCAGCGCCGAAGCGCCGGTGACCTTGCGCGCCGAATCGACGCCTTCGGGCAGCGTCGCGCCCGAAATGGCAGCGACCTCGCCGAAGTCGAGCGAGGTCGCGATGGGAAAGAACTGTGGGTCTGACATCAGAACATTCCGGAGCGTGGCGCCAAAGGCGCCCCGTCTCGTCAGAAGCGGGTGCCGCCGGAAAAGCGGAAGGCCTGGGTCCGGTCGCCGCCGAACTTCGACGTCACGACCTGGCCGTTCGGCAGTATCGCCGTGCCGATCTGGCCGTCATCCTTCGACAACGCGTAGGCATAGTCGAAGCGGATCGGGCCGAGCGGCGACTGCCAGAGCAGGCTGACGCCGACCGACGAGCGGATGACGTTCTTGTCGCGCACGCAAGCGACGTTGCTCTGATACCCTGAGGTGACAGCCACATTGAACTGCCGCGCCTCGGTGCCCGCCGGGCAGGACCCGAACCCGGCATTGGTGATCACCTTGGAGCCGCCATCATAGTTGAACAGCGTACCGGCGTCGGCGAAGACGGCGCCGCGCAGGCCGAGGTCACGCGGCAGCCCCCAGATCGGGAACTGCACTTCGAGCGAACCGCCGAAATAGGTGGTGCCGCCGAGCGCATTCGCCGTCGGATCGTTCAGCACGTCGCGCGGGCCGATGCCCGACGGCGCGAAGCCGCGCACCAGGGTCGGTCCGAGGAAGTAATGGTCGATCATGCGCAGATCGCCACTGGTCGCCTGGACGTGACCGCCCTGGAAGCGCGCGAAACCGACGACGTCGTCGAAGATTTCCTTGTAGTAGCGCGCATCGGCCGAGACGCGGAGGAACTTCGAGTCGCCGCCGAGGCCCGCGAATTCCGGCTTCAGCTCGGCGATGAAGCCGTTGCGCGGGCTCTGGTTGCTGTCGAGCGAGTTGTAGTTGAAGCTCAGACCGACCAGCGAGGTCAGCGTCGTGCCCGCCGCTTCCTTGACCGCGATCGAGGCTTCGCCATTGGTCAAGCAGTTGAACGTGCTGTTCGGACCAGCGACCCCAAAACCGGGCGTGATACCCGCCAGCGGCACCGAGCAGTCGTTGTACGGACGATCGGCATCGTTCCGGATCTCGATCTCCGTGCTGTAGATCGAGTAGCGCGGCGTGATCGACAGCTCTTCCGTGATCGGGAAGGTCAGGCGCACCGTACCGCCGGTGACGCGGCTCTCGAAGCGGCCGGTGTTGTAGTTGTCGCTGAACTTCGAGAACAGATCGAAGCCGGCAGCAATGCGGCGATCGAGGAAATAGGGCTCGGTGAAGGAGAAATCGACGCCCTGCGTGCGCTGGCCGAGCGTGCCCGCGATACGGACGAACTGGCCGCGACCGAGGAAGTTCGATTCAGACAGCGAAACCTCACCGATGATGCCGTCGGAGGTCGAATAACCGCCGGCGATCGAGAACGAGCCTGTCGCCTTGTCCTCGACATCGATGTTGACCACCACGCGATCAGGTGCGGAGCCCGGCTCGTTGGTGATACGGACCTTGTTGAAGAAGCCGAGGTTGTTCAGGCGACGCTCGGCGCGATCGACCATGACCTTATTGTAGGCATCGCCTTCGCCGAGATCGAGCTCGCGGCGCACGACATAGTCGCGGGTACGGGTGTTGCCGCGCACATTGATGCGCTCGACATAGACCCGCGGGCCCTCATCGACGACATAGGTGATGCCGATCAGCCGACCGGCCGAGTCCCGGTCGCCGCGCGGGCGAACCTGGGCGAAGGGATGGCCACGGCGCGAAACCTCGGTCGTCAGGTTGACGAGCGACTTCTCGACCGCCTCGGCGTTGTAGGTATCGCCGGCCGAAGTGACGACATAGCCCTGGAGCGCAGCGGAATCGAGTTCGCGCAAAGTCGAATCGACGGCGACATTGCCGACCTTGTATTGCGGCCCCTCAACGACGGTGACGTCGATCACCCAGCCGCCGGCGGACTCGTCGAAACGGGCGGTGTTGCTGAGGATCTGGAAGTCGGCATAGCCGTTCTTCAGATAGAAGCGGCGGACGAGCTCGAGATCGGAGGTGATCCGGTCCGGATCGTAGACGTCCGAGGTCTTGATCCAGCTCAGGAAGTTCGACTCGGTCGAGCTCATCAGCCCGCGCAGGCGACCATCGGAATAAACCTGGTTGCCTTCGAAATTGATCGACTTGATGCCGGTCTTGCCGCTCTCGCTGATGGTGAAGACGACGTCCGAACGACCGTTCGGCAGCGGCGCGATGCGGCCGCTGACGGAGGACAGGCCGTAGCCGGCGCGGCGATAGACTTCCTTCAGACGCGCGACGTCGGAATCGATCAGCGCCTGGCTCATCGGACCGCCGGCCTTCGACTGAACCTGCTGGAGCAGAACCTCGCTCTTCAGGCGGCGATTGCCCTCGAAGGCGACGCGATTGATCGTGTCGCTCTCCTGGACGGAAATGACGGTCTGCGAGCCGCGACGGCTCACCTGGACATTGGTGAAGAGGCCGGTGGCGAGGAGATTCTGGCGAATCTCCTGCGGGCCGCCCTGGCCTGCGGCGTAGGAGCGGATCGTCTCCGCATCGACGCGCCTGTTGCCCTGGACAATCACGGCCTGCGCAAACACCACGCCACCGCTTACGGCCAACATGAAGGCCGAAAGTCCGACTGATCGAGAGAGCCGCGCTCTGAAGGTCCGGCTCTTTTGGGTCGACGTCATCGGGTCGCCTATTCCATTTTCTCAGGTCACCACCCCAGTCACGGGGGCCGGCACCTCACGAGGTGCGGCAAGGGGACATTGCAGTGCATTCGCTTCTACAAAGTTTCCCGCAGGGTGCAAACCGGCATTGTCGTTAACAAA
>DATDBB010000137.1:0-4494 GCA_036525085.1 Allobosea sp.
GACCCGCACTACCATGACCTGACGCCCAACAACGCGCTGGCGCAGCATATTTTCGACGGGCTCACGACGCAGGACGAGCAGCAGAAGGTCAAGCCCGCGCTCGCCACATCCTGGCAGAACGACGGCAAGAATACCTGGACGTTCAAGCTGCGCCAGGACGCGGTCTTTTCCAACGGCAAGCCGTTCACGGCAGCGGACGCGATCTTCACGTTCTGCCGCACCTTGAAGAACGAGACCAAGATCACCGGCTCCTTCGCTGATGTGACCGGCAATTTCGCCTCCGTGGCGGCACCCGACCCGTACACCCTGGTGATCCAGACCAAGCAGCCCGAGCCGCTGCTTCCGACGCTGGTCGGCACGGTCGGCATCATCAGCGCTTCGCTCGCCAAGCATGACGCGATCAGCTTCGATCTCGACAAGAATTGCGGCGTCACCGGCGAATGGCCGACGCTGACGAGCTTCAATGACGGCAGCGCCGCCATCGGCACCGGTCCCTACAAGCTGAAGAGCTATGTGCGCGGTTCCGCCATCGAGCTCGAGCGCAACGACTCGCATTGGGGCGGCAAGCAGCCCTGGGCCGCAGTGCGCTTCGTGCCGGTCACCAATGCCGGGCCCCGCCTCGCCGGGCTGATCGCCGGCGACTACGACGTGATCGAGAATCCGGCAGCGCGTGATCTTGGCCGCATCAACAACGACAAGCGCTTCTCGACCGTCATCACGCCCTCCACCCGCGTCATCTATTTCCAGCTCGACGTGGCCCGCGAGCCGAGCCCCTTCGTCAAGGCGGAAGGCGACAAGAACCCGCTCAAGGATGTCCGCGTGCGGCGGGCAATGTCGATGGCGATCGACCGCGACGCCATCGTCAAGCGGCTGATGGATGGGGCTGCGCAGCCTGCCTACCAGTTCCTGCCGACCGGCATGTTCGGCACGCTGCCGACCCCGCCGGTGATCAAGTATGATCCGGCCGCCGCCAAGAAGCTGCTGGCCGAGGCCGGCTATCCCAACGGCTTCCAGATCACCCTGTCCTCGACCAATGACCGCTACATCAACGATGGGCAGATCACCCAGGCGGTGGCGCAGTATCTCGCGCAGATCGGCATCAAGGCCGATGTCGATGCCATGACCCGCGCCATCTACTTCCCACGCCGCGCCAAGAAGGAATTCAGCGTCGCGCTGGGCGGCTGGGGCTCGGGCACCGGCGAGGCGGCGTCCTTCCTGCGCCAATGGCCGGCAACGCCCGACGACGCCAAGACCATTGGCGGCTCGAATTACGGCGGCTGGCAGGATGCCGAATTCGACAAGCTGATCCGCGAGGCGATCCAGACGCTCGACGACGCCAAGCGCGAGGAACTGCTTCGCAAGGCCGGGGCCCGGGCGCTGGACGGAGCGGCATTCATCCCGCTGCATTTCGAGAGCTCGATCTGGGCCTCGAAGGCGGAGATCAAGGTCACCGGGCGCGCCGACCAGTTCACCCTCGCCATGTCGATGCAGCCGACCAAGTGACGCGATGACCGTCACGGCCGGATCATCCGGCCGTGACGGCAATCACCCTATCGGGCTCCCATGACCGCCTTCATCCTCCAGCGACTGATCCAGAGCATCTTCGTCTTGCTCGCGGTCTCGGTCGTCGTGTTCTTCGCCGTCTACGGGATTGGTGACCCGATCGAGCTGCTCGTCCCG
Organism: Allobosea sp.; assembly: GCA_036525085.1. Lineage (GTDB taxonomy): Bacteria > Pseudomonadota > Alphaproteobacteria > Rhizobiales > Beijerinckiaceae > Allobosea. The sequence continues at coordinate 1,681 of DATDBB010000137.1, forward strand.
CCCCAGGTCAGCGACGCCGAACGGCAGGCGCTGATCCGCCGGCTCGGGCTCGATCTGCCGGTCTGGCAGCAATATCTGACCTTCATGGGCAATGCGCTGAAGGGCGATCTCGGCCGCTCCTTCGTGCATGGCGTGCCGGCGATCGGCCTCATCCTGGCGCGTATGCCGGCGACGGTGGAACTCGTGCTGCTGGCGATGGGGCTCGCCATCGCCGTCGGTGTGCCGCTCGGCCTCTATGCCGGGCTCGATCCAGACAGCCGGCCCTCGCGCGTGATCATGGCCGGAACGGTGCTGGGCTTCTCGCTGCCGAGCTTCTGGAAGGGCATGATGCTGATCCTGCTGTTTTCGGTCGTACTCGGCCTGCTCCCGACCGCCGGTCGTGGCGAGACCGTGAGCATCCTCGGGGTGCAGACCAGCCTGTTCACCGCCAATGGGCTGAAGCACCTCATCCTGCCGGCGCTCAACCTCTCCATTCCCAACATGGCGCTGCTGATCCGGGTCGTGGCCGCCGGCGCCAACGAGGCGATGGGGCAGGACTACGTCAAATACGCGCGCGCCAAGGGCGTCCGCCGTCGCCGCATCGTCGGCAGGCACGTGCTGCGCAACATCCTGATTCCGGTGGTCACCGTCATCGGCATCGAATTCGGCAGCCTCGTTGCTTTTTCCACCATCACCGAGACGGTGTTCGCATGGCCGGGCATGGGCAAGCTGCTGATCGACTCGATCTACCAGCTCGACCGGCCCGTGGTCGTCGCCTACGTCATGCTGGCGACGCTGCTCTTCGTCTCGGTCAACCTGCTGGTGGATGTGCTCTATGCCGCGCTCGACCCGCGCGTGAAGCTCTCGGGAGACAGCGCATGAGCATCCCGGCCGAAGCCGCAACGCCGCTGCGTGCCCTGATCCTGAAGCGCATCCGCAGCCGGCCGACCTTGCGCGGCGCCGGCATCCTGCTCGGCATTCTCGTGGCACTGGCCCTGCTCGCCCCGGTGATCGCACCGCAGAACCCGCATGATCTCGCCGTGCTCAACGTCATGGACAACCGGCTTGCGCCGGGCTCTGCCAGCATGACCGGGATGACCTACTGGCTCGGCACCGATGCGCAGGGCCGCGACATGCTGAGCGCCATCCTCTACGGGCTGCGGACCAGCCTGATGGTCGGGCTTTCGGCGACGCTGGGCGCGCTGGCGATCGGCGTGGCGGCGGGGCTGGTCGCTGCCCAGTTCGGCGGCGCCATCGATGCCGCGATCATGCGCGTCGTTGACTTCATGCTCGGCTTTCCCTCGATCCTCGTGGCGCTGGTGCTGCTGGCCTCGATCGGGCGCGGCGTCGACAAGGTGATCCTGGCGATCGTGCTGGTGCAATGGGCGCAATATGCCCGGCTGATGCGGGCGGCCGCCATGGTCGAGCGGCGCAAGGAGTACATCGAGGCTGCCGTCAATTTCGGCCTGCCGACCCGCCATATCATGCTGATGCATCTGCTGCCGAACGCGATCGGCTCGGTGCTGGTGGTCGCCTCGATCAGCATCGCCGGCGCCATCACACTGGAGGCCACCCTGTCCTTTCTCGGTGTCGGCGTGCCGATCACGCAACCCTCGCTCGGCCTGCTCATCGCCAATGGCTTCGAATTCCTGCTCTCGGGCGAGTACTGGATCGCGGTCTTCCCCGGCATCGCGCTGGTACTGCTGATCATGTCGTTGAATCTCGTCGGGGACAGGCTGCGTCGCAGCCTGAACGTGCGCTCATGAGCGAGCCGCATCTGCTCGAGGTGCGCGGTCTGCGCACCGTCTTCCATGCGCTCGACGGCGCCTGGGCCGCGATCGATGGCGTCGATCTCAGCGTAGAGCGTGGTGAGGTGCTGGGACTGGTCGGCGAGTCCGGCTCGGGCAAGTCCGTGACCGGCTTCTCGCTGGTGCAACTGATCGACCCGCCCGGCGAGATCATCGCCGGCAGCGTCAGGTTCAAGGGCGAGGATTTGCGGAGCGCGACGCCCGAGCGGCTGCGCGCCCTGCGTGGCGACCGCATCGCGATGATCTTCCAGGATCCGCTGATGACGCTGAACCCCGTGCTCACCATCGGGGAGCAGATGGCGGAGGCCGTGCTGGAGCATCGCAGCATCCCGCGCGCGGAGGCGCTTGCACTGGCCGCGCGCGCGCTCGGGCGTGTCGGCATTTCCTCGCCGGAGACCCGGCTGAAGCAGTATCCGCACGAATTCTCCGGCGGCATGCGCCAACGCGTGGCCATCGCGATCGCGCTGCTGAACGAGCCCGATCTGATCATTGCCGATGAGCCGACGACGGCGCTCGACGTCACGATCCAGAGTCAGATCCTCTACGAGGTGCAGAAGCTGGCGCGCGAAACCGGTACGGCCGTGATCTGGATCACCCACGACCTGGCCGTCGTCGCCCAGCTCGCCGACCGGATCGCTGTGATGTATGCCGGCCGCATCGTCGAGACCGGGCCGATCGACCTCGTCCTCGATAATCCCCGCCATCCCTATACGCGCGGTCTGCTCGGCTCCTCCGCGGCGATGGTCGAGCCCGGCGGCCGCCTGCGCCAGATCGAGGGCATGGCGCCGCGTATCGACAGCCGCCCCAGCGGCTGCCCGTTCCGGCCGCGCTGCGATCAGGCGCTGGCGATCTGCGCGCAGGACAATCCGCAGCCGGTTGCGGAAGGCCCGCGGCAATATTGCTGCCACAACCCGGTCACGGTGCTGGAAACCGTCGCATGAGCGCGCCACTCTTCGAACTGCGCGGCGTGCGCAAGCATTTCAAGGGCAAGAGCAACCTCGCCCAGACCCTGCTCGCCGCCATCGGT
>DATDBB010000138.1:0-3704 GCA_036525085.1 Allobosea sp.
GGACATCTGCCCGATGATCATCAGCACGGTGAAGCGCCCGAGCGCGACCTGCCGCTCCTGCATCGGCGCGCGGTCGCCGATCGCCGCCATCGCGATCGGGATGATGCCGCCCGACGCGATGCCGGTGACCGCGCGCACCACCGCCATCACCTCGAACGAGCTTGCCAGCGCGGCGACCGTTGAGAACAGCGCCAGCGCCAGCAGGCAGATCAAGATCGTGCGGATCTTGCCGATCGCGTCGGCGAGGGGGCCGAGAAAGGGCTGGCCCAGAGCGTAGGACAGCGAGAACGCCGTCACCATCATCACGATCTGCGGAATGCTGCGGCTGAATTCCCCCGCGAGCGTCGGGATCAGCGGGTCGATGATCCGCATCGTGAAGGTCGATGCGAATCCGCAGATCCCAAGGACCAGGATCAGGGTGCGAAGCGGGGTCGGCACCGGCGCAGAGGGCGGCGCCGGAGTCGGCGTGTCAGACATAAGCCAGCGTAGGCTTGGCCTTGGCTTTGGCAAGCCTATCAAAGCCTTGCAGCTCTGCGATCAACGCAGGGAAGGCGCTGAGCGGGACCATGTTCGGGCCGTCGCTGGGCGCGCTGTCGGGGTCCTCATGGGTCTCGATGAAGACGCCCGCGACGCCGACGGCGACCGCGGCGCGCGCCAGCACGGGCACGAATTCGCGCTGTCCGCCCGAGGACGAGCCCTTGCCGCCGGGTTGCTGCACTGAATGGGTGGCGTCGAAGATCACCGGAGCGCCGATCGACTGCGCCATGATCGGCAGCGCGCGCATGTCCGAGACGAGCGTGTTGTAGCCGAAGGACGAGCCGCGCTCGGTCAGCATCACGTTCGGGTTGCCGCTCTCGGTGACCTTGGCCGCGACATTGACCATGTCCCAGGGCGCCAGGAACTGGCCCTTCTTGACGTTGACGACACGGCCGGTCACTGCCGCCGCCACTAGGAGATCGGTCTGGCGGCAGAGGAAGGCCGGGATCTGCAGGACGTCGACGACCTCCGCGACCGCGGCGCACTGGCCCGCTTCATGCACGTCGGTCAGGACAGGCAGGCCGGTCTCGGCGCGGATCTCGGCGAAGACGGGCAGGGCGGCTTTGAGCCCCATCCCGCGCTCGCCCTTCACGCTCGTGCGGTTGGCCTTGTCGAAGGATGTCTTGAAGACGAGCCCGATCCCGAGCGACTCGGCGATTTCCTTCAGCGCGAAGGCTGTCTCCAGCGCGTGGTTGCGGCTTTCCATCTGGCAGGGGCCCGCGATCACGGCGAGCGGGAGCCCGTTGCCGAAGCGGACCGGGGAGGCGAGGTCGGCGCCGACGGAGACGATGGCATTGGCGGTCATGGGCGGCATCTCCGGGTTTGCTGGGCGCGCCGGGCTTATGTCCGGCAGGGGAGTGGGTCAAGCGCGGCGGGTCAAGCCACGCCACAGGCAGGGCCGATATGCTGCGACCATTAAGCTGCGACCAAAACCGTGGCATTGCGTCGAACGCACTGGCGAAGCGGCGGCGAGGTCTGTAAATTCGTTGGCGAGGCATTATGTCGGGTGGGAAACGCCAGGAAGCCGCGAGGCAGGGACCGATCTTGAGAGCAACGGCAGCGACGATGACGCAGGCAAGGGACATCATGGGGTCGAGCGACGCCGTGGCGCCGTCGCCGGGCGTGTGCGTCGAGCCTGAGGCGATGGCCGATCGTCCCAGGCGTCCGCCTTCGCCGACCGATGGCGGGCGGGACGGCACGGGTACGGCCGTTCTCACCCGGACCCGCACCCGCAAGCCGAATCTCTATCGCGTCCTGCTCCTGAACGACGATTACACCCCGATGGAATTCGTCGTTCACGTTCTCGAGCGTTTCTTCCAGAAGGACCGCGCCGCCGCGACCCAGATCATGATGCATGTGCATCAGAACGGCGTCGGGGAATGCGGCGTCTTCACCTACGAGGTCGCCGAGACGAAGGTCACGCTCGTCATGGACCTGGCGCGCAAGCACATGCATCCTCTCCAGTGCGTGATGGAGAAGAAGTAGAGTTTTGAGTTCGCTCACCCCTTTGAAATCGGAATAGGAGCGCAATCCGTGCCGAGTTTCTCGCGCAGTCTCGAACAGGCGCTTCACCGGGCCCTGGCCCTCGCCAACGAACGCCACCACGAATACGCCACGCTCGAGCATCTTCTGCTCGCCCTTGTCGACGATCAGGATGCGGCTGCGGTGATGCGCGCCTGCAGCGTCGATCTCGACATGCTCAGGCGCAATCTCGTCGACTACATCGACGCCGAACTGGCCAATCTGGTCACCGACGGACGCGATGATTCGAAGCCGACCGCAGGCTTCCAGCGCGTGATCCAGCGCGCCGTCATCCATGTCCAGTCGTCCGGTCGCGAGGAAGTGACCGGCGCCAACGTGCTGGTCGCCATGTTCGCCGAGCGCGAGAGCCACGCCGCCTATTTCCTGCAGGAGCAGGACATGACGCGGTACGACGCGGTCAACTACATCAGCCACGGCATCGCCAAGCGCCCCGGCGCGAGCGAGCCGCGCCCGGTCCGCGGCGTCGAGGAGGAGCCCGAGCAGCAACGCGATTCGCGTGCCGCCGATCAGGGCAACGAGGCCGACAAGGACAAGAAGAAGAAGGAGAGCGCGCTCGAGGCCTATTGCGTCAACCTCAATCGAAAGGCGCGCGACGGCCGCATCGACCCGCTGATCGGCCGCGAGGCCGAGGTTCAGCGCACCATCCAGATCCTCTGCCGCCGGCAGAAGAACAACCCGCTGCTGGTCGGCGATCCCGGCGTCGGCAAGACCGCCATCGCCGAGGGCCTCGCCCTCAAGATCATCCGCGGCGAGGTGCCCGAGGTGCTGGAGGACGCGACTGTCTTCTCGCTCGACATGGGCACGCTGCTCGCCGGAACCCGCTATCGCGGCGATTTCGAGGAGCGCCTCAAGCAGGTGATGAAGGAGATCGAGGCCCATCCGAAGGCGATCATGTTCATCGACGAGATCCATACGGTGATCGGTGCCGGTGCGACCTCGGGCGGGGCCATGGACGCCTCGAACCTGCTCAAGCCTGCGCTGGCTTCCGGCGGGCTGCGCTGCATCGGCTCGACCACCTACAAGGAATACCGCCAGTATTTCGAGAAGGACCGGGCGTTGGTGCGTCGCTTCCAGAAGATCGACGTCAACGAGCCGTCGATCCCGGATTCGATCGAGATCCTGAAGGGGCTGAAGCCCTATTTCGAGGAGTTCCACAAGCTGCGCTACACCAACGACGCCATCAAGGCGGCGGTGGAGCTCTCGGCGCGCTACATCCATGACCGCAAGCTGCCGGACAAGGCGATCGACGTGATCGACGAGACCGGCGCCTCGCAGATGCTGGTGTCCGAGAACAAGCGCAAGAAGACCATCGGCGTGAAGGAGATCGAGGCTGCCGTCGCGACCATGGCGCGCATCCCGGCCAAGACCGTCTCGAAGGACGACGCCGAGGTGCTGCGCAACCTCGAGACCACGCTGAAGCGCACCGTCTACGGCCAGGAGAAGGCGATCGAGGCGCTGTCCTCCTCGATCAAGCTGGCCCGCGCCGGCCTGCGCGACGGTGAGAAGCCGATCGGCTGCTATCTGTTTGCGGGTCCGACCGGCGTCGGCAAGACCGAGGTCGCTCGTCAGCTTTCGGCGTCGCTCGGCGTCGAGCTCGTCCGCTTCGACATGTCCGAATATATGGA
>DATDBB010000139.1:0-3519 GCA_036525085.1 Allobosea sp.
TCGACCTCGCCCGAGAGCAGCGCCGCGACGCGGGTGGCGTCCTGCTTGATCGGCACCAGGGTCAACTCGGTGATCTCGAGCGGCACCTTGGCCTTGTTCCAGTAGGCGTCGTTGCGCTTCATCACCGTCTTCACGTCGGTCTCGCGCGAGACCAGGACGAAGGGGCCGGTGCCGTTGGCGTTGCGGACGGCGAAGTTCTCTTCCTTGTTCTTGAAGTCCTGGGCCTTGGTGGCGTTGTTCTTCTCGGCCCAGGCCTTGCTCATGATGCGGATCGAGGAGGTGTTGTTGACCAGGAGCGGGTTCGGCCCCTTGGTCTTGATGCGCACCGTCAGGTCGTCGACCTTGCTGACCTTCTCGACCGAGGTGAGATAGCCCTTGAAGTCCGAGGTCGGCTGCATGGCGCGCTCATAGGAGAACACCACGTCGTCGGCGGTGAAGGCGCTGCCGTCATGGAACTTCACGCCGGATTCGAGCTTGAATTCCCAGGTCGTCGGATCGTCGGGCAGCACCCGCCAGGACGAGGCGAGCAGCGGCAGGAGCTTGCCGGCATGGTCGCGCTCGGTCAGGCTTTCATAGATGTGCTGGTTCAGCGAGGTCGTCGGGCCCTCGTTCTGGCCGTGCGGATCGATCGTCAGGGCGTCGCCGGCGGCGGCCCATTTCAGCGGCCTGGCCTCGGCTGCGCCCAGCGCCAGCAGCGAACCCCCGAGCAACGCGGCCGCAAATCCGAAAACACGCGATTTCATCGGATGATACCTCCCCTTGCAGGCACCGAGGGCGCCTGAAAGAACAGGATGCTAGGGGCAGGCCGCGCGCGAGTCACGTGCCTAATGCGCGCGGGATGCATAGCCGAAAGGAGGGTGTGCGCGATCCTGCGCCGGGCGGCCGGCCAGACAAGATTACGGCAAGGCGCAATCGTCGAGGACCGCGCGATTCCTGCGACGACTGGAGCGGAGGACCGATCGGGTATGCAGTGGTGGCCCTTGTGTCAGAGCGAATGGCGGCGGACAATCTGGGATCAAGCGCGGGGAGGTCGAGATGCCATTCTCATCCTTGTTGGACCCGGTTGACGTCGCACGCGCGGATGCCGCGCTGGACCTGGCGTGGAGGCAGCTCCGCAACAGTGGCGAGCAGCTTCAGCAGGAAGACGTGCTGGCGAAGCAACGCCTCGCGCTGCTCGTCGAAAGCATCGCTCACCTCGTCCAGGACGAACAAGATCTCGCTGAGCGAGCTCTGGCCCGGTTCAAGCACGTGCATGCGCGGCATTGACCGACCTTCGATCCGACGAACGCCGGATCGAAGGCTTGCCGGGAAATTATTCGCGGCCGAAATTCAATGAGATGGCGCGATCCAGCGTTGCCGACCGCATTAAAACAGTTGTTCTTGTCTCAATATCACCGATACAAAAATTATCGTTGGCTCCAATCGAACCGCGGTTCTCCCTGCGGCAATTTCGTGCGGCAGAAAATTTTGCAGCTATTGCCTCTCTCAGGCGGCCTCGTCTTGCATAGTGCGAAGCAGGAAATGCCCTCTTCATTGGCAGTACCCCCGTTTGCTCCCACAAGACCATAGATCCATCGGCCGAACCGTGTCTGCCGACCTTGGTCGGTCCTTCTACCAGACCTTCCGCCGAAATCCTCCGCCCCGGGCCCTACGCGCTACCGCGCCAAATCCGCAATCAGCTTGCGGATGAAATCCATGCCGGCATCGAGCTGCGCCACCGTGATGAACTCGTCGGGCTGGTGCGCCTGGGCGATGTCGCCGGGGCCGCAGACCACCGTCGACCAGCCGGCGCCCTGGAACAGGCCGCCCTCGGTGCCATAGGCGACGACATGCCGGCCATTGTCGCCAGTCAGGCGGCGGCAGAGTTCCTCGGCAGCGCCGTTCTCCTCGGGCCCCATCGCCGGAGTGTCGGAGGTGATGACGAAGTCGATGCCGGTCTGCGGCGCGATCGCTTGCATCTGCGCCTCCAACTCGGCGACCTCGGCGCGATAGCGCGCGGCATAGGTCTCGAAGGCCTCGCCGGGAATGCAGCGGACCTCATGGGTGAAGCTGCAATGCTCGGCGGTGATGTTGACCGCCGTTCCGCCCTGGACGACGCCGACATGGAGCGTGGTGTAGGGCGGCTCGAAGCCGTTGCCGGCATCCGTCTTTGCCTTGTTTTCGGCCATCACCCGATTGTGCCAGTCGATCAGCCGCCCACCGATCATCACGGCGGGCACGCCGACATCGACGCGGCTGGAATGCACGGCATGGCCACGCACAGTGGTCTTCATCCGCATGCCGCCCTTGTGGCCGGTGACGACCTGCATCATCGAGGGCTCGCCGACGATGACGGCGGCAGGCTTCAGCCCGTCCTCGACCATCGCCTTGATCAGCACGCGCGCGCCCTGGCAACCGACCTCCTCGTCATAGGACAAGGCGATATGGATCGGCCGCTTCAGCGGCGCCTTCAGCATCTCCGGCACAAGGGCGAGCGCGATCGCATCGAAGCCCTTCATGTCGCAGGCGCCGCGCCCGTAGAGCTTGCCGTCGCGCTCGGTCAGGGTCCAGGGATCGGAGGTCCAGTCCTGGCCGGCGACCGGCACGACATCGGTATGGCCGGAGAGGACGACGCCGCCTTCCACCTTCGGGCCGATCGTGGCGTAGAGATTGGCCTTCTCGCCATCGGCGCTGTGCGCCAGCGTGCTTTCGACGCCGAGCCCGGCGAGGTAGTCGCGGCAGAAATGGATCAGGTCGAGATTGCTGCGCTGCGATTCCGTGTTGAACGAAACCAGCTTGGCGAGCATCTCCTTCGGCGTCATTTCTTGCGGCGTCATCGTCACGAGGCGGTTCTCCAAAAAGGCGGCCCAAGGCAGATTTCATGCCGGGGGCTTCGGCCGGCCACCTGATATATTGTGTAGGCTCCCTCGCCCCGCCTGCCAACCGCGCGTTTCCGTGAGCAGCGATGCGCCCCTATAAGGGGGCGACCAAGCAAGAGGCGCAGGCATGAACTTCGACGTCACTCTGGGCGACATCCAGGCCGCCGCGGCGCGCATCGCCGGCAAGATCAGGCGCACGCCGACCTTCCACAGCGCCGGCCTCTCGGCCCGGCTCGGCGTCGAGACGGTGGTCAAGGTCGAGAGCCTGCAGCTCGGCGGCTCCTTCAAGGTGCGCGGCTGCTTCAACAAGCTGATAAGCCTGAGCGAGGCGGAACTGGCGCGCGGTGTCGTCACCGTCTCCAGCGGAAACCATGCCATCGCGGTCGCGCTGGTGGCCAGGACGCTGGGTGCACGCGCGCTCGTGCTGATGCCGAAGAATGCGGCAGCCTTCAATGTCGAGATGGCCCGCTCGCTCGGGGCCGAAGTCGAGCTTTGCGAGGACTCGATCGAAGCCTTCGCGAAGGCCGAGGACTATGCCGCGCGCGGCATGACCAACGTCCATTCCTATGACGACCCTGCGATCATCGCCGGCCATGGTTCGCTCGGCCTCGAGATGAACAACGATGCCGGCGGGCGGCTCGACCATGTCTTCATCTCGATC
>DATDBB010000140.1:0-5178 GCA_036525085.1 Allobosea sp.
GAAGCCGATGATCGTGTCCGGCGGCTGGCCCTTGAAGGTGTAGACCACCGTGACGAGGGCCGGGTTGACGTAGATCGGCTTGCCGTCGGCCGGCGATGTGAACTTGCAGAGCTTGGGCATGGCCCCCTCGCGAATCGTTGCGGAACACGCGCTATATGGCGGAATGGCCGGGTCGATCCAAATGCGGCCAGCGCGACCGTCCCTCGGGAAACGAGCAGCGATGACGGAAGACAGCGAGACCGAGCCTGCGCCGCTTCAGATCTATCTGGTCAGGCACAGCCAGACGGAATGGTCGCTCTCGGGGCAGCACACCGGCCGCACCGACATCCCGCTGACGCCACATGGCGAGGACGAGGCGCGGGCACTCGAGCCTCGCTTCCGCACGCTTGGGTTTACGCATGTGCTGACCAGCCCGCGCCAGCGCGCCCGCCAGACCGCGATGCTGGCCGGACTCGGCGCCAAGGCTGCGATCGAAGCCGATCTCGCCGAGTGGGATTATGGCGACTATGAAGGCCTGCGCTCCGTCGAAATCCGCGCGGAACGCCCCGGCTGGGACATCCTTCGCGATGGCTGCCCCAATGGCGAATCGCCGGCGCAGATCACCGCACGGGCCGACCGGATCGTCGCGCTCCTGTCGTCGCTCTCGGGCAAGGTCGCGGTCTTCTCGCATGGCCATTTCGGCCGTTGCCTCGCCGCGCGCTGGATAGGCCTCGAAGTGGATGCGGTACGGCACCTGCTCCTCGGCACCGCCTGCTACAGCGTGCTCGGCTATGATCCGGGCCACCCGGAGAACCGCGTCATCGCGCAGTGGAACATCGCCGCCACGTGATCGCAGCGCGGGATGACGACCGGGATCGCTGCGGATGTCCAAAACGGATGTGCAAGGCGGATGTCCAAGAGCAGCACTTCATAGTAAGTCCGCAAGTCGATGGATTTCGCCGCGCTGCTCACGAGCCTCGCCAATCACACTCCCCTGCTGTTGACGGCGCTCCATGTCGCCACGGCCGGGACGGTGACGATCCATGCCCTGCTGCAGAAGCGCGATGTGCCGGCTGCGATAGGCTGGATCGGGCTGGCCTGGCTCTCGCCCTTTTTCGGACCGATGCTCTATTTCGGATTCGGGATCAACCGCGTGCAGCGCCGCGCGCGGCGGCTTCGTGGCGTCGACGACAGCGGCGCGACCCGCTCCAAGCGGGCAGCCGTTCGCTCCGGCCCGACCGGCAGCCTCCAGACCGCGGTCGGCCGGATCACCAGCGCACCGACGGAACCGGGCACGGTCGCAGCGGTGCTGGACTGCGGCGACGAGGCCTATCCGCGCATGCTGGCGGCGATCGAGGCGGCGAAATCGAGCATCGCGCTCTCGACCTTCATCTTCCGGACCGACGCTCTCGGCCTGCAATTCATCGAGGCGCTCGCTCGCGCACATCGCCGCGGCGTGGCGGTGCGGGTCCTGATCGACGGTTTCGGCGGCGGCTTCCTGCACTCGCGCGCCTATCAACGACTGCGCCGCGAGGGCGTTCCCGCAGCGCGCTTCCTCCACTCGCTGCTCCCCTGGAAGATGCCGCTGCTCGATCTGCGGCTGCACAAGAAGATCCTCCTCATCGACGGGCAGACCGCCTTTCTCGGCGGGCTCAACATCGGCGCCGAGAACGTGCTGGCCTTGCAGCCGAGCGAGCCCGTCCGCGACGTCCACTTCATGATCGAGGGGCCGGTCGCGCGGCAAGTGATGGAGAGCTTCCAGGACGACTGGGCCTTCGCGACCGGCGAGGCGCTGGAAAGCTCGCTCTGGTTTCCAGCGATCCATAGCAGCGGCCGTGCGCCGGCCCGGGTGATCTCGTCCGGGCCCGACCAGAGCGTCGACCAGTTGATGCTGGCGCTGCTGTCGGCCATCAACGCCGCCTCGTCGTCCCTGCGGATCGCGACGCCCTATTTCCTCCCCGACCAGCAGGTGATCACGGCGCTGCAGCTTGCGGCGCTGCGAGGCGTCGAGGTCCATCTCGTGATACCCGCCAGGAACAACCACCGGCTGATGGGATGGGCGATGCAGGCCCATATCCGCCCGCTTCTCAGGGCAGGCTGCCAGATCTGGCGCTCGCCGCCTCCCTTCGACCATTCCAAGCTCGCAACGGTCGACGATGCCTGGTGCCTGATCGGCAGCGCGAACTGGGATGCGCGTAGCCTGCGGTTGAACTTCGAGATCACGATGGAGTTCTATGATCGCGATCTGGCCCAGCGTGTCGCCGGTCTCATCGATGGCAAGCGGAGCCGCCCCGTGACTCTGGAGGAGATCGACGCGCGCTGGGGAATCGTGAAAATTCGTGATGCGGCGGCCCGGCTGCTCATGCCTTATCTGTGATGCCGACGAGCGAGGTCCGGTGAAGGTCGCATCCTACAACATCCACAAATGCCGCGGCACGGATCGGCGTGTGCGGCCCGACCGAACCGTCGCGGTCCTCGCCGAGATCGGCGCCGATCTGGTGGCGCTGCAGGAGGTCGACCGCCGCTTCGGCCAGCGAACGGGGCTGCTCGATCCGGCCGCCATCCTGCGCGAGACCGGCCTTCACCTGCTCGTCCAGTCAGATGTCGTCGACGGCCATGGCTGGCACGGCAATGCCCTGCTCGTGCGCGGCGAGCCGCTCTCCTATCGGCGTTTTCGGCTCAAGCTGCCGGGGATCGAGCCGCGCGGCGCGGTCGTCGCCGAACTCGACCTCGGCGAAGGCAAGTTCCGCGTGATCGCCGCCCATCTCGGCCTGCTGCGGCGCTCGCGGATCGACCAGGCCACCGCACTGCTTCACGCCTTCCTCGAACTCGTGCCGATGCCGACCATCCTGCTCGGCGACTTCAATGAATGGCGGCGCAGCCGTCGCTCGGCGCTCGACGTGCTCGCCCCACATTTCGCCGACATGAAGCATCCGCCCAGCTTCCCGTCGCGCCGGCCGATCCTGCCACTGGACCGCATCCTGGCCTGGCCGGACGGGCTGATCTCGGAACTCTGCGTGCATGATACGCCTTTGTCCCGCAAGGCATCGGACCACCTCCCCTTGACCGCCCGCATCGACGTTTCGCGCTGGCGGATCGGGATCGAGAACGCGGCCTGAGAGCTTGCACTACCCGCTATGACCTGACCGGGACGGCAGCCGCCGCCTGCCGGACGAAGCGGGCTTCGACGGCCGCGATATAGGCATCACGCGACGGCCCGAGATGCTGGCGGCAGAGCGCCACGAGGCGGGCGCGGTCTCCGGCCGCAAGCGCATCGACCATCGCCGCGTGTTCGTCGCGCGCGAGGTGCAGATGCTCGGGGCTCGCGGCCGTGATCGAGCGCGCGCCATGGACCTTCTGCGCCATGCTCTGGATCAGCTCGACGAGATGGGGATTCCCGCAGGCGCGAAACAGCGTCTCGTGGAACAGCATGTTGGCACGAAACGCCGCGCGGGCATCGCCGCTGTCGACCGCGGCCGCATGCTGCTGCTGGACGGCGCGCAACTGCGAAACCACCTCGGCCGGGGCCGGCAGCGGGATCTGTTCGGCGGCAAGCGTTTCCAGCGCCTCGCGCACTGAATAGATTTGCCGGACCTCGAGCGGTTCGAGCAGCTTCACCACCGCGCCCCGATTCGGAATGCGCTCGACCAGCCCGACCCGCTCCAGATCGGCCAGCGCCTCGCGCACGACATGGCGCTTCACGGCGAGCCGTTCGGCCAGTTCCTCCTCGACCAGGCGCTCACGCGGCAGCAGCCAGCCGAGGACGATCTCCTCCTCCAGCATGGCGGCGACATTGCGCACACGCTCGGCGGTCTGGGCCTTGAGGACGGTCATGCTCATGCCAGTTTATAACTCCTCGACATAATTGTTGACAATCCTGGCAACAGCCATATGCCTAGCGCTCATGAGCACGTCCGACGATACCCCATCCTTGAAGCCCGCAGCACGCGGCATGCGCCGCAACCTCGCGACCTATGGCGACCCCGGCTTCTCGCTGTTCCTGCGCAAGGCCTTCATCAAGGCCGCCGGTTTCTCAGACGACGCGCTCGACCGGCCGATCATCGGCATCACCAACACCTTCAGCGACTTCAACCCCTGCCATGGCAATGTGCCCCGCCTGATCGAGGCGGTGAAGCGCGGCGTGATGCTGGCGGGCGGCCTGCCGATGGAGTTCCCGACGATCTCCATCCACGAATCCTTCGCCAACCCGACCTCGATGTTCCTGCGCAACCTGATGGCGATCGACACCGAGGAGATGATCCGGGCCCAGCCCTGCGATTCCGTCGTGCTGATCGGCGGCTGCGATAAGACCGTGCCGGCCCAGCTCATGGGTGCGGTCAGTGCCGACGTGCCGGCGATCCAGCTCATCACCGGGCCGATGCTCGTCGGCCATCACAAGGGCGAGATCCTCGGCGCCTGCACCGATTGCCGCCGGCTCTGGGGCCAGCATCGCGCCGGCCAGATCGACGAGGAGGAGATCGAGGTGCTGAGCGGGCGGCTCGCGCCGACGCAGGGCACCTGCATGGTCATGGGCACGGCCAGCACGATGGGCTGCCTCGTCGAGGCGCTGGGCATCGCGCTGCCCGGCTCGGGCACGATTCCCGCCACCCATGCCGACCGCATCCGCGCCGCCGAGGCGAGCGGGCGCGAGGCCGTGCGGCTCGCCCAGGGTGGGCCGAAGCCGAGCGAAATCCTGACCGAAACCGCGTTCCGGAACGCGCTGACCGTGCTGCAGGCGATCGGCGGCTCGACCAACGGGCTCGTCCATCTGGCGGCGATAGCCCGTCGCGCCGGCCTCTCGATCAATCTCGAGGAGTTCGACGCCATCGGCCGCAAGGTCCCGGTGCTGATCGACCTCAAGCCCTCCGGCGACCACTACATGGAGCATTTCCACTGGGCCGGCGGCGTGCCCAAGCTGATGAAGGAGCTTGGCGACCATCTCGACCGCTCGGCCCCGACCATCGACGGCCGGACCATCGGCGAGGTCGCCGACGCCGCCGAGGATGTGCCCAACCAGAGCATCATCCGCACCGCCGCGAGCCCGGTGAAGCCGACCGGCGGCATGGCCGTGCTGCGCGGCAATCTCGCGCCCGGCGGCGCCGTCATCAAGCACTCGGCCGCGTCGCCTGTCCTGCTGAGCCATACCGGACGCGCGGTCGTCTTCGCCTCGGTCGAGGACATGGTGCGGCGCATGGACGA
>DATDBB010000141.1:0-2676 GCA_036525085.1 Allobosea sp.
CGCTGCGTGCTGGGGCCTTCGCGGATATGATCCTGGTCGACGGCAACCCGCTCGAAGACCTGGCCCTGCTGCAGGACCAGGGCGCAAGGCTGCCGGTCATCATGAAGGGCGGCGTGTTCCACAAGAACACGCTGAACTGAGCGCAGCCTCCCCTCGCGCCCCGGCGCATAGGGAACGGCGATGCGAGGCATAGGGAAGAATTGGATTGACTGTCCGAAGGCGCATCCGCAGCCTTCGGGCGCGATCCGGCAAAAGTTCGGACGTCGGGATTTGAGCAAGGCCCGGGGCTTGAGCAAGAACAAGATGGGGATGGTATCGTTGAGCAGCGTGAGGGAATTGCAGGCGGCAAGCCCTTGGCCGTCGCGCCGCGGAGGCCGGGCGTGAGCGCGTCCCGCCCGAGCCTCGGCCGCATCGCCCTCAATGGCGCCGCCGGCCTCGCCTTGCTCTACATCCTGCTGCCGCTGATCTTCGTCACCTGGCTCGCCTTCTTCCGGCAGGAGATCCCCTCCTTCCCGCCGGAGGGCTATTCGCTGAAATGGTTCACGGCCGCGGCCAACAACCAGCCCTTCATCAACGGCTTCCTGCTCAGCCTCCAGGTCGGCGTGGCCGCCACGCTGATCGGGCTTCTCGTCGGCGTGCCCGCCAGCCTCGCGCTGGTGCGGCACAAAATCGTGCTCGGCCCGCTCTTCAACACCCTGCTGCTGATGCCGCTGGTCATGCCCGGCATCGTGCTCGGCACGGCGATCTACGTCTTCCAGATCGAGACCGAGATCGCGACCGGCCTGCCGGTGATGGGCTCGCAAGGCGGGCTGATCGGGGCGCACACGCTCGTCGTCATCCCGTGGGTCGTGCGTCTCGTAACCGCGAGCCTCGTCGGCTTCGACCGCACGATCGAGGAGGCCGCGCAGAATCTCGGCGCCGGACCCTTCACCACCTTCCGGCGGGTGACCCTGCCGAGCATCCGGCCCGGCATCGTCGCGGCCGGCCTCTTCGGCTTCGTCACCTCCTTCGGCAATCTGGAGATGAGCCTGTTCCTGGTCGGACCGGGCCGCACCACCCTGCCGATCGCCATCCTGCAATATCTCGAATGGAAGATCGATCCGACCGTGGCAGCCGCATCCCTGATCCAGATCGTCCTGATCGCCGTGGCGATGATCGTCACCGACCGATACGTCAAGCTGAGCCGGGTGGTCTGACGCGATGGCAAGGCTTTCGATCGAACATCTGCGCAAGACCTATGGCGACCTGACCGTCGTCGACGATGTCAACATCGACATCGCCGATGGCGAGTTCCTCGTCCTGCTCGGCCCCTCCGGCTGCGGCAAGACGACGACTTTGCGCATGGTCGCGGGCTTCATCGCCCCCAGCGCCGGCAAGATCACCATCGGCGAGCGGGACGTCACCACCCTGCCGCCCTGGAAGCGCAATTGCGGGCTGGTTTTCCAGAGCTATGCGCTGTTCCCGCACATGACTGTCGCAGAGAACGTCGCCTTCGGCCTCGAGATGCGCAAGATCTCCCCGGCCGACCGGGCGCCGCGCGTCGCCGAGGCGCTGCGCCTCGTGCAGCTCGCCGGCTTCGACGAGCGCTATCCGCGCCAGCTCTCCGGCGGCCAGCAGCAGCGCGTCGCCCTCGCCCGCGCTCTCGCCATGGAGCCGGATGTCCTTCTGCTCGACGAGCCGCTCTCGAACCTCGACGCCAAGCTGCGCCAGGAAGTCCGCGTCGAAATTCGCGACCTGCAGCGCAAGCTCGGCCTGACCACGATCATGGTCACTCACGACCAGGAAGAAGCGCTGACCATGGCCGACCGGCTGGTCGTCATGGAAAAGGGCAAGGTCCGGCAGATCGGCACACAGCGCGAGCTCTACGAGAAGCCGGCCGACCGCTTCGTCGCCGGCTTCATCGGCCGCAGCGCCTTCCTCGATGGCGAGATCACGGCGCCCGGCCGCTTCCGCACCAAAGGCGGGGTCGAGATCGGCTGCGCGGCAGCGACCGGCACCGGGGCGGCGACGCTTGCGTTGCGGCCGGAGCGGATCGCCGTCGCCGGCGACGCTCAAGGCCTGCACAACCACTTCCAGGCTCGTGTCGAGCACGCCTCCTATCTCGGCGCGCTCCTCGACATCGATGTCAGCCTCTCCGGAAGCGACCGGATGCTGCTGCAGATCCCGAACAAGGCCGGCGTCGCCGAGCCGAAGCCGGGCGAGACCATCACGATAGGCTGGGCCGAAGACGCCGGGCTCGTCTATCCGCGCGAAACCTGAATCCAGGTTTCGACGGGCGTCCAACAGGGGAGTTCCCACCATGACCACATTCGACAGACGCGATCTTCTGAAGGGCGCCGGCGCCGCCGCGCTGGCCTCAGGCCTCGGAACGCCGGCCTTCGCGCAGGCGGCCGGCAAGGTCGTGGTCGGCACTTGGGGCGGCGACTATGCCCGCCTGCTGACCAAGAACATTGAGGACCCGATCCTCAAGCCAAAGGGCATGGAAGTGGTGCAGGACCAGGCCGGCGACGCGCCGCGCCGCGCCAAGATGGTCGCCGAACGCCGCCTGCCGCGCGGCACGGTCGACATCCAGGGCCTCTCGGCCGCCAACATGTACGAGATGAACGAGGCCGGCGTCATCGAGACGCTCGACTACTCGAAGATCCCGAACGCCAAGAACCTGCTGCCGACGATGAA
>DATDBB010000142.1:0-25521 GCA_036525085.1 Allobosea sp.
CAGGGCGAGGGCGGGTTGCGTCCGGCCACGGCGCGCTTCCTGCGGCTGCTGCGCGAACTCTGCGACGAGCATGGCCTGATGCTGATCTTCGACGAGATCCAGACCGGCGTCGGCCGCACCGGCAAGTTCTTTGCTTATGAACTGTCGGGCGTGGCGCCGGATATCATGTCGGTCGCCAAGGGCATCGGCGGCGGCTTCCCGATGGGTGTCTGCCTCGCCACGGAGGAGGCGGCATCGGGCATGACGCTGGGCACGCACGGCACCACCTTCGGCGGCAATCCGCTCGCCATGGCCGTCGGCAACGCGGTGCTGGACGTCATCCTCGCGCCCGGTTTCCTCGATCATGTCGCGCAGACCTCGCTGCGCCTCAAGCAGTCGCTGGCCGAGCTCAAGGACAAGCATCCCGAGGTGATCGCGGAGATCCGCGGCGAGGGCCTGATGCTCGGTCTCAAGCTGCATACGCTGAACACCGATTTCGTCGCCGAGGCCCGGGCCGCCGGTCTGCTCGTCGTCGCGGCCGGCGACAACGTCGTGCGCCTGCTCCCGCCGCTTATCATCGGCGATGCAGAAGTGGCGGACGCCGTCTCGCGTCTTGACCGCGCCGCTGGCGCCATCGAGGCGACGCTGAAGCGGCCCGCCGCCGAATAACAGCGATTTAGTCTAGCCAAGTTCATTCCAGCGAAGCGAAGGACGCGCCCGTGACGCGCCATTTCCTCGATCTCTCCGATTTCTCCGCCACCGAGCTGCGCGCCATCCTGCGCGCCGGCGAGGAGATCAAATCGCGCCGCCGCACGCCCGATGCTGCCGCCGATCGCCTGCTCGAAGGCAAGGTCATCGCCATGATCTTCGAGCAGCCCTCGCTGCGCACCCGCGTCTCCTTCGATGTCGGCATTCGCGAGCTTGGCGGCTCGCCGATGATGGTGACAGGCCAGGAGATCGAACTGGGCGAGCGCGAGACCATCGCCGACACCGCCCGCGTGCTCTCGCGTTATGTCGATGCGATCATGATCCGCATGCTCGACCATGATTCCGTGGTCGAGATGGCCAAGTATGCCACCGTGCCGGTGATCAACGGGCTGACCAAGCGCCAGCATCCCTGCCAGGTCATGGCCGACGTCATGACCTTCGAGGAGCGCAAGGGGTCGATCAAGGGCAAGCGCATCGCCTGGACCGGCGACACCAACAACGTCCTGACCTCCTGGGTCCATGCCGCCGGCCGGCTCGATTTCGAGCTTTCTATCGCGACGCCCGAAGAGCTCAGCCCCTCGCCGGCGCTGCTCGACTGGGCCAAGAAGCAGGGCGCTAAGCTGTCGCTGACCACCCGGCCCGAGGCCGCGGTCGAGGGCGCCGATTGCGTCATCACGGATTGCTGGGTTTCGATGGGTGATGAAGAAGGCACGCGCCACAACCTGCTGCGGCCCTATCAGGTCGATGAGCGGCTGCTCGGCCGCGCCGAGAAGGACGCCATCTTCATGCATTGCCTGCCGGCCAGCCGTGGCGAGGAGGTCACCGACGCCGTGATGGACGGGCCGCAATCGGCGGTCTTCGACGAGGCCGAGAACCGTCTGCACGCACAGAAGGGCATCCTGGCCTGGTGCTTCGGCGGGGTCGCTGCCTGATGGCCGATCTCGAAAACGGGGTGGCGAGCGTTGCGCTCGACGATCGGGTGGTGCCGTTCACCGTGCCCGATCTCGACGTGCGCGGCCGCGTCGTCCGGCTCGGAGCCTCGATCGACACGATTCTCGCGCGCCATGGTTATCCGGAAGCCGTCTCGCGCGTGCTCGGCGAGGCCGCGGCGCTGACGGTCCTGCTCGGCACCGCGCTGAAGTTCGAGGGCCGCTTCCAGCTCCAGACCAAGAGCGACGGGCCGATCTCGATGATGGTCGTCGATTTCAACGCGCCCGACGTCTATCGCGCCGTCGCCCATTTCGACGAGGCCGCGCTGGCGGAGGCTGTCGCGGAGGGGCGCACCAGCACGGGCGAACTGCTCGGCGAGGGCCATCTCGCGATGACGGTGGACCAGGGCTCGGCAACGACGCGCTATCAGGGCGTCGTGGCGCTGACCCGCCAGAGCCTCGAGGAGGCGGCGCACCAGTATTTCCGCCAGTCGGAGCAGATCCCGAGCCGCATTCGCCTCGGCGTCGGCTCGATCGTCACCGGTGGGGGCCGGCAATGGCGCGCTGGCGGGCTGCTGGTGCAATTCATGCCGCATTCGGTCGATCGCCTTCGCGCCGCCGATATTCATCCCGGCGATGCGCCGGAAGGCCACGAGATCCTGACCAGCACGGACCCGGACGGCGTCAGCGACGATGCCTGGGCCGAGGCGCGCTCGCTGGTCGAGACGGTCGAGGATCACGAGCTGCTCGATCCGCTGCTGGAGAGCGAGCGCCTGCTCTACCGGCTGTTCCATGAGCGCGGCGCGCGCGTCTTCGATCCGGTTCTGGTCCATGAGGATTGCCGGTGCTCGCGCGAGCGCGTGCTCGGCATGCTGCGTGGCTTTTCGGCCGATGACCGGCAGGCGATGGTGGCCGATGACGGCACGCTCGCGATCACCTGCGAGTTCTGCTCGCGGCGCTACGTCTTCGCGGCGACCGAGGTCGAGGCCGGCCTGTCGACCGGGGCCTGATCCAAGCTCAGTCCGAAACCCGAGGGTTCGATGGGGCTCAGCCTCACCACGATTGGCTTCGATGCCGACGATACGCTCTGGCAGAACGAGCAGTTCTTCCGCCTGACCGAGGAGCGTTTCGTCGCGCTGCTCGGCGCCCATGGCGAGGCGGCGGAAATTTCCGGTCGTCTGCTCGAGGCCGAGCGCCGCAACCTGGCCTTCTACGGCTTCGGCATCAAAGGCTTCGTGCTCTCGATGATCGAAACCGCGATCGAGATCACGAAGGGCGAGGTCGAGGCCGCGGTGATCGGCGAGATATTGGCAGCCGGCCGCGAGATGGTTGCCCACCCGGTCGAGACGCTGCCGGACGCGCGTGAGACGCTCGAGCAACTCGCGCAGGACTACCGGCTTGTGGTGATCACCAAGGGTGACCTCTTCGACCAGGAGCGCAAGCTTGCCCAATCCGGCCTCGGCGACCTGTTCCACGGCGTCGAGATCGTCAGCGACAAGAGCGCGGACATGTACCGCCGTGTCTTCGCTCGTCATGGCGATGGGGCGGAGCGGGCGATGATGGTCGGCAACTCGCTCAAATCCGACATCCTGCCGGCACTGGAAGCGGGCTCATGGGCGGTCCATGTCCCGCATGAGCTGACATGGGCGCTGGAGCATGCCGAGGAGCCGGTCGGCCAGCCGCGCTACCGGCGCATCGCCCGCCTGTCGGCGCTCGACGAACTGGTGCGGCTCATCGAGGCGGAAACGGCGATACCGTGAGGCGCCGCCACCAAGTTCAGGTCTGCGGGACGGACTTTCGACCGCTCGCCGCAGGATCAGGCATCTATCCTCGCAGCGCCCCAGGCCCCGGCACCGCCCCGGCCGGGCATTTCCCGGAGATGATCATGCCCAGGACCTCGTCCTGGGTGACGTCGCTGGTGCGCGCCGTTCCGACGACACGGCCGTTCTTCATCACGCTGACTCGGTCGGCGAGATCGAAGACGTCATGCAGGTCGTGGCTGATCAGGAAGATGCCGATGCCCTGCTTCTTGAGTTCGAGGATGAGTTCGGCGACCTGCCGGGTTTCGGCGGGGCCGAGCGCCGCCGTCGGCTCGTCCATGATCAGGACGCGGGCGTTGAAATAGATCGCGCGAGCGATCGCGACCGACTGGCGCTGGCCGCCGGAGAGCGCCTTCACAGGCTCCTTGAAGCGGCGGAAATGCGGGTTGAGCCGGCCCATGACCTTGCGCGTCTCGGCCTCCATGGCGGAATCGTCGAGCGTGCGCCAGGGCGTCAGCAATTCGCGCCCGAGGAAGATGTTGGCGGCGGCGTCGACATTGTCGGCGAGCGCGAGCGTCTGGTAGATCGTCTCGATGCCATGGCGCTTGGCGTCGCGCGGACTGCCGATCGACACCGGCTCGCCATTGACCCGGATCTCGCCGGAATCGGCCCGGTAGGCGCCGGACAGGATCTTGATCAGGGTCGACTTGCCGGCGCCGTTATGGCCGAGAAGGCCGACGACCTCACCGGGGTTGAGATCGACGCTGACCGCGTCGACAGCCTTGATGCCGCCGAAGGCGATCGAGATCTCGCGCATCTCGACGAGCGGGCTGGTCAGGTCCATTGGCGGTCTCCTCCCCTGTCATTCCGGGGCGCCGCGCAGCGGCGAACCCGGAATCCACGACCGGGCGAGCGCGATCGACTAGGTTGCATCCGAAGTCTTACCCAGTCGTGGGTTCCGGGTTCTCGCTTCGCGAGCCCCGGAATGACAGCGGAGTTTCGCGCGTGCATCCGTCACCCCAGCCGCTTGCGGTAGAGGCCGTCGAGCCATACCGCGATCACCAGCACGAGGCCGACGACGATGTTCTGCAGCGGCGTGTCGACGCCGATCAGCACCATGCCCGATTGCAGCGACTGCATCACGAGCGCACCCAGCATCGCGCCCGCGATGGTGCCGACGCCGCCGGCGAGCGAGGTGCCGCCGATGACCGCGGCGGCGATGACATAGAGCTCGTCGAGCGCGCCGGCCGAGTTCGTCGCCGCGTTCAGCCGCGCCGTCGCGATGCAGGCGGAGATGCCGACCAGCATGCCCATCAGCCCATAGACCAGCATCAGCACCTTGCGGGTGTTGACGCCCGAAAGCTGCGCCGCCTCGGGGTTGCCGCCGATGGCGAAGACATAGCGGCCGAAACGCAGCC
The DNA here is from genome assembly GCA_036525085.1 of Allobosea sp. Taxonomy (GTDB): domain Bacteria; phylum Pseudomonadota; class Alphaproteobacteria; order Rhizobiales; family Beijerinckiaceae; genus Allobosea. The sequence continues at coordinate 4,795 of DATDBB010000142.1, forward strand.
GCGTCGCCAGGAAGGTGATGGCGACGCCGACCGCCAGCGCCAGCAGCACCGGAACGGCCAGCCCATGGCCGATCACGAGCCCGCCCTCGGGCCAGGTCTCGCCACGCGCCTCGGTCATGCGGCGGGCGATGCCGGCCGGCAGCGCATAGGCGTTGGCGACCATGACGGTCGCGACGACCGCGCCGCAGCCCAGCGCCGCGATGGCGACATCGGCCCAGAGCGGACGCAGCGAGAAGCCGAAACGCCTGCGCCGTCGGCGCGCGGCGATGCTGGCCACGGCGATGGCGGCGCAGATCGCCAGGCCGATCGCCCAGGAGGCGCTGGTGCCGATCGCGCCCTCGATGCCGCCGCCGAGCGGGCGGAAACGCGAATCCATCGGCGCGATGGTCTGGCCTTGCGTGACCCACCAGGCCGCGCCGCGCCAGACCAGCAGCCCGCCCAGCGTGACGATGAAGGAGGGGATGGCGAGGAAGGCGATCAGCGCCCCCTGCAGCAGGCCGATGAGGCCGCCCAGCGTAACCGCCGCCACGAGGCTGACGATCCAGGTCGCCGGATGCTCGAAACCCCAGAGTTCCGGCAGCAACCGGACCTGGATGAGCCCGACGACCATGCCGACGAAGCCGAGCATGGAGCCGACCGAAAGGTCGATGTTGCGGGTGACGATGACCAGCACCATGCCGCAGGCCATCACCGATATCGAGGCGGACTGGACCAGCAGGTTCCACAGGTTGCGCGGCGTCAGGAAGGCGCCGCCGGACAACCAGTTGAAGCCCAGCCAGATCACAGCCAACGCGGCGACCATGCCGATCATCCGCGGATCGAATTCGATCTCGCGCAGGTGATCGGCAAGGCTGCGCGAGCCCGGGCTGCCTGCGCCCAGGCTCGTTTCGCCCTGCGCCGGCTTGGCCGGCGCAGGTGCGATCTCAGTCACAGGCCTTGACCTTGCCGGCCGCGACGCCCTGGCAAACGGCCGATTTCGGCGCCCATCCGGCATCGATCACGACCTTGAGGTTGTCCTGCGTCACCGGCACGGGCTTGAGGAACAGCGCCGTCATCGCCTGCTTGGCCGGGCCCTGGTTCCAGCTGGTCGCGCCCGCGACCTCCGTCAGCTTGGCGCCGCCGGCGAGCTTGACCGCGATCTCGGCGGCGTTGCGTCCGAGTTCGCGCGCATCCTTCCAGATCGTCACCGTCTGCGTGCCGAGCGCGATTCGGTTCAGCGCGGCCCGGTCGGCGTCCTGCCCGGAAACCGGCACCGAGCCGGCCAGCCCCTGCGCGGCCATGGCGGCGATGGCGCCGCCGGCCGTGCCGTCATTGGCGGCGACGACGGCATCGACCTTGTTGGCGTTGCGCGTCAGGATCTGCTCCATGTTCTTCTGGGCGTTGGCCGGCAGCCAGCCATCGGTGAAGGCCTCGCCGACATTCTTGATCTTGCCGCTGTCGAGCGCGGGCTTCAGCACCTCGATCGAGCCCTGATAGAGGAAGCCGGCATTGGGATCGGCGGACGAGCCCTTGATGAAGACGTAGTTGCCCTCAGGCTTGGCCTTGACGATCTCGCGCGCCATCATCCGGCCGACCTCGACATTGTCGAAGGTCAGGTAGAAGGCCTGCGGAATCTCGATCAGCCGGTCATAGCCGACGACCGCGATGCCCTCGTCGACCGCCTTCTGGACGGCGGGCCGGATCGCCTGGGCATCCTGCGCCAGCACGATCAGCGCCTTGGCACCCCGCGCGATCAGGCTCTCGACATCGGTGAGCTGCTTGGCAGGCGAGGACTGCGCGTCGGCGGAGAGATAGGTGCCGCCGGCCTTCTCGATCGCGGCCTTGATCGCGGCCTCGTCGGTCTTCCAGCGTTCTTCCTGAAAATTCGACCAGCTCACGCCGATAACCGGGCCCTTGGCCTGGGCCAGAGCCGACATTGAACCTCCCGACGCCGCCAAGGCGACACCGGCTGCAAGCAAGACCTGTCTGAACATGGCGATCTCCCGCGTTTCCTCTGGCCCTGCGCTCTCTTCTGGGATCGCGTGGTCAGCGTCCGGAGCGCCTCGGCATCGAAGGGGAGCCTATCGCGGAACGAGCGTCAAGCGACCGATTCGCGCCGCGCGTTCGGACATGCGGCGCCTCTCCTCCGCAAAGTGACGAAAGCTGCAGCTTTTGGACCTTGCGCCCGGCATCGGCCGCGCTAGACACGGCTGCGCAACGCCTCGCGAGCCCAGCCCCGTGTCCAGCCTTCACTGCCGCCTGCCCCGTCCCCCCGTCGTCGCCGTCCTGCTCGTGACCGCCCTGCTCGGCGCCTGCCAGGCGACGCCGCAGATCACCATGGCCTCGTCGCCGGCCTACTCGCCCGAATGGTGCGCGGCGGCCAAGTCGCTCGCCCAGAACTCCGGCTCCAACCTCTTCGCCACCGGGCGCTGCCATGAGTTGGGGATCGCCGGCTTCCCGAAGGAAGAAAGCCTTTACGTCTTCTACTACACGCAAGCTGCGCGCTGGGGCAGCCTGCAGGCGGCCGAGGCGCTGGCGCGGCTGGGCCAGCCGGTGCCCGACGCCGATCTCCAGACCGAGGCGCGCGACAGGGCGGAACAGCGCCGCGCCAACGAAGCCATGGCCGCCGCCATCCGCGGTCGGGTGAACCCGCCGGGAGCGCCGCGCCCGTCTCCGCTGCCGATGACGCCGACCGTGCGGATGCCCAGCACCAGCTTCCAGCCGACGCCGATGCGGCCCGCTCCGGCCATGACGATCCCCACGCAATCGACCCGGCAGCAAGGCCGGACCTCGAGCCAATCGCGGCGCGAATGCGTCAACGGCGTCTGCAAGACAGTGACGACGACCTGCGTCGACGGCAGTTGCACCACCACCAGCCAGTAGGTTCGCTCGTCAGGCGAGGCGCTTGTCCGGCGAATCGCAGAGGTCGAACTGGATGCAACGCCCGCATTCGGGCCGCAGCGCCTTGCAGGTGTAGCGCCCATGCAGGATCAGCCAGTGATGGGCGTGGCGGCCGAATTCGGCGGGTATCGCCTTCTCCAGACCGAGCTCGACCTGCAGCACGTTCTTGCCCGGCGCGATGCGTAGCCGGTTGGAAACGCGGAAGACATGGGTGTCGACCGCGTGGGTGATCTCGCCGAAGGCGATGTTGAGCACGACATTCGCCGTCTTGCGGCCGACGCCGGGCAGGCTTTCGAGCTCGGCCCGGGTCCTCGGGACCTCGCCGCCGAACTCCGTGATCAGCTTCTGGCAGAGCGCGACGACGTTCTTCGCCTTGGTGCGGAACAGGCCGATCGTCTTGATGTAGTCGCGGACCCTGTCCTCGCCGAGAGCGAGCATCTTCTGCGGCGTGTCAGCGATGGCGAACAGCGGACGCGTCGCCTTGTTGACGCCGGCATCGGTCGCCTGCGCGGACAGCACCACCGCGACCAGCAGCGTGAAGGCGTTGACGGATTCGAGTTCGCCCTTGGGCTCTGGGTTCGCCGCCTGGAAGCGCTCGAAGATCTCGCGCACCCCGGCGGCGCTGCGGGCGCGCGGCTTCGTGATCCGCGCTGTCGGCGTGGCGCGGCGCTGTCGGCTGTTCTCTTGCGTCATGGCGGCGTTATAGTTGGCCCATGGACCTCGGCAAGCGCGATTCAGGAGTGCGCGACGACGACGCCTCGGCCGCTGCCGAGCGCCCGGTCTTCGACGCCACGATCACCCCGCATCGCTCGCTCGGCCGGAACGGCTTCCGCATCGTGATGACGCTGGTCTGCCTCGCCAGCATCGTCTCCTCGATCCCCTTCGTCGTGCTCGGCGCCTGGCCGGTCGCAGGCTTCTTCGGCCTCGACGTGATCGCGCTGTTCATCGCCTTCCATGTCAATTTCCGGCATGCGCGCGCCTTCGAACGAATCGTGGTGACGCCGCTCGAAGTGCTGCTGCGCAAGGTCTCGCATCATGGCCGCGAGGCGGTCTGGCGTTCCAATCCGGCCTGGACCAAGCTGGAGCGGCAGACCGACGAGGATTACGGGCTGCTCGGGCTCAATCTGGTCTCGCGCGGGCGCAGCGTCGCCGTCGCCGCCGCGCTCTCACCGGGCGAGCGCGAGGGCTTCGCCGAGGCGCTGGGCACCGCTCTGGCGAAGGCGCGGCGCGGGCCGGATTACGGAGCGGCGTGAGATTCTCGCGCGTCTTCACGCGGCGCCGCTCGATCCTGCCAGCTTTCGGGTGGAGCCGTGACGTTGGCCCGCCTAGTTTCGCCTCATGATCGATGATGCGAAGGTGACAGCGATGACCGCTCACATCCAGAAGCTCGGCGTGATGACGCCGACCCGCTTTTCCAACGCCGTGCTGGCACGTGCCACCGAGGCCATGCCGGCGGAAGCCGATTTCCCCTCGACCGCGCCGGGCTCCGACTACGACACGGTGCGGCGCATCCTCGCCTACATCACGCAGAACTGGCGCGCGCAGCCGACGATCGAGGCGATCGCGGAGGCCGCCGGGGCGACGCCGACCGATGTCCACCATCTCTTCCGGCGCTGGTGCGGCTTGACGCCCAAGGCCTTCCTGCAGGCGATCACGCTCGATCACGCCAAGGGCCTGCTCGGCGCCTCCGCCAGCGTGCTCGACACGGCGCTGGAGGTCGGGCTCTCGGGGCCGGGCCGGCTTCACGATCTCTTCGTGACGCATGAGGCGATGTCGCCGGGCGAATGGAAGGCCGGCGGCGAGGGCCTGGCCCTGTCCTATGGCTTCCACGCTTCCCCCTTCGGCGAGGCGCTGATCGTCGCGACGGAGCGCGGCCTCGCCGGGCTCGGCTGGGTGTCCGACGGGCTCGACGGCGGCAAGGTCGTCGGCGGCCGGGCCGAGGCGCTCGCCGACATGATGCGGCGCTGGCCCCATGCCGATTACCGCTTCGACCCGCAGGCGACTGCGCCCTATGCCGCCCGCATCTTCGATCCGAAGGCATGGTCGGCGCAGACGCCGCTGCGTGTCGTGCTGATCGGCACCGATTTCGAGGTCAGGGTCTGGGAGACGCTGCTGCGCATCCCGGTCGGGCGCGCCACCACCTATGGCGACGTCGCCTGCCATATCGGCAAGCCCACCGCCTCGCGCGCCGTCGGCATGGCCGTCGGCAAGAACCCGATCTCCTTCGTCGTGCCCTGCCACCGCGTCATCGGAAAATCCGGGGCGCTGACCGGCTATCACTGGGGCCTGACGCGCAAGCGCGCGATCCTCGGCTGGGAGGCCGGGCAGACGGCCGCCGTCTGAGCCGACGCATTCAGTCCTTCAGATACATGTCCCAGCAGGGCGAGAGCGCGACGCGCTTTCGCCCGCTGATCGCCGGCTCGAAATGCTGGAGGATCGCATCGCGCGCCGTGGTTGGCGGGCATTTCGGTGCGAGGATCGCGTCGGTGCGAGACAGCTCCGCCAGCGTCTCCGGTGCGAGCGCCGGGGTGCTGCGGCCCGGATCCATGCCGATCGGCACGTGGCGCGGCGGCGTCCGGTCGAGCAGGTGGTTGAACGGATCGACGAAGTCGAGCGTCAGGAATCCGTTGAGCGTGCGGCCGTTGGCGGCCTCCCAGGCCCGGATCGCGTTGACGCCCTGCCGGACCTCGAGCAGCCAGGTCGCCTGATAGTCGATCTCGGAATAGAGGATGTAGGAGGGCAGCACGTCGCGCCGGGCGAGCTCGCGATAGCTCGCCTGCTGGGTCGCATAGTGCTCCAGCATGCCGGCGGCGCGCCTCGCCATGTCGGCCTTGAGGCTGACCCGGCCGAGCGGGCCGAGCTCGGGCAGGTCGAGCGCGACATGGCCCGTCATTCCCAGCACGGCTCGAACGCCACGCTCGACGAAGATCACGGCGCTTGGCAAGGCGGTGGCGAGCGCAAGCGCCAGGACGAGCGGCTTCAGCGAATCCTGCCGATTGCGCCAGTCGAGTAGGATCAGCAGCAGGATCGGCCAGAGGCCGATATATTCGAGCGATCCGGTGTTCTGCGTCTCGAAGAAGGTCAGCGCGACGAGGGCGGCGGCGAGCCAGCCCAACGGCGAATCCGCGAGAGCGCGAAGGCCCTTTACGGACGGCGCGATGCCCTCCCGCCAGGCCGCCAGCGCCAGAACGCCCAGCAGCAGCAGGCAGGGCCCGACGACGTTGAACTTGACCGAGGCGACGGTGAGGAAGCGCGGCAGTAGCGCCCCGGTGTTGAGCGCGAGCAGGGCCAGGATGTCGGCGATGTAAGCCCGCACCAGCCCGGTCGCGAGATCGAGAACGCCAAGGGCGCCGAGCACCAATGCTGCCGCCATGATCGCATCGCGCAGGCGCATCCGGCCGGCGAGGACGGCATAGCCGACCAGCAGCGTCCCGGTCACGGCGCCGGTGATTTTGACCAGGAAAAGCGTCAGCATCAGCGCCGCGACCAGCCCGGTCGTCAGGCGTCGATCCCGGGCGAAGAGCAGCGTCGCGATCAGCAGATAGAGCAGCAGCGCGACATGGCGGTTGTAATGCCCGTAGCCGTCGAAACCCGGCATCGGATAGAGACCGTGCAGGTTGATCGGCAGCGAGGCGAACAGCAGGAATGGCAGCAGCAGTGAGAGGGCCATCGGCCGCGAGCGGGCCGCGACATGGCTGCAAAGCAGGCCCGCGACCGGCAGCAGCACCGGCAGCAGCGCCCAGTTGGCCAGCAGCATCGGCTGGGCGCGCGGGAACAGCGCATCGAGCAGCGCCGCGCCGTAATAGCCGAGCGGGCCGACCGGCGCGAAGAAGTCGAGGCTCGGGACCTGCCCCACGCGGATGCGCTGGATCGCGTCGAGATAAACCGCGGTATCCCAGGCGTTCGGGCCGAGCGGCAAGCGCAGAGGCAGGCTCAGGGCCGCCGCGGCCAGAAGCGCGAAAGCCGCGATCCAGAGTGCAGGCGTTCCGGCGAGACGGTTCATCCGGACGGACATTCCTTGCGACGGCGCGAGCGGCGCACCGAAATCTCCAACCGACATGCCGCGCCTCCGAATTCTTCGAGCGAGCGCCGAGCCTGCCGGATATTCGTTACCCCGAGCCTGCGCCGATCTTCGAAAAGCCGAGGTTTTCGCCGGTAGTCCAGGCAAATCCCGGAAACTGGTTTCCGGGCGGGGTTAATCGCGCGCGATCTCCGCGAAGCGTTCCGGCAGCGCAAAGCCATGCCGCAGCGGGTCGTCCGCCTCGATGACGAAGCTGCCTTCGCCGGCGAAATACCCGGTGCCGCCGACCGCGACGGTGACGGCGCCGGGGGCCGGACCGGCCACTTCCGCCGACACGCGGCCGGTGAAGGTTCCGCCGGTGATGCTGCGGAAGCTTCGAGTAAGCCCGGCCGCAACGAGCCCCTTGGCATGGTCCAACGCCATGCGGGCGGTAACGCCCGAGCCCGTCGGCGAACGGTCGATCTGGCGCTCGGCGAAGATGCAGAGGTTGAAGCTCGTCTCCTCCGGACCGGCCTCGTCGGTGACGATGGTGCCATAGAGGAAGCCGAGATCGGGCTGGGTCGGATGCGTGATCTCCAGCGTCGCCCGCACCCTGTCGGTGAGGGCCGCAGCCGCATCGGTCAACTCCGCGACGGGCGTGTCGAAGAGATCGAGGCCGAAGCGGGAGGCCGGCAGGATGCAGTAGAAGGCGCCGCCATAGGCGATGTCGGTGGTCACCGCCCCGAAGCCCGGAACCTCGACGACGAGGTCCCGCGCGAAGACGAAGGCCGGCACGCTCTCGAAGACCACGCTCCCGACCCTGCCGCCGCTGACCGAACATTCCAGTCGCAGCAGGCCGCAGGGGGCCTCGATGGCGAAGCGGGTGACAGGCTCGACGGCCGGCACGAGGCCATGCTCGATCGCATAGCGACCGAGCGCGATGGTCGCGTGGCCGCACATGGTCGAGTAGCCCTCGTTATGCGTGAACAGCACGCCGAAGGCCGCCTCTGGGTGGGTGGGGGCGACCGGGATCACGCCATACATGCCGGCATGGCCGCGCGGCTCCAGCATCATCGTCCGGCGCAGATGGTCGTGATTCTCGCGCGCATCCCGCCGCTTTTCGAGGATCGTCGCGCCCTTCAGTGCGGGATAGCCCGCCGTCACGATGCGGACCGGCTCGCCGCAGGTGTGATAGTCGAGATAGCTCAGGCGCATCGGTTTCCTCCAGCGTCATTGCGAGCGTAGCGAAGCAATCTAGGGCGGCTCGCTACGTCCTCTGGATTGCTTCGCTGCGCTCGCAATGACGGTTAATCCGGTCATGCCTGGTCGGCCAACCGCCTCGGCGGATCGCAACCGGGCCTACTGCAGCTATCGGCCGCGACCGCACAGGCGAAGGCGAGCGCCGCCTGGAGATCGTCGTGCGTCGCCTCGGCGAAGCCTGCGCCGAGCCGGCCGCGCGCGGCCAGAACCGCGAGGAAGCCGCCGATGAAGGTATCCCCCGCGCCGACCGTGTCGGCGACGACGACAGCTTGGGCGGTCGCGGTGACAGGATCGCCTGGACCAAAGCAGATGGCGCCATCCGGCCCCTTTGTCACCAACACGAGCGTCGCGCCGAGCGACTGCCAGCGCCGGGCGATCACGTCCGGCTCCTCCGCCGGGAAGAGCCAGGCCAGATCGTCGAGGCTCGCCTTGACGATGTCGGCCTGCGCGATGCGCGCTTCGATCAGGGGCAGCGCCAGTTCGCGCTCCGGCAGCACGGAAGGGCGGATGTTGATGTCGTAGCTGACGGTCCCGCCCTGGACCCGTGCGCTCGTCGCCAGTGCCGTCACGGCCTCGGCCGAGGCGCCGATGGTGGCGCCGAACGAAGCGGCATGGAGATGGCGTGCGCCCGGCGGCATGCTGCGCACCGTGCCGTCCGGATCGGCATGAGCCGTGCGTTCGAGATGCAGGGCAAATTCCGGCACGCCGCCGGGGCCGAGCGGCGAGACGATCGCGACCGCGGTTGGCCAGGCGCTGTCGTGGATCAGTGCCGTGCCGATACCCTCCTGCTCGAGCGCCGCGCGGAAGCGCCGGCCGAGCGCATCGGTCGAGAGCGCCCCGGCATAGGCCGGCTTTGCACCGAAGCGGGCGAGCGCCAGCGCGGCGTTGAAGCCGGAGCCACCCAGCACTGCCTCGTAGTGCCGCCCCTCGGCGTCGCGCGGGATGAAATCGCCGATCGCCTCGCCGACGACGAGGATGTCGGCTGCGCTCACAGCAGGCCGCGCTTGGCCAGGCTGCGCATCAAATGCGAGGCGCCGAAGGTCCAGGGCTCGCATTCGGAGGTCGAACGCATGCGGTTGACCAGCGCGCCGAGTTCGGGCGCAGCGATGGTGACGACGTCGCCGTATTTGTGGGTGAAGCCGCCTCCGGCTGTGTCGCGATCCTTGATCGGCGCGAACATGGTGCCGAGATAAAGCGCTGCCCCATCCGGGTACTGGTGATGCGGGCCGATCATCTGGCTGGCGAGATCGGCCGGGTCGCGGCTGATCTTGGCGATCGAGGACGAGCCTTCCAGCGTGAAGCCGTCCTCGCCCTCGACGGTCAGCGACACCGTGGTGTTGCGGACATGGTCGAGCGTAAAGCCGCCATCGAACAGGCGGATGAAGGGACCGACGGCCGCGGCGGCGTTGTTGTCCTTGGCCTTGCCCAGCAGGAGCGCCGAGCGACCCTCGACATCGCGCAGATTGACGTCGTTGCCGAGCGTCGCTCCGACGATGCGGCCGTCGGAGGCGACGACCAGCACGATCTCCGGCTCCGGATTGTTCCAGGTCGAGGCCGGGTGCAGGCCGGCATCGAATCCCGTGCCGACCGAGGACATCGGCGGGGCCTTGGTGAAGATCTCGGCATCCGGCCCGATGCCGACTTCGAGATACTGGCTCCAGGCGCCCTGCTTGATCAGCACGTCCTTGAGATGCATCGCCTCGGGCGAGCCGGGCTTCAGCTTCGAGAGGTCGTCGCCGATGAGCTTGCCGATTTCGGTCCGGATCGTCGCGGCGGCCGCCGGGTTGCCGCGCGCCTTCTCCTCGATCACGCGCTCCAGCATCGAGACGGCGAAGGTGACGCCGGCGGCCTTCACCGCCTGCAGGTCGAGCGGCGAGAGCAGCCAGGGCTTGCCGGCATCGCGGCCGTCGACCGGGGTGTTCGCCAGAATGTCCGCGAGCGTCCCGACAGGCTCGCCCTGTGCCGCGCGCAGTGCGGCAGCCGGGTCGGTCGCCTCGCAGAGGTCGCGGCTGGTGGGGAAGGCACGGGTGACGTCCACGAGCACGCCGTCACGCAGGGTGACGACCGCGGGGCCGGCGACATCGGGGCGCCAGACGCGGCCGAGCAGCGCGGCGCTCGCGGCATCCTTCGGCAGGGTCTGGTCTGGCGTGAGAGAGATGCGCGGCATGGCGAGTGTCCGTCGGAAGGCGGGATGGGGCGGGGAGAACAGCGTCTTCCGGGCAAATGTGCAAGAGCCTCGATAAAAGGGCCTCAGCACAAAGTCGCGCAAGCGGGCGGCTTGCGTCTGTCATCAATTTGTCATTGAAACGTCGCCCGCCCTTCATGCTAGCTTGCGCACCAACAATAACAGCCGCCCAAGCGACCCGAGGGCGGAAGGGAGACAAAGATGACAGTAAAATCTCGCATCCTGATGTCCGTCGCGGCTTTCGCGCTCGCCGGCGCCGCACCCGCCGCGGCCCAGACCGAAATCCAGTGGTGGCACGCGCTGACAGGCGCCAACAACGACGTCGTCGTGAAGCTGTCCGAGGAGTTCAACGCCTCGCAGAAGGACTACAAGGTCGTTCCGGCCTATAAGGGCTCGTATCCGGACACGCTGAACGCCGGCATCGCCGCCTTCCGCGCCGGCACCGCGCCGCATATCCTGCAGGTCTTCGAAGTCGGCACCGGCACGATGATGTCGGCCAAGGGCGCGGTGAAGCCCGTGCACGAGCTGATGAAGGAAGCCGGCGAAACATTCGATCCGAAGGCCTATCTGCCCGCCATAACCGGCTACTACTCGACGGCCAAGGGCGACATGCTCTCGATGCCGTTCAACTCCTCCTCGATGGTGATGTGGTACAACAAGGACGCCTTCAAGAAGGCCGGCCTGAACCCGGAAGCACCGCCCAAGACCTGGCCCGAGGTGTTCGAGGCCGCCAAGAAGCTGAAGGCCGCCGGCTTCGACAAATGCGGCTTCTCGAACGCCTGGGCGACCTGGGCCAATATCGAGCAGTTCGGTGCCTGGCATAACGTGCCGCTCTCGACCAAGGTCAACGGCATGGAGGGCTTCGACGCCGTCCTGAACTTCAACCAGAGCCCGGCCTTCCTGAAGCACTGGACCAATCTGGTCGATCTGCAGAAGCAGGGCGTCTACGACTACTCCGGCCGCACCAACAATGGCGAAGGCCGCTTCACCTCGGGCGAGTGCCCGATCTTCCTGACCTCCTCGGGCTTCTTCGGCAACGTCAAGGCGAACGCCAAGTTCGACTGGGGCAACGCCGCGATGCCGTACTACCCGGATGTCCAGGGCGCGCCGCAGAACTCGATCATCGGCGGCGCCTCGCTGTGGGTGATGGGCGGCAAGAAGGCCGACGAGTACAAGGGTGTCGCCAAGTTCTTCACCTTCCTCTCGAACGTCGACCGCCAGGTGAAGCTGCACACCGAATCGGGCTATCTGCCGATCACCAAGGCGGCTTACGAGAAGGTGAAGGCTTCAGGCTTCTACAAGGACAAGCCCTATCTCGAGACGCCGATCCTCGAGCTCACCAACAAGGAGCCGACCGACAACTCGAAGGGCCTGCGCTACGGCAGCCTCGTCCAGATTCGCGACATCTGGTCGGAGGAGCTGGAAGCGGCGCTGAACGGCCAGAAGACGCCGAAGGCGGCGCTGGATGCGGCCGCCGAGCGCGGCAACCAGATGCTACGCCAGTTCGAGCGGACGGCTTCGCGCTAAGCTGACTTGATCCACCACGCTGCGTCATCCCGGGCGCAGCGAAGCGAAGACCCGGGATCCATGCCGGAACGGTTCAGGCATGGGTCCCGGGTTTCCCTGCGGTCGCCCGGGACGACGACGCGGATTAAAGCGACCCGATGCAGAAGAACGCCGTCTTCAATGGCCTGACGATCCCACTGATGCTGCTCCTGCCGCAGTTGGCGATCACCATCGTGTTCTTCTACTGGCCGGCGAGCCAGGCGGTCTGGCAGTCCTTCCTGCTGGAGGACGCCTTCGGCACCTCGACCGAATTCGTCTGGTTCGAGAACTACACCGCCCTCTTCTCCGATCCGGGCTATCTCAAGGCCTTCATCAACACGGTCATCTTCTCGAGCTTCGTCTGCGTGCTCTCGCTGTCGCTGGCGCTGCTCTTCGCGGTCATGGCGGACCGTCAGATCCGAGGCGCCGAGGTCTACAAGACGCTGATGATCTGGCCCTATGCGGTGGCGCCAGCGGTCGCCGGCGTGCTCTGGCTGTTCATGTTCGATCCCTCGCTCGGCATGTTGGCGCGCGGTCTTTCCAACATGGGCATCGCCTGGAATCCCCGCCTCAACGGCAATGACGCCATGCTGCTGGTCATCCTCGCAGCGACCTGGAAGCAGATCAGCTACAATTTCCTGTTCTTCCTCGCAGGCCTGCAGTCGATCCCCAAGAGCGTGATCGAGGCGGCTGTTATCGACGGCGCGCGGCCGATGCGGCGCTTCTGGACGATCGTCTTCCCGCTGCTGTCGCCGACGACCTTCTTCCTGCTCGTGGTGAACATCGTCTACGTCTTCTTCGACACCTTCGGCATCATCGACACGGTCACCGGCGGCGGCCCCTCGGGCGCGACCGAAACGCTGGTCTACAAGGTGTTCTCGGACGGCAAGGGCGGCTCCAATCTCGGCGGCTCGGCGGCACAGTCGGTCGTGCTGCTGGTGATGGTCATCGCGATGACCGCCGTGCAGTTCCGCTTCATTGAGCGCAGGGTCAGCTACTGATGGTCGAGGACCGCCGCCTGGGCGATTTCATCGCCTATGTCATCCTGTCGATCGGCGTGCTGATCGTTGCCTTCCCGGTCTGGCTGACCTTCGTCGCCTCGACCTGGGATGCCGCGACCATCATCAACGGCAAGCTGCCGCTCTATCCGGGGCCGTATTTCCTGGAGAACTACAACCGCATCCTGTTCGTCGGCACCTCGGGCACCACGCGCGAGCCGGTGCTCGGCATGATGCTGAACTCCTTCATCATGGCGATGGCCATCGCGCTGGGTAAGATCTTCATCTCGGTGCTCTCGGCCTATGCGGTTGTCTACTACCGCTTTCCGTTCCGGATGGCGGCGTTCTGGATCATCTTCGTCACGCTGATGCTGCCGGTCGAGGTCCGCATCTTCCCGACCTTCAAGGTTGTCTCGGACCTCAGGATGCTCGACACCTATCAGGGCCTGGCGGTGCCGCTGATCGCGTCAGCGACGGGCACGCTGCTGTTCCGGCAGTTCTTCATGACGATCCCGGACGAGCTGCTGGAGGCCTCGAAGATCGACGGCGCCGGCCCGTTCAAGTTCTTCAAGGACACGGTCGTCCCGCTCTCGATCACCACGATCGCGGCGCTGTTCGTGATCCAGTTCATCTATGGCTGGAACCAGTATCTCTGGCCGCTCCTGGTGACGACCAAGGACTCGATGCAGACCATCGTCATCGCAATCAAGAAGATGATCGTCACCTCCGACGCCCTCACCGAATGGCAGCTCGCCATGGCCACCGCCATGCTCGCGATGCTGCCGCCCGTGCTCGTCGTCATCCTGATGCAGAGGCTCTTCGTGAAGGGCCTGGTCGAAACCGAGAAATAATCCGCCGATGGCCCAGGTCACCCTCACCAACGTCAAGAAGATCTATCCCGGCGGCGTCGAGGCCGTGAAGGGCGTTTCCTTCGACATTCCCGATGGCGGCTTCTGCGTGCTCGTCGGCCCGTCCGGCTGCGGCAAGTCCACGCTGCTGCGCATGGTCGCGGGGCTCGAGACGATCTCGGCCGGCGAGGTCTCGATCGGCCCGCGCGTGGTCAACGAGGTCGGCCCGGCCGACCGCGACATCGCCATGGTGTTCCAGAATTACGCGCTCTATCCGCATATGAGCGTTTACGACAACATGGCCTATGGCCTGCGCAACCGCGGCACGCCGAAGGACGAGATCGAGAAGCGCGTGAAGGAAGCGGCACGCATCCTCGCGATCGAGGGGCTGCTGGAGCGCCGGCCGCGCCAGCTCTCGGGCGGACAGCGCCAGCGCGTCGCCATGGGCCGCGCCATCGTGCGCAAGCCGCAGGTCTTCCTGTTCGACGAGCCGCTTTCGAATCTCGACGCCAAGCTGCGCGTGCAGATGCGCGTCGAGATCAAGAAGCTGCAGCGGGCGCTCGGCGTCACCTCGATCTACGTCACCCACGACCAGGTCGAGGCGATGACGCTGTCGGACAAGCTCGTGGTGATGAATGGCGGCCAGGTAGAGCAGATCGGCGTGCCATCGGAAGTCTACCGGAAGCCCGCGAGCAAGTTCGTCGCGACGTTCATCGGCTCGCCGCCGATGAACATCCTGCCCGGCACGATCGACGGCCCGGGCATCGTGGCGCTGGGCGATGCGATCCTGGAAGCGCGCGACCTGCGTGAGGATCTGCCCGCGCAGACGCCGGTCGAAGTAGGCTTGCGACCAGAGGACGTCGAGATTGCAAGCGAAGGCCAGGCCGGTTCGCTTCCCTTTGACGTCGAGTTCATCGAGGAGCTGGGCGCGACCCAGCTCTTCCACGGCCAGCTCTCCGGCCTGCCCTTCGTGATGCAGGCGGCGACCGATGTCGTCGCGGCACAGGCGGGGCGGATCTGGATCACGGTCGATCCCGACCGTGTGCATGTGTTCGATGTGGCGACAGGCGCGCGGCTGGGGCGGGTGTGAGTCACCTACCGCGGCTCATTGAGGCCAACGCACCGTGACCGTCATCCCGGACAAGCCGCGAAGCGGCGTCGATCCGGGATCCATGCCTGAACGGTAGCCATCAGCGTTCCGGCATGGATTCCGGGTCTCCGCTTCGCTTCGCCCGGAATGACGCGCGTTTGAGGAAAAGCGCCCTTACGAAACCGGCGCGTATTTCACCGCGCAGCCATAGGACTTGGTCGCGGCTTCCGAGACCGGCTTGCCGGCCTTCAGCTCGGCCATGGCCTGCCGGACATAGCTCTTGGCGCCGTTGAGGCTCGCCGCGCTGGAAGACGGCTTGTCGTCGATCGCGCCCATATAGGCGAGCGTGCCCTTGGGATCGACGATGTACATATGCGGCGTCGTGGTCGCCCCATAAGCGCGCGCCATCTTGCTGTTGGGATCGAGCAGGATGCCGGCCGGCGCGGCGTCACGGCTCTTCGTCAGGTCCTTGGCCTTGGCGCCATCGACATGGCCCTGCTCGCCAACCGGAGACGAGATGACCGAGAGCCAGACGACGCCCTCCTTCGCCATGTCCTTCTGCAGGGTCTGCATGGTCGCGCTGTTGTAGTGCTTTCGGACATAGGGACAGTCGTGATTGGTCCATTCCAGGATCACGGTCTTACCGGCGAACTCGGAGAGCTTGCGGGGCTTGCCATCGGCATCGACGGCCTCGAAGGCCGGCGCAGGCGCGCCGACCTTGGCCGTGGCCTGAGCCAAAGCCGATCCGGCGGCGAAGGAGAGACCTGCAATGGCGAGGCCGGCGATGAAAGTCTGGCGGGTCAGGTGGGCTTTCACGTCTGTCTCCTGTCTTCGGGGTGAGTTCCTTGGGGGCTTCGCGGATGAAATCCAGTCAGCGGGCGGCGGTCTTCATCTCCTTGCCCGCGGCGCGCCTTGCCGCCGTGACGATCATGTCCGGCGTCAGCAACTGCGGAAGGATTTCGGCCTGAGCGCCCTTCGCGCCGGGATAGAACAGATAGAGCGGCACGCCGGCGCGGCCCTGCTCGGCCAGCGCCATGGCGATCTGGCTGTTGCGATTGGTCCAGTCGGCCTTGAGATAGACCACTTTCAGCTCGGCGAAGGCGTCCTTGACCTCCTGACGCGAGAGCGCGACGCGCTCATTGGCGAGGCAGGTGATGCACCAGGCCGCGGTGAAGTTGACGAAGACCGGGCGCCCCTCCGCCTGCAGAGCTGCAACGCGCTCCGGCGTCCAGGCCTGGATGTCACCGGCGCGCGCCTGCGTATTCGCCTCCGGGACGGCGCTCTGGATGACGAACCACCCGGCACCGAAGGCAACGAGGACGGCGAGGGCTGACGAGACGATCCGGCCGCGCCCGGCGCCGCGCGTGACGCCGACCAGCCAGACGACGAAGCCGGCCGCCAGCACGGCGACGAGCGCCGCCAGCACGCCGCCCGGCCCCGCCTGGACCGAGGCGACCCAGATCAGCCAGATCGCGGTCGCGAACATAGGGAAGGCGAAGGCCTGCTTCAGGATCAGCATCCAGCGCCCGGGCTTCGGCAGCAGGCGCAACAGGCCTGGCGCGAAGGACAGCGCCACCACCGGCAGCGCGAAGCCGAGTGCCAGGGCCATGAAGACCGCCAGTCCGACCGTCGGAGACTGCGTGACGGCATAGCCCATGGCAGCGCCCATGAAGGGCGCCGTGCAGGGCGTCGCCACGACGACGGCCAGCGCGCCGGTCATGAAGGCGCCGAGGCGCCCACCCCGGCTGGCGAGGCCATGGCCGACGCCGGCCGCGGACGTCCCGATCTCGAACGCGCCGAGCAGGTTGAGTCCGATCAGCGTCATCACCACAGCCAGCGCGATGACCAGCGGCGGCGACTGCAACTGGAAGCCCCAGCCGACGCTGGAGCCGAGCGCGCCGAGGATGATGACCATGCCGGCCAGCGCCATGAAGGTGACGACCACGCCGGCGAGGAAGAGCAGCCCCTGTTCGCGGACCTCCATCCGGCTCGCCTGCGCCAGCTGGGCGAAGCCGAGCGCCTTGATGAACAGCACCGGCAGCACGCAGGGCATCAGGTTGAGGATCAGCCCGCCCGCAAAGGCGAAGAGCAGCGCGGCCCAGAGCGTCAGATCGGCGCCCTCGGCCGGCAGCGGAATCCGCACGGTCGCCGGGGGTGCTGCCGCCGCTGACTCCGCCGCATTCGCGACCAGGGCCGGATCGACCGTGGCGGCGAGGCTGAGCGAACGGGCGATGCCGCCCTCCTTGAAGGTCAGTATGCCTTCCAGCTCCTCGCCCGTGATCTTGAAGGCGCTCGAACGGGCGAGGCGCAGCACCGTTCCGTCGGCGCCGGCCGACGCATCCTGCTTGGCGGCGTGGTCAATCAGCGTATCGGAGAGCGGGAAGAAGCGAAGCTCCACGAGTGAGCCGGACAACCCCGGCAGCGCCAGGGCGAGTCCTTCGCCATCGGCAGCCAGACGGCCCTTGAATGCGGCTGGCGCGGGCAGGGCGGCGCGGGTTGCATCGATCCGAGACTGCGCCGCCTCGTCGACGACGGCCGCCGGCGCGATCGGCAGGTCAAGCGTGAAGGCGCCTTCCTCTGGAATGCAGATCTTCTCGCAGACGAGCCAGGTCGCATTGGCCTTCAGCGTCAGGCGCTCGCCGGGCCTCGCATCCTGTGGGACAGTGATCTCGACCGGCAGCAGCAGCGTGCCCTCGAAGCCGAAATTGACCAGGGGCTCGACGGGAATGGCCTTGGGTGCCGGCCACTGGATCTCGCCGGCGGAAACGCCCTGCGGCAGCACCCACTCGATGCGGGTCGGCTCGCCGGAATCGCCGGGATTGCGCCAGTAGGTGTGCCAGCCTGGCGCCATCTTCTGGACGAGCGCGACCTGGAAGCGCTCGCCGGGCGCCACCGCATCGCGGCTCGACAGGAGCGTCGCCGTGACGCGGGGCGTCGAGACGGCGGCCGACTCGGCGGCGACTGCCAGACCCGGTGCCAGCGCTGCCAGCACAAAGGCCAGCGCGGTGTGTCGCCATGAAGATCTGTTGCGGGTCGCAGCCATGCTTTCCGTCGTCATCCTCTCGACACTGGCCGATCAGATGCCCCATCGCGGCCGCTGACGCCAATGACAAGGCAGTGAGGCCATCGACACGATAGTCGCGAATATCGGCCGGAGTCAGGCAGGGCTGGCGACGAGGTCCAGTGCCACGCCCGGATTCGGCTGATTTCCGGCGGAAGGAGCTGCCCGGTGGCTGGAGAGCCGCTGTCTATTGCGGCGTGAGGGGCAGAGGCCCGGTTCCGGGCGCCGGCGCGGCCGGGCGGGGCCGGGGTTTGGCCGCCGGCTTGGCCGGCTCGCCGGTGATGCCGAGGCGCGCGCGGATCGAGGCGGCTCTGGCCTCGGTCAGGCGCGCGCCGCAGAAGCCGAACTGGCCCTCGCGCTGGAAGGAGCGGCAGATCAGCTCGCGCTCGGCGGAGAAACCGGCCTGCTCGCGCGCGATCGCGCGCTGGTCGACCGCATCCGCCTTGGCGGTGAGTGTGCGATAGCCTTCGCGGACGGCGCGTTCGGCCACGCCGCGCGCGGCCTCGATCTCCTTGGCGCGCGCGGGCAGCGTGCGCGCGTCCGGGCCCCAGAGGCCGCGCGGATCGATCCGGCAGGCGGCCGCCTCGACGACGCAGGGCTGCGCCGGCTCGACCACGAGGAAGGCGCCGTCGAGCACATCGAAGACGATCGGGCAGATCGGCGCTTCGAGCCGATAGCGCGGTACGCCCGCCGGGCGGCCGAGCGACGTCACCGGCAGCGGCGCCTCGCCGAAGGAGACGGCACAGGGCTCGACCAGATTGCTCGACTGGAAGCCGTCGACGGTGAGCCTCAGCCCGAATCCGGCCGCGGTCTTCTCGAAGACGGCCTCGCCCGGGCCGCCATTATGGCGCAGCACGCGCCCGATGATCGCATCCTCGCCCGCGACCTTGATCGACGGCATGGAAGGCGCCCGGGGCGCGGCCGGGGCGCTGGATGATGCCGGGGCCGACTGCTGTGTTCCAGGCGCATTGAAGGGCTGCGCACCCGGCAGTTGCATGGGCTGCGCCAACGCGGCCTGCGACGCGCCGGCGAGGACCAGCAGCGCGAGGCGGAGGGCGAGGTGCGTCTGTCGCGTCACGAAAGGGCCAGTTTGGAACCGAAACAATCGCTTCTGCATGAAATGTCGCGGCCGCGCGCGCAAGGGCACATCCGCAACACTTGCCGGCAATGCGATTTGACAGGGCGCCGGCGTCAACCGTGACGGACAAAACGGGCGCGCGCGGGATTCTTAATCGGCTCGCCTGTCTTGCAAGGGCAGGAACACCCTCACTATATACGCCGCCAAGGGGCGGTTTCACGACCGTCAAACGTGGAATGCCGGTTTCGTTCGCCGCATCAGGTGGGGGCGATCCGGTCCATGGGCCGGCAGGTGGCGCCAAGCGCCGCAGGCCGGCGATCTGCTCAATCGAAAGGGATCCCATCCATGGGTAAAGTCATTGGTATCGACCTCGGCACGACCAACTCCTGTGTCGCGGTCATGGAAGGCACGACGCCGAAAGTCATCGAGAACTCGGAAGGCGCGCGCACCACGCCGTCCATCGTCGCCATCACCGACGACGGCGAACGCCTCGTCGGCCAGCCGGCCAAGCGCCAGGCCGTCACCAACCCCGAGCGCACCTTCTTCGCGATCAAGCGCCTGATCGGCCGGACCTTCGACGATCCGATGACGCAGAAGGACGTGCATCTCGTCCCCTACAAGATCAAGAAGGCCTCGACCGGCGACGCCTGGGTCGAAGCCGACGGCAAGGACTATTCGCCCTCGCAGATCTCGGCCTTCACCCTGACCAAGATGAAGGAGACGGCGGAGGCCTATCTCGGCCAGTCCGTCACCCAGGCCGTCATCACGGTTCCCGCCTATTTCAACGACGCCCAACGTCAGGCGACCAAGGATGCCGGCAAGATCGCCGGCCTCGAAGTGCTGCGCATCATCAACGAGCCGACCGCCGCGGCGCTGGCCTATGGCCTCGACAAGAAGCAGGCCGGCACGATCGCGGTCTATGACCTCGGCGGCGGCACCTTCGACGTCTCGATCCTCGAGATCGGCGACGGCGTCTTCGAGGTGAAGTCGACCAATGGCGACACCTTCCTCGGCGGCGAGGACTTCGACATGCGCCTCGTCGAGTATCTCGCGGACGAGTTCAAGCGCGAGCAGGGCATCGACCTGAAGAAGGACAAGCTCGCCCTCCAGCGCCTGAAGGAAGCCGCCGAGAAGGCCAAGATCGAGCTCTCGACCACGGCCCAGACCGAGATCAACCTGCCCTACATCACGGCCGATGCCTCGGGTCCGAAGCATCTCGCCATCAAGCTCTCGCGCGCCAAGTTCGAGAGCCTGGTCGACGACCTGATCCAGCGCACCATAGAGCCCTGCAAGAAGGCGCTCAAGGATGCCGGTCTGTCGGCTGGCCAGATCGACGAGGTGGTCCTGGTCGGCGGCATGACCCGCATGCCGAAGGTCCAGGAAGTCGTGAAGCAGTTCTTCGGCAAGGAGCCGCATAAGGGCGTCAACCCGGACGAGGTCGTCGCTATCGGCGCCGCCATCCAGGCGGGCGTCCTTCAGGGCGACGTCAAGGACGTGCTGCTGCTCGACGTGACCCCGCTCTCACTGGGCATCGAGACGCTGGGCGGCGTGTTCACGCGCCTGATCGACCGCAACACCACGATCCCGACCAAGAAGAGCCAGGTCTTCTCGACTGCCGAGGACAATCAGCAGGCGGTGACGATCCGGGTCTTCCAGGGCGAGCGCGAGATGGCCGCCGACAACAAGATGCTCGGCCAGTTCGACCTGATGGGCATTCCGCCGTCCCCGCGCGGCATGCCGCAGATCGAGGTGACCTTCGACATCGACGCCAACGGCATCGTC
>DATDBB010000143.1:0-8570 GCA_036525085.1 Allobosea sp.
TCGAGGCCGTCGGCCTTTCCGCCTTCGCCGAGCTGCCGGCGGTCGAACTCTCCTATGGCCGCAAGCGCGCGCTCGAGATCGCCACGACGCTGGCGCTGGACCCCGAGATGCTGCTGCTCGACGAGCCGATGGCCGGGATGGGGCGCGAGGATGTCGAGCGCATCGAGCAGCTGATCCGCAAGGTCTCGCAGAACCGCACCATCCTGATGGTCGAGCACAACCTCTCCGTCGTCGCCTCGCTGTCCGACCGCATCACCGTTCTGGCGCGCGGACAGGTGCTCGCCGAGGGCGACTATGCCCAGGTCTCGAAGGATCCGCGCGTGATCGAAGCCTATATCGGCTCGGGGGTCGGCCATGCTCACTGAGGCCGCGCCCTCTCCCGCCAAGGCCGCCACCGCCGCGCCCATGCTCGAGGTGCGCGGACTGGAGGCCTGGTACGGCGAAAGCCATGTGCTGCACGGGATCGATTTCGACGTGGCGCCGGGCGAGGTGGTGACGCTGCTCGGCCGCAACGGCGCCGGCAAGACCACGACGCTGAAGTCGATCATGGGCGTCATCGGCAAGCGCAAGGGTTCGGTCGTGCTGGAGGGTACCGAGACGATCTCGCTGCCCTCGCGCGCGATCGCCCGGCTCGGCATTGGCTATGTGCCGGAGGAGCGCGGCATCTATTCCTCGCTCAGCGTCGAGGAGAACCTGATGCTGCCGCCGAAGATCCGGGACGGCGGCCTGTCGCTGCCGCAGATCTTCGAGCTCTTTCCCAATCTGAAGGAGCGCCTGCGCAGCCAGGGCACCAAGCTCTCCGGCGGCGAGCAGCAGATGCTGGCGATCGGGCGCATCTTGCGCACCGGCGCGCATTTCCTGCTGCTCGACGAGCCGACCGAAGGGCTCGCCCCGGTGATCATCGACCAGATCGGCGCGACGATCCGCAAGCTCAAGCAGGACGGCTACACGATCATCCTGGTCGAACAGAACTTCCGCTTCGCCGCGACCGTCGCCGACCGGCACTATGTCGTCGAGCAGGGCAAGGTGATCGACATGATCCCCAACGACCAGCTCGACGCCAATATCGACAAGCTGCACGGCTATCTCGGGGTCTGATCCCGCCTTCGGGCGGAATCGAAGGCCTCCAATCCGATCCATATCGGACAACACGTCGAAAACGACGCCATTCCAGGGAGAGAGAAGATGAAGCTCAAGACATTCCTGACGACGACCGCGTTCGCCGCGCTGATGGTCGCCCCCGCGCTCGCCCAGCAGATCAGCATCAAGGCCGGCGTCCTCAACGACCGCTCCGGCCTCTATGCCGACCTCTCCGGCGAGGGCTCGGTGATCGCCGCGCGCATGGCGGTCGAGGACTTCAAGGCCGCCGACAAGGGCATCAAGGTTGAGATCGTCTCGGCCGACCATCAGAACAAGCCCGATGTCGGATCGACCATCGCCCGCACCTGGTACGACCAGGACGGCGTCGACCTGATCCTCGACGTGCCGACCTCCTCGGTCGCGCTCGCGGTCAACCAGATCACCCGCGAGAAGAACAAGATCCACATCAATTCGGGCGCCGCATCCTCCGACCTCAGCGGCAAGGCCTGCTCGCCCAACACGATCCACTGGACCTACGACACCTATGCGCTGGCGCAGGGCACCGGCGGCGCCATGGTGAAGGCCGGCGGCGATTCATGGTTCTTCATGACCGCCGACTACGCCTTCGGCCATGCGCTGGAGCGCGACACCGCGGCGATCGTGACCAAGAACGGCGGCAAGGTGCTCGGCGTCGTGCGCACGCCCTTCCCGGGCACGGACTTCTCGTCCTTCCTGCTGCAGGCGCAGTCCTCCAAGGCCAAGGTGATCGGGCTGGCGAATGCCGGCGGCGACACGATCAACTCGATCAAGCAGGCCGGCGAATTCGGCATCACCGCCGGCGGCCAGAAGCTCGCAGGCCTCCTCGTCTTCCTCACCGACGTGCATTCGCTCGGGCTCGCGACCGCACAGGGTCTGGTGCTGACGGAGTCCTTCTACTGGGACACCAACGACCAGACCCGCGGCTGGTCCGACCGCTTCGCCAAGGCCAATGGCGGCAAGAAGCCGACCATGGTGCAGGCGGGCGTCTATTCCGGCATGCTGCACTATCTCAAGGCGGTCGAGGCGGCCAAGAGCAAGGACTCGGCCGCCGTGATGGCCAAGATGAAGGAAATGCCGACCGACGATCCGCTGTTCGGCAAGGGCTCGGTGCGCGCCGACGGCCGCAAGTTGCACGACATGTACCTGTTCGAGGTCAAGAAGCCGGCCGAGTCGAAGGGTCCGTGGGACTACTACAAGCAAATCTCGGTGCTGCCGGCCGAGCAGGCCTTCCGCCCGCTCGCCGAGAGCGAGTGCCCGCTCGTCAAGAAGTGAGCGACGAGGAGTCCGGCCCTGCCGGGCTCCTCATCCTCCCGCGTCATCCCGGACAAGCCGCGTAAGCGGCGCCGATCCGGGATCCATTCCTGAACTGTCCCGGAATGGATCCCGGCTCTCCGCTTCGCTCCGGCCGGGATGACGGCGAGTATTTGGGATACCGTCCGCCTTTTCAACGATCTGAGCCCCGCATGTTCGAACTTCTCGGCATTCCCCCGCAGGCCCTGTTCGGCCAGGTCCTTCTGGGCCTGATCAACGGCTCGTTCTATGCGATCCTGAGCCTCGGGCTGGCGGTGATCTTCGGGCTGCTCAACATCATCAATTTCAGCCATGGCGCGCAGTACATGATGGGCGCCTTCGTCGCCTGGATGTGCCTGAACTATCTCGGCATCAACTACTGGGTCGCATTGCTGCTGGCGCCGCTGGTCGTCGGCGCCACCGGCGTCGCGATCGAGCGATTGCTGCTCAAGCGCATCGCCCATGTCGACCATCTCTACGGCCTGCTTTTGACCTTCGGCCTGGCGCTGATCATCCAGGGCCTGTTCCGCAACCAGTACGGTTCGTCCGGCCTGCCCTACCAGATCCCGGCGGAACTGCGCGGCGGCCAGAATCTCGGCTTCATGTTCCTGCCCTATTACCGCGGCTGGGTCGTCATCGCCTCGCTCGTGGTCTGCCTTTCGACCTGGTTCCTGATCGAGAAGACCAAGCTCGGCGCTTACCTTCGCGCCGCGACCGAGAACCCGACCCTGACCCAGGCCTTCGGCATCAACGTGCCGCTGCTGGTGACGCTGACCTATGGCTTCGGCGTGGCGCTGGCGGGCTTTGCCGGCGTGCTCGCCGCGCCGATCTACTCGGTCAACCCGAACATGGGCGCAGACCTGATCATCGTCGTCTTCGCCGTCGTGGTGATCGGCGGCATGGGGTCGATCCTGGGCGCCATCGTCACCGGCTTCTCGCTCGGCTTGATCGAGGGGCTGACCAAGGTGTTCTATCCGGAGGCGTCCGCCACCGTGATCTTCATCATCATGGTGCTGGTGCTGCTCGTGCGGCCTGCCGGCCTGTTCGGACGGGCCGCGTGATGGGCCTTTCGTCATTGCGAGCGCAGGCAAGCAATCCAGCTTCCCGCGCGACGCCTCCTGGATTGCTTCGCTACGCTCGCAATGACGGGTGGAGGATTTGACCATGGCCGATATCGCCGCCACCGATGCCCCCGCCGCCGTCCTCCCGGGCGAGGCCGACAAGGGCACGCTGCGCCTGCACCGCGCCATCATGATCGGGCTCGCGATCGCGCTCGTGATCGCGCCCTTCGTGGCCTATCCGGTCTTCGTCATGAAGGTTTTGTGCTTCGCGCTGTTCGCACTCGCCTTCAACCTTTTGCTCGGCTATGGCGGCCTGCTCTCCTTCGGCCACGCCGCCTATTTCGGCATGGCGAGCTATGTCTGCGCCTACACCGCCAAGAACTGGGGCCTGACGCCGGAACTGGCGATCCTGCTCGGCACGGCCGTCTCGGCGGCGCTGGGCGCCCTGTTCGGCGCGTTGGCGATCCGGCGGCAGGGCATCTACTTCGCCATGATCACGCTGGCGCTGGCGCAGATGGTGTTCTTCTTCTCGCTGCAGACGCCGCGCTTCACCGGCGGCGAGGACGG
The DNA here is from genome assembly GCA_036525085.1 of Allobosea sp. Taxonomy (GTDB): domain Bacteria; phylum Pseudomonadota; class Alphaproteobacteria; order Rhizobiales; family Beijerinckiaceae; genus Allobosea. The sequence continues at coordinate 4,038 of DATDBB010000143.1, forward strand.
CATCCAGGCGGTGCCGCGCGGCCGGCTCTTCGGCCTGATCGACCTTTCCGACGACCGCACGCTCTACTGGCTCGTCGCGGCGATCTTCATGGCCGGGCTGCTGGCGATGTACCGCATCATCCACTCGCCCTTCGGCCAGGTCTGCAAGGCGATCCGGGACAACGAGCCGCGCGCGATCTCGCTCGGCTACCGCGCCAACCAGTACAAGCTCGCCGTCTTCGTGCTCTCGGCGACGCTGGCGGGGCTCGCCGGCTCGACCAAGGCGATCGTCTTCCAGTTGGCGTCGCTGACCGATGTGCACTGGTCGATGTCGGGCGAGGTCGTGCTGATGACGCTGGTCGGCGGGCTCGGCACCGTCTTCGGCCCCATCGCCGGCGCGCTCGTCATCGTCTCCATGCAGAACTACCTCGCCAGCCTCGGCGCCTGGGTCACGGTCGTCCAGGGCGTGATCTTCGTCATCTGCGTCATGACCTTCCGCGAGGGCATCGTCGGCGTCATCGCAAAATGGATCAAGAAGCCGCTCTAGCAGCGCTTCATTTCACCAGCTTCAGCGCCTCGCGGAAGCGGGGATGCTGGGCGCTCTTCAGCCATTCGAAGATCACCATCTCGGCGGTGACGATCTCGGCGCCGTGGCGCTCGAGGCGGCGCAGCGCGACCTCCTTCGACTCCGGCAGGCGCGAGCCGGTCGCGTCCTGAACCACGACGACGCGGCGCCGATGGGCGAGCAGCGACAGCGCCGTCTGGCCGAGGCAAACATGCGCCTCGCAGCCGCAGAGCACGAGCCGGCGGTCGCCCGCGAGGGCTTCGAGGAAGGCGGATTCCGCGCAGGCATCGAAGCTAATCTTGGCGACGACCGGCCCGGCGCCGGCGAGTTCCGCGACTGTGCCGCCGAGGCCGGCCGGGTTCTGCTCGGTCATCACGATCGGCACCGAAAGCAGGCCGGCCGCGGCGACGAGCCGCTGTGCGTTGGCGACGAGGCGCGGACCGTCATGGATGACGGGCATCAGCCGCGCCTGGAAATCGATGATCACCAGGGTGGAATGGCCGGCGTTGAGCAGGGGCATGGAGGCTGAGCCTTCCCGGATCAGGACGCGAATTTTGCTGAGACTTTTATACGTCCCGCCAGCCCCACGCCGAAAGCCCCGGCCGGCTTGCGCCTCGGGGTTTTCGAGCAGATGCGTATCCGAGGGGATGCACGGGACGAGGTGGCGCCGCAGTCGACGGCTGCGTGCCGATGTCGATGTCGAATGTCGTGTCGAAGCAGCGCCGTCAGCCGCCACCCCGTCCCGCGCGCGGTTGTCTTCCGGTTTCGCTCGTCGCCCATTAAGGTCGGCCATGACCGGGATTGCTGAAGGCCCCGGCGACGTGCGGTCCCTCCAGGGTCGAGGCCCGCAACGGCCCCGGCCATGAACACCGCAAACCCCGCCCGGCCGCACGATGCCTCGCGACAGCCCCCTTGGTCGGGCGGAGCGAGGGGAGATTAGGCATGAGGCGGAGTGGCGGGGATAAGTTTGCGGCCGGGCGCGACGTCCTCTGCCCTTCTCCCCTCGCGGGAGAAGGTGCCCCGGCAGGGGCGGATGAGGGGGCGCCGTGCGTTTGCCGGGTAGCGTCGCGGTCAGGGCAAGTCGGAAAGCTCACGGCGCCCCCTCATCCGTCAGCGCTGCGCGCTGCCACCTTCTCCCGCGCGGGGAGAAGGGTCCGCGCCCTGCGCCAAAGCGCGAGGCGCTCTTCCCTTCTCCCTGCGTCTCGCAGGATGCTCCAGGCGGCTGTCCGGGCTTTTCAGGATGAGGGCCGAGGAGATTCGGCCTGCGTTCAGCCCGGTGCCCCGCCCGGACGTGGGATCTCCTCCTCGATCTCGTGATGGCCGATCGCGCGTTCGAGGCCGTCGGGGCCGCGGACGCGATACTGCTCCTCCTTGTTGTCGCGCGGCGGCATCAGCCGCGTGATCTCGAAGGGGCCTGGCCTCGCTTGGTTGTGGAAGCCGGCCGTCAGGTAGATCATGTCACCGGTCTTGTAGGGTGGGCGCGCCATGTCCTCATCCTCTCCCGGTCACGTCGGCCGCCGTGATGCGGTGATAACTGGCCTTGCGGCGGCCATAGGCCGTCGCCGCTGCGTTCAGGATGGCGTCGCGATGGCTGTCGAATGTCGCCAGCATCTGCGCCTCGCCATCGCCGATGGCCGCTCCGAGCTTGCGCAGCGCGTCGATCTCGATCTGGAAGGCGATCTCCAGCGAGGCGTCCGAACCCCAGAAGCTGATGCAGGAACGGCCGGCATCGAAGCTGCGGACCGGGTTGGGAAAGTTCAGTGCCATGATGTCCCTGCGTTCTCGATGCCGGATCAGCCAGGATTCCGGCTTCGGCGACCGACATCGGCCCGACACGGCACAATGCCAGCCGACCATGCCCCACGTGCCATACGCTCCGGAAGGAGCTTCAGAAATGCCGATAGTGTCTCGAGACCGTTCGTCCGGAGCAGATCAACCGCAAAGGCGGCTTGCTCGCGAGGACCTCGTTTTGGACATGGGGAAGGACACCCCCGATTGTAAGGGCGGCACGGGCTCGACCAGCAGTTTACGGGCTTGCGCCCGACTGAAACCTGGCCACCTGCCGCCGGAGGATCGTGCAATCATCGTGGGCCATCGCTCTACCGTTCCCGCTGCGCCCGGCTGCACTCTGCCGCTATCCGCAACGGAGGAGGACGGAATGCCCCGCAATCCCATCACGACGAGCCTGGTCGCCACCGCATTGATCGCCGGCAGCCTGGCCGGCACCTCCGTGCCGGCCCAGGTCCCCGCCCCGCATCCTTATGTCGGCATGTGGGTGACGGCAGACGGCCATGTCCGCCACGAATTGCTGCCGAACGGCCGCTATGACGAGGCCAGAGGCAACCGCAGGCACGCCTATCAGGGGCGCTACACGATCACCGGCGATCATATCGATTATGTCGACGACACCGGCTTCACCGCCGACGGCGACTTCATCGACGGCGTGCTGCATCATGGCGGCATGGTTCTGCGGCGGGAGCGCTGAGCAGCCATTCCACCGGCCTGTTCCATCCGGGAGAGCATGGCCGCCAGACCGCCACTGCTCGTCCCGCCTCTGGTGCATGCCTTGGCGCGCTTCTAGACTGAGCCTTTACAAAAACGCTCGGGCAGGCGCGGACTAGATGGACAAGCGGGTCGATACCCACGTGCAGCACGCGACGACGACCCACGCGTCGACCGCGGCTGCACCGCTGACCCATGAGGACATCCGCAGCATCCTGTTCGGCATCATGCTGGCGATGTTCCTGGCGGCGCTGGACCAGACCATCGTCGCAACGGCGATGCCGACGATCGGGCGCGAACTCGGAGACGTCACGCATCTGTCCTGGGTGGTGACGTCCTATCTGCTGGCCTCCACCGCCGTGACGCCGCTCTATGGCAAGCTCGCCGACATCCACGGCCGCCGCGTCGTGCTGCTCTCGGGCATCGTCGTCTTCGTGCTGGGCTCGATCGCCTGCGCCATCGCGCCGTCGCTCTGGCTGCTGGTTCTGGCGCGCTTCATCCAGGGGCTGGGCGGCGGCGGGCTGATCGCACTGGCGCAGACCATCGTCGCCGACATGGTCTCGCCGAAGGAGCGTGGGCGCTATCAGGTCTATATCGCCACCGTGTTCATGGCCTCATCGCTGCTCGGGCCGGTGCTCGGCGGGGTGATCGCGGAGCGGCTGCACTGGTCGGTGATCTTCTGGATCAACCTGCCGCTCGGCATGGCGGCCTACTGGATGACGAGCTCGGCGCTGAAGCGGCTGCCGCGCCACGAGCGACCGCACAAGCTCGACGTGCTCGGCGCGCTGCTGATCACCGCCGCGACGATGACGCTGCTGCTGGCGCTGTCCTGGGGCGGGACGGTTCATCCCTGGGGCTCGGCGCCGATCGCCGGATTGGTCGGGCTTTCGCTGCTGCTCTGGCTCGGCTTCGCCTGGCGGCTGAGGACGGCGGACGAGCCGCTGATCCCGCTCGACGTCCTCGCCAATCCCGTCGTGCGCATGGGCACGATCGCGGCCGGCTTCGGCATGGGCACCTTCATCGGGCTGACGATCTATCTGCCTGTTTATTTCGAGACCGTCGCCGGCCTGAGCGCGGCGTATTCCGGGCTCGGATTGCTGCCGCTGACCTGCGGCACCGTGATCGGCGCCACCTCCTCGGGCCGGGCGATGACGCGGCTGACGCATTATCGCCGAGTGCCGGTCGCGGGGCTCAGCGTCGCGCTCGTCGGAATGGCGTTGCTGACGGTCTATGCCGGCACGATGCCGCTGACGCCGTTTCTCCTGCTGCTGGGCGTGGTCAGCCTTGGTCTGGGCACGATGCTGCCCGTCGCCACCGTCTCGATCCAGAACGCCGTCCTGCCGCATCAGCTCGGCACGGCGACGGGCACGGCGAATTTCTTCCGCCAGATCGGCGGCGCGCTGATCGTCGCGGTGTTCGGGGCGATCGTGCTCGGCGGCGTCGGCGTCTCCGGCGCGGGGATCTCGCACGAGACGCTCAAGCTCGGC
>DATDBB010000144.1:0-6398 GCA_036525085.1 Allobosea sp.
AACTGTTCGGGCTCAAACCAACGTGCGGACGGGGCCTCTGCTGGACAGCGGTCTCGACACAACCCGGGATGACACAGGCTCCCGTCCGCACTCAACCTCGCCCAAATCAGCGAAGTCAGCCACAGACAGGGATGACGGCGCTGATGGGGAGCGTCAAAGCCCCCCACCCGCTATCCTCGCCGACGGCAGCAACACGATTCGCCGCCGCTTACGTCATCCTCCCGGATCGCCTCATGTCCGTCCGCCGCCTCGATCCCATCCTGGTCGACCGCATCGCCGCCGGCGAGGTGATCGAGCGGCCGGCCGCGGCCGTGAAGGAACTGGTCGAGAACGCGATCGACGCCGGCGCGCGCGCCATCTCGGTCACGATCGTCGCCGGCGGGCGCGAGCTGATCCGCGTCGTCGATGACGGCGCCGGCATGACGCCCGACGATCTGGCGCTGGCCGTCGAGCGCCATGCCACCTCCAAGCTCCCGGACGGCGATCTGTTCGCGATCAATTCGCTCGGCTTCCGCGGCGAGGCGCTGCCATCGATCGGCTCGGTCGCGCGCCTGTCCATCGCGACCCGCCGCCATGATGCGGCCCAGGGCGTGGGCCTCGTCGTCGAGGCCGGTGAGAAGGGCGTGGTCCGTCCCGTCGCCGCCGCGCCCGGCACGCGCATTGAGGTCAGCGATCTCTTTGCCTTCACCCCGGCGCGGCTGAAATTCCTGAAGAGCGACCGGGCCGAGGCGCAGGCCGTCTCGGAGATGCTGCGCCGCCTCGCCATCGCCCATCCCGCGATCCGCTTTTCGCTGGAGGGAGAGCATATCTCCCCCTTCGACTGGCCGGCCGAGGCGCTGGGCGATGACGGCCAGCTCCGCCGGCTCGGCCGCGCGCTCGGGCGCGACTTCCCCGAGAACGCGCTCAGGCTCGATGCCGCGCGCGAAGGCTTCCGCGTCACCGGCTTCGCCGGCCTGCCGACCTTCCATCGCGGTACCTCGGCCGGCGTGCATCTGGCCGTCAACGGCCGGCCCGTGCGCGACAAGCTGCTGCTCTCGGCCGTGCGCGGCGCCTATGCCGATGTCGTGCCCTCCGACCGACACCCCGTGCTCTTCCTCGATGTCGCCTGCGATCCACGCCTCGTCGATGTCAACGTCCATCCCGCCAAGAGCGAGGTACGATTCCGCGACCCCACGCTGGTGCGTGGCCTCGTCGTTTCCGGGCTGAAGGCGGCGCTCGCGGAAGCCGGCCATCGCGCCACAAGCACCGGTGGCGCCCGCACGCTGGAGGCCTTCCGCGCGGTCTTCGCCGGTGCCGGAAACGCCTCTGCGCCGCTGCGCCCCAACCTGCCCGACACGCCGGCCTGGACGGCGCCCGCGAGCGGCTTCGACGCCCGCCCGCAGCAGGGCTTCTCCAGCTTCGGCGCGCCCTCGGCCGATGCCCGCGCACATCTGGCCGAGCCGGCCCCTGACGCGCTGGACCGCCCGCTGGGCGCGGCCCGCGCCCAGCTCCACGAAACCTACATCGTCGCCCAGACGAAGGCTGGCGTCGTCATCGTCGACCAGCACGCGGCCCATGAGCGCCTCGTCTATGAGCGCCTCAAGGCCGAGCGCGCCAGGAATGGCATCGCCCGCCAGCCGCTGCTGCTGCCTGAGGTCGTCGAGCTCGACCCTGTCGACGCGGATCGCCTGAACACGGCGAGCGAAGAACTGGAAACGCTGGGCTTGCGGCTTGAACCCTTCGGGCCGGGCGCCGTGCTGGTTCGCGAAGCGCCCCAGCAGCTCGCCGGCGGCAACCTCCAGAAGCTCGTCCGCGACGTCGCCGATGCGCTGGCCGAGCACGGAACCGCCGGCTCGCTCGAACGCCGCCTCGACCATGTCCTGGCGACGATGGCCTGCCATAACTCCGTCCGCGCCGGCCGCCGCCTGCGCCCCGAGGAGATGGACGCCCTGCTGCGCGAGATGGAGGTCACGCCCAATTCAGGCCAGTGCAATCACGGCCGCCCGACCTATGTCGAGCTGAAGCTGAGCGATATCGAGAAGCTGTTCGGACGAAGGTGAGGGCGTCTCGGCGGCAGGCGGATGCGGCTGGGTCAAGACAGCGCTGACTTGACGGAGGGCGCGACTTGCATGTTTTGTCGAACCGGCTCCGTGAAGGCGGTGCCGGCTCCGGTGCACGGGGTGCACCGCACGGGGAAACCGCGAGTTTGCCAGCCGAGCATGCCACGGCAGTTTCGGCTCGGCAGGGCGCTTGGCAAGCTCATGCCCGGGCATCTCGTCGGGCAGCAGGACATGGGAAGTCCAAGATCATGATCATCGACGGTGAAAATGCCGATGCCGGCGGGATGGATGGGATCGCTCCGCTCGGGCGTCGGGCGGGTCTTCTCAGCCGCCGGTCGTTTCTGGCCGGCTCGGCCGCCGGTCTCGGCGCGCTCGGGCTAGGCGGGTGCGTGACATCCGACGGCATGAGCCTCGCCGAGGCGCAGAAGCTCTATGGGCCGGTGCCCGAGGAGAAGTTCCCGATCCCGGCGGTCGACGTCAGCAAGGTCGATCCGAAGTATTTCCGCCGGACGGTTGCCTACGACACCAAGGAAGCGCCCGGCACGATCATCGTCGATCCCGGCAATTACTATGTCTACCGCGTGGAGGACGACGGAACGGCCACCCGCTATGGCGCCAATGTCGGCCGCGACGGCTTCCGGTGGAGCGGTCACGCCTATGTCGGGCGCAAGTCCGAATGGGCGACCTGGACACCGCCAAAGGAGATGATCAAGCGCCAGCCCGAGGCGGCCAAATACGCCCGCGGCATGCCGGGCGGCCTCGACAACCCGCTCGGCGCGCGCACGCTCCATCTCTATCAGAACGGCGCCTACACGCTCTACACGATCTATGCGTCCCTCGACGCGGAATCGATCGGCAACGGCATCACCAGCGGCTGTGTCGGCCTGCTCACGCAGGACATGATGCACCTGTACGCACGCACGCCGGTCAAGACGAAGGTGGTCGTCCTGTCGGCATAGCAACGGCGTCAGCCTTGGCCCGCGCGCTGCCGATGCGGGCAGCGCAAAGAACAGGCCCGACCTTAGAGGCTTGGCGATTGTGCAGGTGGTGATGCCTGGAAGGTCGACGACGCGACATCTATCGTCACGCAAGACGTCCAGGTTGGCGCCGCCAGCATCCAGATTGTTGCGTGCGCGCTACGAGCCCCGAAAACAGGGACGGTCATTCTGGCCCGAAGGTCGCGACCGCTTTCGACTCATTGCTGACGGCGCGCGTAGCGCGTTAGGTTGGCGCATTGGTCGAGGCTTTCACTTATGCAGTCGCTTCTAAAATTCGCCGTGCTCATGGCGTTTTGCGTAGCGTTCGCCTTGCTTCTGGCCCTCGCGGGATGCTGGCTCGTTGGCTTGTTGTACGTGGCAGTTGTCAAAGGCGCGGCTCTCGTTGGCCCCAACGGCGGAATCATCTTTCCATGGACCTTTGGAGCCGATGCGATGGCGTTTAGCGGCTTCGGGCTCGTGCTGGGCTGGCTGCTTGGGACGCTGACTTGGAAGCCTATCTGGTCAATTAGCGGGCGACGTGAATAGTCGCTTCTGCTTTCGACCCGTCGCGGAAGTTGGCTACTTTCGGCCAGATGGCCTCAATCTGCATCGGTGATCGACAATGCCAATCAACAAACCTGCTTCGATGGCGGCTGCTGTCCTCCTATCTTTTTCGACGCCGACAGTGGCTGAGCAGCTTTCCGATGTTGACGCCCTCGGCTGCTGGCAGACCCAAATGCGGACAGTCCCGCGCCAAGGGACATTTTATGTCGCGTTCTGTTTCCTCAAGAGAGGACAAATCTCAGGAGGGGAAATTCATGGTGTTTCGGGCAGCAGCATTGAGGATAAATGGCGGCGCTTGGACCGGAGGCGGGTCTTGATAGGCGGCCACAAATGCACCCTTAAGCTTTCGCGCGACGGAGCGGGCATGCTGATTTCTGGCTGCCCGAGATATGCCCGCGATTGGCTCAAAGCAGACCCGGGAAAGGTGCTGGGTCCCTCGTCATAGATTTGTCAGCTCCCGACCCAAAGCTGTCATCAACGAACTACGCCGCCCGCAGCACCAGCACCTGCGTCTCGCCATATTCCCGCCGTTCCAACTCCTCGAAACCCTCCGGTAACACGATCTCCACGTCGCCGGCTTCCTCCAGCACGACCAGCGCCCCCGCCTCCAGCCAGCCGCCGTCGCGGGCCGAGGCCAGCGCCTTCTCGCCCAGCCCCTTGCGATAGGGCGGATCGCAGAAGATCACGCCGAAGGGCGCCATCGGGCCGATGGCGCCGAGCTTGGTCGCGTCGCGCCGGAAGACGCGGCTATGGCCGGCGAGGCCGAGCGCCATCTGGTTCTCGCGGATCAGCCCACGCGCCTCGGTGCCATCATCGACCAGGAGCGCGAAGGCAGCCCCGCGCGAGAGCGCCTCGAAGGCCATCGCGCCGGTCCCCGCGAACAGGTCGAGCACGCGCGCCCCGTCGAGCGGGTCGTCATAGGCATGGGCCAGCACGTTGAAGAGGGACTCGCGCAGGCGGTCCGAGGTCGGGCGGATGCTCCCGATCCCCGGCTTCGGGCCGACAAGCGGCCGCCCGCGCAAACGCCCGCCGACGATCCGCATCGGCTAGCCTTCAGTCCCGCTTGCCGCCGGGCCGCGGACCCTTGCCGCCGCCGGGACGGCCGCCACCAGGACGGCCGCCTCCGCCAGGCTTGCCGCCGAACGGCCGGCCGCCTGATGGCTTGCCCCCGAAGGATTTACCCCCGAACGACTTGCCGCCGCTGCGTTCGCCCGTGCCGCTGCGCTCAGCCGGGCGCTCGCTGGAGCGCGCCGCATAGCTCTTTCCGGCTCCGCCCGGCTTGTCGCCGAAGCTGCGGCCGCCGGGGCGTCTGTCCCCGCCGCGCTCCTCGCCCGGCCGCTCGCTGAAGCGACGCGGCGGACGCTCGCCACCTTCGCGCGGCGCGCGCTCGGGCCGGTTGCCACCAGGCCTGTCGCCGCGTGGCGCGCGCTCGGGACGCTCAGCGCGCGGCCCGGCATCCTGCCAGGGCCGCTCCTGCGTGCGGTCGCGCTCGCCACCCTCGATGCGCGGACGGCGGACCGGACGCTCGCTGCCGCTGCGTTCCTGCGCACGTGGCGGACGCCCTTGGGCGGCCCCGCGCTCGCTGCGCGGCAGGCGGTCGGGCCGGCGCTTCGGGTTCACGCCCTCGCGCGCCGGCCGCTCGTCACGGGAAGCTCTTTCCTCGCGGGCCGAGGCGCTGACACGCTCGACCAGCACGCGGCGGCCGCTGGGATCCGCGATCGCCTTGTCGCGGCGGCGCACCACCTCGCCGGTGGCCTCACGCGTCTGGCGCTCGATCCTGGGATCGGCGCCACGGCGCGGTGGCGCCTTGCGTTCGCGCTGCGGTTCGGCCTCGGCGTCGCGCCAGACGGTGCGCTTCCACGGTTTGTCACTCCGGTCGTCGAGCGAGGGCGTGCGCACCGCGTCGCTCTGCCAGCGCTCGCGCTCCGGCTTGCCGTCGCGGTCGCCGGTCTCGCGCCGGCGCGGCCGGTCGTCGCCGCTGGGCGCCGCTTGGCTTGCGGGAGGTCTCGGCGGCGCGGCCGGCAGTTCGTCGCGGCGCGGCGCCTCGAAATCGACGCCGGCCTTGGCCATCAGCTCTTCGCCGAGCTGGTCCTTGAGCACGCGCGAACGCAATTCGTCGACCTCGCCCTCGGGCAGGTCGCCGAGCTGGAACGGCCCGAACGAGACCCGGATCAGCCGGTTCACGTCGAGGCCGAGATGCTCGAGCACCGTCTTGACCTCGCGGTTCTTGCCCTCGCGCAGGTCGACCGTCAGCCAGGTGTTGGAGCCCTGCTGGCGCTCGAAGCGCGCGACGACCGGACCGTAATGGATACCGTCGATGGTGACGCCGTCGCGCAGCGTGTCGAGCTTGTCCTGCGTCACCGAGCCGAAGGCGCGCACGCGATAGCGCCGCAGCCAGCCCGTCTCCGGCAGTTCCAGCATGCGCGCCAGCCCGCCGTCATTGGTCAGCAGCAACAGGCCTTCGGTATTGATGTCGAGCCGCCCGATCGAGAGCACGCGCGGCAGATCCTCCGGCAGCGCGTCGAACACGGTCGGCCGCCCTTCCGGGTCGTGGTTGGTCGTCACCAGCCCGCGCGGCTTGTGGTAGAGCCACATCCGCGTGCGCTCGCGCGCCGGCAGCAATTCGCCGTCGACCAGCACGACATCGTCCGGGCCGACATCGAGTGCCGGGCTCTCCAGCACCTTGCCGTTCACGCTGACGCGGCCTTCCGCGATCATCGCCTCGCAGTCGCGGCGGGAGGCGACGCCGGCGCGCGCCATCACCTTGGCGATGCGCTCGGGCTCCTGGATCAGCGACGGCAGCAGCTTGGCTTCGGAG
>DATDBB010000145.1:0-8851 GCA_036525085.1 Allobosea sp.
ATGCCGACCATCTCGCCCTTGGGAATGGAGATGGTGACGTTGTCGACGGCGGCCTTGCCGCCGAAGCGCTTGGTCAGGCCTTCGATACGCAGCATGAGGGCGTTCTCGCTTGCGGGACGAGCATGAATTCGGCCCCGGGGCAGCAGGGGCCGCCGGGTTCACGCTGTTTCATGCGAGGAGAGCTAGCCAGTGCAGATGACAGGCGGGTGACAGGCTTGACGGCTCGGGCCGGCGTTGCTTGCGCGAGGTCAGGCCTCGATCACGGCCGGCCTCAGGCGCCGCGCAGCAGCAGGTCCACGCAGGCCCGGACATAGTCGCTGCGGCCGGCCGCGGTCGCGGGCTTGATGCTCAGCAGGCCACGCACCTGATGGAAGCCCCGCAGCATGCCGATGAACTGTTCGGCCAGGATGCGCGCGCGTTCATCGTCGAGCGGCTTGGCCAGCCCATCACCGATTCGTGAACGATGCACCAGCAGCGTCGAAAGGTCGTGGAGCATGCGCTGCGCGCCGGCCTCGTAGGCGACATGGCCGAGTTCGGGAAAGCGCACCGCGGCGCTCATCACGAGGCGGTGGAGGTCGAGCGAGGCCGGGTGCAACATCATCGCCAGCGTGTCCTCGCCGAGGCGCGTCAGGGTGCTGCGAAGGTCGCCTTCCGATACCGATTTTCGCAGTGGAATCGTAAGTTTTTCAGTCAGTTCGGTGCAGATCGCCTTGAACAGCGCCTCCTTGTCGGCGAAGTGGCTGTAGATGGTCTGCTTGGAGACGCCGGCGCGCTGGGCGATCTGGTCCAGCGTCACCCTGTCGAAGCCATCGGCGAGGAACATCTCCGAGGCGGCCTGGGCGATCGCATCATGCTTGTTCGGCCGAGCTTTTTCGGACGGCAAGCGTCTTGCATCCATCGCCGCTGTCGCAGAAGTTTCCGACGCGGCCGTAGCTGTCATGTTTCTGCTCATCGGGCCTCTTATCAAACTGGACCGTCCAGTCTAAGATAAACGCGCAACACCGGAGCGTCCAGTTTTATGAAGCGGCTTGTCTACCTGCTCCTGATCATCGGCCTGGCCGGCGGTGGCTATTACGGTTATCGCCATTTCAAGCAGGGCAGCGCACCCGCGCAGGCCGCTGCTCCGGCCGCGCGTGCCGCAGGCGTCCCTGTGGAGGTCGCCAAGATCGAGCGCGCGACGGTCAATGAGGAGGTCGAGGCGCTCGGCACCCTGGCCGCCGACGAATCCGTCGTGATCGCCCCCGAGATCGCCGGCCGCGTCACTGCGCTCGGCTTCAAGGAGGGCGAGCGCGTCGAGAAGGGCCAACTCCTGGTCAAGCTGGACACGGCGATCCTCGATGCGGAACTCAAGCAATTGCAGGCCGATCTCGGCCTCGCCCGCGACACCTACGAGCGCAATCGCTCGCTGAGCCAGCGCGGCGTCGGAACGCAGGTCGCCCTCGACGAGGCGACCGCAAAGCTGGCTGCGGCCGAGGCGCGGGTCCAGCTCTCCCAGGCGAAGCTGGCGCAATCGGCGATGATGGCGCCGTTCAGCGGTGTGGTCGGCCTGCGCGCGGTCAGCGTCGGCGACTATGTCTCCGTCGGCAAGACGTTGATCACGCTGACCAATATCGACCCGATCAAGGTCGATTTCCGCGTGCCGGAGATTTTCCTGGCCCAGGTCAAGCTCGGCCAGACGATCAGTCTCAAGGTCGACGCGGTGCCGGGGCGGGACTTCCAGGGCCGGATTTTCGCGGTCGATCCCGTGGTCGACGTCAACGGCCGTGCGATCAAGCTGCGGGCGACCGTTCCCAATGGCGATCTCGTGCTGAAGCCGGGCCTGTTCGCCCGCATCACCATTGTCGTCGACCGGCGCGAGAATGCGTTGCTGGTTCCTGAATCGGCGGTCGTGCCCGATGGGGTCGGCAAGATCGTCTACATCGTCGACAACGGCAAGGCGAAGCGCGTCCCCGTCGAGCTCGGCAAGCGCCTGCCGGGCAAGGTCGAGATCATCAAGGGCCTGACGCCGCAGATGATCGTCGTCAGTTCCGGGCAGATGCGGCTGCGCGACGGCTCGACCGTCTCGATCAAGAATGCCCAGCCGCCGCTGCAGACGAGCGCGCTGCCCGGCTCCACTCCGAGCGCCCAGCAATGAGCCTGTTCGAACTCTTCGTTCGCCGGCCCGTCCTCTCGACGGTGCTGAGCCTGCTCGTCCTGCTGATCGGCGCGGTCTCCTATACCCGCCTGACGGTGCGCGAATACCCGAACATCGACGAGCCGATCGTCTCGGTGCGGACCGACTACACCGGCGCCAGCGCCGAGATCATCGAGACCCAGGTCACCCAGGTCCTCGAGAACTCGATCGCGGGCATCGAAGGCATCGAGATCATCTCCTCGACCAGCCGCCAGGAGCGCAGCTTCATCTCTGTCCGCTTCCGGCCCGATGTCGACCCCGACGTCGCGGCCTCCGACGTGCGCGACCGCGTCAGCCGTGTGCGTGGCCGCATGCCGACCGAGATCGAAGAACCGATCATCGCCAAGGTCGAGGCCGACGCCCAGCCGATCCTGTTCCTCTCGCTGATCAGCTCGCGGCACAACCCGCTCGAGCTGACCGACTTCGCCGACCGCTTCATCACGGACCGCGTGCAGAACATCACCGGCGTCGCCGAGGTGCAGATCCGCGGCGAGCGCCGCTATGCGATGCGCATCTGGCTCGATCGCGCCCGGATGTCGGCCTACAACATCACCGTCCAGGAGATCGAGGCGGCGGTTCGCGCCCAGAATGTCGAGATTCCCTCGGGCCGCATCGAGAGCAACAATCGCGAGTTCACGGTGCTTTCGCAGACCGGGCTGACGACGCCGGAGCAGTTCCAGCAGATCGTCGTCAAGGACGCGAACGGCTTCCCGATCAAGCTGCGCGACATCGCGAAGGTGGAGCTCGGTGCATTGGCCGAGCGCAACGCCGCCTGGTTCTCCGGCAAGTCCTCCGTGACGATCGGGATCGTGAAGCAGGCGACGGCGAATCCTCTCGACGTCTCCGCCGGCGTGCGCGCGGCCCTGCCCGAAATCATCGAGGACCTGCCCGATGGCATGACCATCGCGACCTCCTATGACAGCTCGGTCTTCATCGACCGCTCGATCAAGGCCGTCTACAGCACGGTGCTCGAAGCCGTGGTGCTTGTCGTCCTGATCATCTTCATCTTCCTGCGCTCGGTGCGCGCGACGCTGATCCCGCTGGTCACGATTCCGGTCTCGCTCATCGGGTCCTTCGCGCTGATGTATGCGCTCGGCTTCACCGTCAACACGCTGACGCTGCTCTCGATGGTGCTGGCGATCGGCCTCGTCGTCGACGATGCGATCGTCGTGCTGGAGAACGTCCACCGTCATATCGAGGACGGCATGGAGTCGACTGCGGCGGCGATCCGCGGCATCAACGAGATCGCCTTCGCCGTCATCGCGATGACGCTGACCCTGGTCGCGGTCTATGCCCCGATGGCGTTCTCGACAGGCCGCACGGGCAAGCTGTTCGTCGAGTTCGCGCTGACGCTCGCCGGCGCAGTGCTCGTGTCCGGCTTCGTCGCACTCACGCTGACGCCGATGATGTGCGCCAAGCTGCTCAAGCACGACAGCTCGCATGGCTGGTTCTACAATTTGCTGGAAGGCGGCTTCAACGCGATGTCGCGCGGCTACAGGGCCTCGCTGCGGGGCGCGCTGTCGGTGCGGCCGCTGATCGTGATCTTCGCGCTCTGCGTCGCGGGCGGGAGCTATTACTTCTTCACCAACCTGCGCTCCGAGTTGGCGCCGGTCGAGGACCGCGGCAGCTTCACCGTCATCGGCGTCGCGCCGGAAGGTGCGACGATGGCGTTCACCTCCGAATATGCGCGGCGGGCCGAGGAGTTCTTCAAGCAGTATCCGGATGTCGCGACCAACCTGGTCATCGTCGGTTTTCCGGACGTCACGCGCGCCATCGCCTTCGCCCGGCTGAAGCCGTGGGAGGAGCGCTCGACGAAGCAGCAGGCGATCGTCGCGGATATCAGCCGGAACCTGTCGCAGGTTCCAGGCATTAGAATGTTCGCGAACAATCCGCCCTCGCTCGGGCAGGGCGGCGCCAACAGCAAGCCGGTCGAGTTCGTCCTGCGCTCGTCCGAGCCCTATGAACAGATCAAGGGCTATGTCGACGCCGTGCTGGCGGAGGTCGCCGGCTCGCCGGTGCTGGCCAATCTCGAATCCAACCTCATTCTCGACAAACCGCAGATCAAGGTTTCGATCGATCGGCAGCGGGCCGCCGATCTCGGCGTCGGCGTCGATGTGATCGGCCGGACCATGGAGACGCTGCTCGGCGGCCGCCAGGTCACGCGCTTCAACATGAACGGCGAGCAGTACGACGTCGTCATCCAGGTCGGCGGTGAGGATCGCAATACGCCGCAGGCGCTGCAGTCGATCTATCTGATGGGGCGCGGCGGTGCGGTCGTGCAGCTCTCCAGCGTCGTGCACATCGAGGAGACTGTCGCGCCGAAGGAGTTGATCCGCTTCAACCAGCTCCGCTCGGCGACGATCACCGCCATTCCCTCGCCGGGTTACTCGCTCGGCGATGCGCTGAACGTGCTGGAGCAGGCTGCGGCCAAGGTGCTGCCGAAGACGGTGCAGATCGACTATTCCGGCCAGAGCCGCGAGTTCAAGCAGTCGGGCGCCTCGATCGCGATCGTCTTCCTGCTGGCGCTCGGGTTCATCTACCTCGTGCTCGCGGCGCAGTTCGAGAGCTTCGTCGATCCGATCGTGATCATGGTCTCGGTGCCGCTGTCGCTGACGGGCGCGCTGGCCGCGCTCTACTTCACCGGCGGCACGATGAACGTCTACAGCCAGATCGGCCTGATCACGCTCGTCGGCCTCATCACCAAGCACGGCATCCTGATCCTGGAGTTCACCAACCAGCTTCGGGAAGAGGGCAAGGAGATGATCGAGGCGCTGGTCGAGGCGGCCGAGCTTCGCCTGCGTCCGATCCTGATGACGACGGGCGCCATGGTGCTCGGCGCGGTGCCGCTGGCTCTCGCGTCGGGCGCTGGCGCCGAAAGCCGCTCGCAGATCGGCTGGGTCATCGTCGGCGGCATGACCTTCGGCACGTTGCTGACGCTCTATGTGGTTCCCGTCGCCTATTCCTATCTGGCGCGGAGCAAGCATGGCAGCCGCGGGACGGCTCATGCCGAAGCATCGGCCGCGCATCCGCAGCCGGCGGAATAAGCGCTCGCAATAACGGCAGTGGCTACTGCAGCCTGACCGAAACGCTTTCGCTCGCGCCGGTTCCGTCGATCACAGAGATCAGCATGAAACCCTTGCCCGGCGGCTGCCAGACGGCTTCGCGCCGCCGGGTCGGGCTGAGCACCGGCGCGCCATCGACCAGCCAGGTATAGGGCGGGGCACCGCCCGCGACCTTGAGGTTGAGCTGGGCCCGGCCGTCGTTGGCCGAGGCGGCGAGGTCGATCCTTGCGCCTTCGGGCGGGAAGGCGAGCTTGAGCGCCGGGGTCGTCATCGCAGCGACCGTCTTGGGCACATCCTGGCGCAGATGGCGCAGCGGCGGCGGCAGATGCGCGCTGGTCGCGACGATGCTGTTCGGAGGCTGCGCGAAGGGGCGCGGATCGATGCCGAGCCGGGCGAAGGCGTCGAACAGGATCGGCGCTGCGACGGTGCGGCCGACGAGGCCCGGCACGGCGCCGTTGTCCGCCCGCCCGACCCAGACGCCGATCGTATGCCGGCGGTCGAAACCGACCGCCCAGGCGTCGCGATAGCCATAGGAGGTGCCGGTCTTGTAGGCGATGCGGCCGGGAACCGCATTGAGCGGCGGCGGCGCGCCAAGCAGCGTATCGGCTACGTACCAGGCCGCGACGGGCTCGATGAGGCGCGGCGCAGCGACACCCTTGCGCTCGTCCTCAGCCCTGACGCGCATTTCCGGAACCTCGCCGCCGCGCGCCAGCCCGACATAGAGCCGGGTCAGGTCCTGCAGCGTGATGCCGAGCCCGCCGAGGCCGACGGCGAGGCCGGGCGGACCGCCTTCCTTGGGCATCGCCACTGCGACCCCGGCATCGCGCAGGCGCGACAGGAAGCGCTGCGGGCCGAGCGCCGAGAGCAGTTCGACGGCCGGCACGTTGAGCGAAAGCTGGAGCGCCTTGCGGGCCGAGACCATGCCCTGAAAGGTCATGTCGAAATTCTCGGGGATATAGATGCCGTAGCGCGCCGGCCGGTCCTCCAGCATCGTCTCGGGATGGGCGATGCCGTTGTCGAAGGCGAGCGCGTAGATGAAGGGCTTCAGCGCCGAGCCCGGCGAGCGCAGGGCCCGCGTCAGGTCGAGCGAACCGGCGCGTTCCGCCGCGAAGTAGTCGACGCCGCCGACGGAAGCGCGCACCTCGCCGGTCTCGTTGTCGACGGCGAGGATCGCGATCGAGACCTGGGGGGCGAGGCCAAGGCTGCGTTCGCGGGCGAGGCCTTCGAGACCGATCTGGAGGCGGGCATCGAGGCTCAGCCGATGGCGTCGGGCGGCCGGGGCTTCGGCAACGACCTGCTCGGCGACATGAGGAGCAAGGTTGGGGAAGGGCTTGCGTGCCGTCGGTAGCGGTTCCGCGCGCGCGGCTGCGACCTCGGAAGCGGTGGCGAGGCCGGCCTGCTCGACCCGCGCCAGAACACGGTTGCGGGCCTTGCGGGCGGCATCCGTGAAGCGGTCGGGCCGGCGCGTTTCCGGCGATTGCGGCAGGGCGACGAGCAGAGCGGCCTCTGCGGTCGAAAGCCGCTTCGGCTCCTTGCCGAAATAGGCGAAGCTCGCGGCCCGCACACCTTCGAGATTGCCGCCGAAGGGGGCCAGGGTGAGGTAGAGGTCGAGGATCTGCGGCTTGCTGAAGCGGCGTTCGAGTTCGATGGCGCGAACGGCCTGCCGGAGCTTGGCCGCGAGGTTGCGTTCCTCGCGCGGCTCCAGCAGCCGCGCCACCTGCATGGTCAGCGTGGAGCCGCCGGAGACGATGCGGCCGTTCAGCAGCATCTGACCGGCGGCGCGGGCGAGACCGAGCGGATCGATGCCGGCATGGCTGTCGAAGCGCTTGTCCTCGAAGGCCTTGAGCATGGCGAGATAGCGCGGATCGACATCATCGACGCTAACCGGGAGCTTCCAGCGGCCGTCAGCAGTGAGGAATGGCCGCAGCAGGCGGCCCTCGCGGTCGAGCACGACGGTAGAGCGGTCGGTTGCGGCGGCGAGTTCGAGCGGGGGGAGGGTTGTGGCGTAGAGGAGGAGAGCGGCTGCTGCGGCGGTCGCAAGCAAAGCGCATGATGCCGCGGCGATCTTCAGCTTGCGGAACGGTGCTGCGCGTCCTTCTCCCCTCGGGGGAGAAGGTGGCACGGCGAAGCCGTAACGGATGAGGGAAGGCAGGCGAAAACCTTGCTCGGTCTTGCCTTCCCTCACCCTAGCCCTCTCCCTCGAGGGGAGAGGGGGCTCCGTCGAGGCTCTCTCGTCGATCACAGCTCGCCTCACCGCGCCGAGGCGATATCCACCGTGCCGAAGGCCGTCCGCCCGAAACGGTCGGGCCGGTACATGTCCTCGATCACGGCGGCGGGGGCGACATAGCGACCGGGCGAGACGGCGCGCGCGATGTAGGCGACGGTGTAGACGAGCTTCTGGTTCGTCCCGCCGAGCCGCTCGAAAGCGGCGACATAGCGGTCGTCGCGCGCCTCGGTGTGGACCGGGAAGACCTCCTGCTTCAGCCAGTCGAGCCCCGCGACGGAGGCTCCTTCGGTGAGGTTGGCGTTCTCGATCTCGAGCCCGGCGGGGACGGGGTCGACCAGCAGCAGCCGGCCATAGCGGCTCGTCGGTTCCGTCACCGTCAGCGCCACGACATAGCGCTCGTTCTGGCGCAGGCGGGCGGGGTCGGCCCGCTCGCCCTTCATCGTGTAGATCACGCGCTCCAGTCCGAAGCCCTGGTTGAGCGCGGGTTCGGCCGCGGTCGGAATGCCCGAAACGGTGATGACCGCCTGGGCGGTGGCGGCGCCGGGGTTGGCGATGGTCAGCGGCTTGGCCTCCAGCGCCTCGGCGGAGATCGTGCGGTAGAGCGCGCCCTTGCGCTCGGCCCCGTCGACGGTCAGCGTCATGCCCTCGGCGTCCTTCGCCATGGCCTGCGCCGCCAGCACCATCCACATCTGCTCCTGCGTCGAGGTGTAGCGCGCGCTGCTGCGGGCGCTGTCGAGCACGGCCGCTGCGCGGCTGATGTCGGCGCGCTCGCCCGAGGCTTCGGCAATCAGGGCGAGCACGGCCGCGCCATCGCGCAGGCGCGAGCCGTAATCGGGCCGCGACAGGCTGTCGTCGCCGCGCTCCTGCAGGCCGGCGAGCGCGCTGGTGAAGGCGGCGCGGCCGCGGCCGCGATCGCCCAGCGCCGAAAGTGCCGCGCCGATCTGGGCGCGCGCCAGCGGCGTTGCGAAATCTGTGAGCTTGTTGTCGGCGAGATAGCGCAGGTCGCCCATCACGGGCCGGCCGTTGCGGGCCAGCACATAGAGCGCATAGGCGATGCCGGCAGCCTCCTCCTTGACGATCTCGCTGGTGTTGACGACCTGGTTGCGCAGGCGGTCGAGCGCGAGGTTGAAGGCGATCTGCGGCACGGCGAACTGGCGCTCGCGGGCCCGCGTCAGGAAGTCGGCGGTGAAGGCGTCGAGCCAGAGATCGTCGCCGCCGACGCCCCAGAGGCCGAAGGAGCCGTTGGCGCCCTGACGCGCCAGCACCCGCTCGATCGCGTTCTGGACGCGCTCGTCGGCATTGGCGTCGAGCGCCAGATGCTCGAGCGAGGCCAGCCGGTTGACGTGCAGCAGCGGCAACGCGCGGCTCACCGTCTGCTCGGTGCAGCCA
>DATDBB010000146.1:0-16487 GCA_036525085.1 Allobosea sp.
CTGACAGGAACCATCCTCTCGATTCGAGGGTTGAGTGCCCGTCAGCCACGAGGACACCTCAGACATGCGCCGCGCCGTTGCCCTGATCGGCCTCTTCGGGATCGTCGGAGCCGGGCTTTCGCTGTCGGTCCTGCCGACCACCAGGACCGCCGCCGCCCCCAGCGAGCAGCGCACCTTCCTGATCCCCGCCAGCGATGGCTACGGCGTCGCGGACTGCCTCTCGAGCAAGTCGGAATGCGGCAAGATCGTCGCCGATGCCTGGTGCGAGGCACAGGGCTTCGCCAAGGCGAGCTCCTTCGGCCTGGCCTCGCGAGAGGACTTCACCGGCTCGCTCTCGAAGGTGAAGGCGGCAGCTCCCGCCGCCGCGCCGGAGCAGCCGCTGGTCATCACCTGCGGCGAGTGAGGCTGCCCCTCACTTGATCCAATCGGCGCATTTCGGCACGTCGCCCGTCCCGCCCCAGGGCATGATCGGAACGGTCGAGGTCGAGTTCTGCGGCGAGCCGTCGATCAGCTTGTCGGTATAGACCAGATAGACCAGCACATTGCGCTTGGCGTCGCAGCCGCGCACGATCTGCATCTTCTTCCAGACCAGCGAACGGCGCTCGCGGAAGACGACATCGCCCTGCTCGGATTTCTCCTTGAACTTGATCGGACCGATCTGGCGGCAGGCCAGCGACACCTCCGAGACCTCCTCGGCCACGCCGAACATGCCGGAAACGCCACCCTTCTCAGGGATGGTGTAGTGGCAGGCGACGCCCTCCACCATGGGATCGTCGACGCCGTAGACGGCGAGCTTGTCGTTCGGCGTCAGCATCTTCCAGACGGTCGACTTCCGGAAGATCAGATCCTCCTGCGCGGCGGCTGGCAGCGCCTGAGCCGCAAGGCCGAGCATGCCGGCCATGACGGCGGAAGCGATGACACTCATGCGCATGGACGATCTCCTTCGACGGCGACGCGCCGCCCGCACCGATATGGTGGCCGAGAAGCGCGACCGCCAGAGCGGGCTCACGCCGCCAGCGGCTTGAAGGCGAGGTAGGCCGCGGCGATCGCGCCGACTGTGCCGAGCAGGAACAGCACCAGCTTCAACTGGGTGACGCGGCTGGCGAAGGCGACGTCGCCGGCCTCGACCTTGGGGTATTTGTCGAGCAGCCGGGCGACGGCGAGGTTCTCTGCGACGTCGCAGAGGCCGCCGAGCAGCCAGCCGCCGCCGCAGAGCGCCGCGACCCACCAGGGCTGGCCGCGCATCGACAGGCCCGCGATCAGGATCGCGCCGACGATGGCATAGGTGAAGGCGCAGGCGACGTCCGCCGGCAGCACGCGGTTGCGATAGCGGGCGCGGTGCGTCTCGCCATACATGGCGAAGAGCTTCTCGACATCGGCGACGTTGAAGCCGTTCCAGTCGTTCTCCAGCATGCGCGGCACGCCCTGCCGGCTCGACCAGAAGCCGACCGCCCAGAACAGGACCATCACCAGCACCGGCCCCCAGACGAAGAAGGCGAGCGGGACGGTGGCGGGATACAGCGGCACAGGGTCGATCATGGGGCTCGGGCTCTCACGGCGGGCTTCGTCGTCGGGACGGGCGTCGACGGCGGCAGGTTAGCCGCCGGCCCGGCGAGCGCCAAGTCCATCGAGCGCCAAGCCCATGACGCCGGAGTTCGCGCCCTCAACCGGCCGGGAGGATCTCCTGCTCGATCGCCCCGAAGATCGAATGGCCGGCGGCGTCCTTCACCTCGATGCGGACGGTGTCGCCGAAGCGCAGGAACGGCGTGCTCGCCTTGCCGTCCCGGAGCTTCTCGACGATGCGCTGCTCGAGGATGCAGGCATAGCCGACGCCGCCATCCGCCAAAGCACGGCCCGGGCCGCCATCGGCGCCACGGTTCGAAACCGTGCCGGCGCCGATGATCGTGCCGGCGCCGAGCCTGCGCGTCTTTGCGGCATGGGCGATCAGGGCGCCGAAATCGAAGGTCATGTCGGCGCCGGCATTCGGCTTCCCGAAAAGCTTGCCATTGACCTGCGCCAGAACGGGCAGGTTGAGCCGGCCATCCTTCCAGGCATCGCCGAGTTCGTCGGGCGTGACGGCGACCGCCGAATAGGCGCTGGAGGGCTTGGACTGGACGAAGCCGAAGCCCTTCGCCAGCTCCGGGCCGGCCACATGGCGCAGGCTGACATCGTTGACCAGCATCACGAGGCGAATGCAGCCGAGCGCGGCCTCCGGCGTGACGCCCATCGGCACGTCGCCGGTGACGACCGCGATCTCGGCCTCGAAATCGATGCCCTGATCCTCGGCCGCGGCATGGACCGGCTGGCGCGGGCCGAGCGGCGTATCGGAGCCGCCCTGGTACATCATCGGTTCCGTCAGGAGGTTCGCCGGCGGATCGACCCGGCGCCCCTTGCAGGCGAGTTCGATATGGTTCGGATAGGCCGAGCCGTCGAGCCATTGAAAGGCGCGCGGCAGGGGCGCGGCGCAGTCATGTTCGTGAAAACGGAAGGACGGAACCGAACGGTGTTCGAGGCTCACCGCGAGGTCGGCGAGACGCGGCGCATGGCGATCCCAGTCGTCGAGCGCGGCCTGCAGGGTCGAGACGACCGGGAAGGCATCGGTGGCTCGCGTGAGATCCTGCGAGACCACGACGAGGCGGCCATCCCGGCCATGCATGAGCGAAGCGAGTTTCATGTCTTTTCATTCCTCGCATGACGCGCCAATAAGGGCTCAACGAGCCCGCGGGAGGACCACCTTATGAAACGTCGCGACTTTTTGAAAACAGGCGCGCTCGCGGCCGCCGCCACGCCCGTCGCGATGCCGGCCGTCGCGCAATCGCAGCCCGAGGTGAAGTGGCGCCTGACCTCCAGCTTCCCGAAGTCGCTCGACACGATCTTCGGCACCGCGCAGCAGTTCTCGAAGCTGGTCAGCGACGCCACCGACGGCAAGTTCCAGATCCAGGTCTTCGCGCCCGGCGAGATCGTGCCGGGCCTGCAGGCGCTCGACGCGGTCTCCTCCGGCACGGTCGAATGCGCGCATTCGCCGACCTATTTCTACATCGGCAAGGACCCGGCGCTGGGTCTGGGCACCGGCATCCCCTTCGGCCTGAACGCCCGCCAGCAGCATAGCTGGTGGTATTTCGGCGGCGGCGAGCAGATCGTGAACGGCGTGCTCGATCGCTTCAACGCCTATTCGATCCCCTGCGGCAATTCCGGCTGCCAGATGGGCGGTTTCTTCCGCAACGAGCTCAAGGGCGTCGACGACCTCAAGGGGCTGAAATTCCGCATCGGCGGCATGGGCGGGGCGGTGCTGGCCAAGCTCGGCGTGGTGCCGACGCAGATCGCACCGGGCGACGTCTATCCGGCGCTGGAGCGCGGCACGATCGACGCCGCCGAATTCGTCGGCCCCTATGACGACGAGAAGCTCGGCTTCATCCGCGTCGCCAAGTACTACTACTATCCCGGCTGGTGGGAGGGCGGCGCGATGCTGCACCTGATCATCGGCAAGGAGGCCTGGGCCAAGCTGCCCAAGCACTATCAGGCGATCGTTCAGCAAGCCTGCGAGGCGGCCAACAACTGGATGCTCGGCAAGTACGATTTCGTCAATCCGGGCGGCCTGCGCCGTCTCGTCGGCCAGGGCGCGCAGCTGCGCCCCTTCCCGCTGCCGGTGATGGAAGCGGCGCTCAAGGCGGCCGAGGAGTATTACGCCGAGACCTCGGCCAAGAGCGCCGACTTCAAGGCCGGCTACGATTCGATGGTCGCCTTCCGTGGCGAGAACCTGCTCTGGTGGCAGGTCGCGGAGCTCTCCTTCGATTCCTTCATGAACCGGCTTAAGGCGCGCTGAACGGGTTGCGGGAAGCAGAAGGCGGCCAGCGGATCATGTCGACGAAACCGCCCTCCTCCCAGCCGGAGACACCGCTGCGGCTGGAGCAGTACCTGCCCTACCGTCTCAACGTCGTCGCCTTTCATTCGGCGCGGGCGCTGGGGCGGATCTATGGCGCCCAGTTCGGCATCGGCATCCCCGAATGGCGCGTGGTGGCGCAGCTCGGCGAATTCGGCAAGCTGACCTCGCGCGACATCGGCGAGCTCGCCCAGATGCACAAGACCAAGGTCTCGCGCGCCGTCTCCGAGCTGGAGAAGCGTGGGCTGGTCTCGCGCTCGGAGAACCGGCAGGATCGGCGCGAATCCTTCGTGGCGCTGACGGCAGCAGGCGAGCGCATCTACGCCCAGATCGTGCCGCTGGCGCTGGCCTTCCAGGCGCGCTGGACGGAAGGAATCGCCGCCGACGAGATGAAGGTGTTCGAGCGGGTGCTCTCGACGCTGACCGAGCGCAGCCGCCACCTCGCCGGCAGCTATCGCGACGACGAGGGTTGAGGGCGGGTCTTGGAGGCTATCTCGCCTTCAGGGGAAAATCCGCGGGTCATCCCGGGCGACCGCAGGGAGACCCGGGATCCATTCCGGAACCTCTCCGAAAAGCGCTCCGGAATGGATCCCGGATCTCCGCTTCGCTGCGTCCGGGATGACTCTTGCTTGAGCGCAGCGGATAGGCGTCAAATCAGAAGAACCGCGCGAGATTCCTGCGGATGCGCTCCAGCGGCGGCTCCCCAGCCGGCGGGGCTACGAAGCTCTGGCCGGTGATGGTCTCGAAGGCGCGGACATAGACGTCCGTGGTCTGTGCGATCAGCTCCGGCGGGATCGGCGGCAGGTCTTCCTTGTAAGGGTCGCAGCGCGCGACCACCCAGTTGCGGACGAAATCCTTGTCGAAGGATTCGGGCTTGTCGCCGGCCGCGAAGCGCGCGCCATAGCTGCCGGCCATCCAGTAGCGGCTGGAATCGGGGGTGTGGATCTCGTCGGCGAGGAGGATCGTGCCGTCCTTGTCGGTGCCGAACTCGTATTTGGTGTCGGCCAGGATCAGGCCGCGCTCGGCGGCCATCGCCTGGCCCCGGGCGAAGAGAGACAGCGCATAGCTGCTGACCGTGTCCCACTGCTTCTGGGTCAAAAGACCCTCGGCGACGATCTGGGCGGCCGAGAGCGGCTCGTCATGGCCACCGTCGAAGGCCTTGCTGGTCGGGGTGATGATCGCCTCGGGCAGCTTCTCGTTGTCGCGCAAGCCATCGGGCAGGCGCACGCCATACATCTCGCGCAGACCCTGCTTGTACATCGTCAGGATCGAGGTGCCGGTCGTGCCGGCGAGATAGCCGCGCACCACGATCTCGACGGGAAGGATGTCGAGGCGCTTGCCGATCACGACATTGGGATCGGGATATTCGAGGACATGGTTGGGGCAGATGTCGGCCGTGTTCTCGAACCAGTAACGCGCCGTCTGCGTCAGCACCTGGCCCTTGTAGGGGATCGCCGCGATGGCACGGTCGAAGGCGCTCAGCCGGTCGGTCGAGATCAGGATGCGGCGCCCGTCGGGCAGATCGTAGTTCTCGCGGACCTTGCCGCGATAATAGCTCGGAAGCTCGGGGATGAAGGCGTCTTCGAGCGCCAGAGGTTCGGTCATGTCGGCATCGCCCGGTCATGGCGCCCATGCGGCGTGCGCGGGCGGGTCCGAGCGTTCTAGACAGTCGCGACGCCCGCGCCAACCGTCTCTGCCGCCGCTCTGGCCGGCGATTGCCCGGCACCGGCGAATATGGCATGCGGAGCGGGCGCCGACCTTGCCCGCAGCGTCCAGTGAGGCGTCCCTCCTTAGTTCCGTCGCGTTTGGCGGGTGTTGTTCGTCCCTCGGGCGAGCCGCCAGGCTTGAACAAGACCAGCTTTGGGCAAGGGTCGTCCGGCAGAGCAAGACCACAAGCAGGTGACGTGACGCGACCGGCTATGACATCGAGAGCTTTCTGGCTGCGGCAGTGCGCGCGCTTCGGTGCGGCGTTTCTGGCCGTGGTATCCATGGGCGGCGCTGCGCTGGCACAGTCGCCCTCCTGCGCGGCGTGGCGTTCCGAACTCGCGAGCCTGCAAGGTCAGCGCGGCGGTGGCGATCCGCGCGCGGCGCAGGCAGCGCAGCGCGTCGGGTCCCAGCTCGCGCAGGCGACCAGCCAGTATCGCGCCATGGGCTGCGAGCGCGGCGGCTTCACCTTCTTCGGCGAGGGTCCGCCGCCGCAATGCGGCGGCCTGCGCGCGCAGATCGGCCAGTTGCAGGCGCAATTTGGCAGCCTGCAGCAGCAGGCGCAGGGCGGCGCGGTGGAGCAGCGCCGGGCGCAGCTGGCCGCCGCCATCAACAGCAATTGCCGGGCGCCGCAGCAGCGCGGTTTCTTCGAGACGATCTTCGGCCTCGAACCGCGCCGCGGCGAAATCGACTCGACCCTGCCGGAACTCGACCCCGAGCAGCCGCTCGAGCCTGAGAAGCCGCGCATGGGCGGGCCTCAGACCGTCTGCGTGCGGACCTGCGACGGTTTCTTCTTCCCGCTCGCCAATAATCCGGGCGGCCGCGAAGGCGGCGACGAGATGTGCCAGGCGCTCTGCCCCGGCACCGAGACGCACGCCTATGGCATGAGCAATGGCGGCGACATCCAGAATTCCGTCGCACGCAGCACCGGCCAGCCCTATTCCTCGCTGCCCAACGCCGGCAAGTACCAGCGCAGCTTCGATGCGGCCTGCACCTGCCGTGGCCAGGGCCAGAGCTGGGCCCAGGCCCTGAGGGAAGCCGAATACCTGCTCGACAAGCGCAAGGGCGACGTCATCGTCACCGAGCAGCGCGCCGCCGAGCTCTCGCGACCGAGGGAAGCGGCCAAGCCCGATCCGAAGCGGCGCGGCGCGGCGCCGGCTCCCCAGCCGGCCGCGGTGCCGGAGGTGCCAGACGAGAAGCCGATGTCATCCGAGAACTCCCCGACCGCCGGCACGGAATCGGCCGGCGTCGGACCGAGCACGGTGGGCGAGCGCGTGCTCGACAAGGGCGACGGGCTCAAGCGCGAGACGCGCAGCGTCACCGGCGAAAGGCGGACGGTGCGGATCGTCGCGCCGAATCTGGCCCCGAATCTCGGACCGGCTGCCGCGCGACCGTGACAGGCCGGCCATTTGTCCCATGCTCTTTACGCATGGCGACAACGCACAGATGTTCCAGGCAACCGATGGACGCATGAATGCTGCGGCGCGATAGAGGGGCTGACCATCAACCCCGCTAGCCTGCAACGCCGCCGGACAGCGCCCTGATCGTGCCGCAGCGGCGGGTGAGGACGAGGCTCTGACGACGCCGGGCGCCAGAGGCCGCCATGTCAGATACCGTTGCAACAGCCCATCCGCATCCGATCGAGATGGCCGACGCCAAACGCCGCCTCAAGGCGATCTTCGTCGGCTCGGTCGGCAATCTCGTCGAGTGGTACGATTTCTACGCCTACACCGCGTTTTCGCTCTATTTCGCACCGGCCTTCTTCCCGTCGAGCGATCCGGTGGTGCAGCAGCTCAACGCGGCAACGCTGTTTGCCGCGGGCTTTATCGTGCGGCCCATCGGCGGCTGGCTCTTCGGCCATATCGCCGACCGTTATGGGCGGCGCCTTTCGTTGACCATCTCGGTGCTGATGATGTGCTTCGGCTCGCTGATCATCGCGCTGACGCCGACCTATGCCACGATCGGCTTCGCGGCGCCGGCCCTGCTGGCGCTGGCGCGCATCATCGAGGGCCTGAGCCTTGGCGGCGAGTACGGGGCTTCCGCGACCTATCTCTCCGAGATCGCCGACCCTGAGCATCGCGGCTTCTATTCGAGCTTCCAGTACGTCACGCTGATCGGCGGGCAGCTCACTGCAATCCTCGTGCTGCTGCTGCTCCAGAACGTCTTCCTGACGCATGAGCAGCTCGTCGCCTGGGGCTGGCGCATTCCCTTCGTCATCGGCGCGCTCCTGGCGGTCACCGCCATGTTCATGCGCCGGCACATGCACGAGACCGAGTCGTTCGAGGCCGCCAAGAAGAGCGGCATCAAGCGCGAGAGCTCGCTGCGTGGCCTGCTGAAATATCCGCGCGAGGTGGCGATCGTGGTCGGCCTCACCGCCGGCGGCACGGCCGCCTTCTACACCTTCACCACCTATATGCAGACCTTCGTGCGCCAGACGGCCGGCTTCTCGGACATCACCACGACCTATGTCATCGCCGGCTCGTTGATCTTCGCCGCTGCTCTGCAGCCGATCTACGGGCTGATCTCGGACAAGATCGGCCGCAAGCCTATGCTGATCTTCTTCGGCGTCTGCGGCACGCTGTTCACGGTGCCGCTGCTGACGACGCTCGCGGGCACGAAATCGCCCTGGATGGCCTTCCTGCTGATCTCGGGCGCCTGGGTCTTCGTCGCCGGCTACACCTCGATCAACGCGGTGGTGAAGGCCGAGCTGTTCCCGACCTCGATCCGCGCTACGGGCGTCGCCGTGCCCTATGCGCTGACGGTCTCGATCTTCGGCGGCACGGCGCCGGCGATCGCGCTCTGGTTCAAGCAGCAGGGCCACGAGCAGTGGTTCTTCTACTATCTCGCCGGGGTGATCTTCATCTCGCTGCTGGTCTATTCGACGATGCGCGACACCAAGCACGAATCGGCGATGCATCGGCACGATTGAGGGATCGTCATTCCGGGGCAGGCCGTCAGGCCTGAACCCGGAACCCACGACAGGGTGAGCCCTTAATGACGGCGTTCGGAAGCGTTTGACCCGGTCGTGGGTCCCGGGTTCGAGCGTTGCGCGCTCGAACCCGGAATGACAGCCGCTCAGGCGCTCTCGCCCGCGAGCCTGCGCAGCGCCTTCTTGCGGCCGATCAACGGCAGCAGCGCCGCCAGTTCCGGGCCATGCTCCTGCCCCGTGAGGGCCTGGCGCAGCGGCATGAACAGGGCCTTGCCCTTCGCCCCGGTCGCGGCCTGCACCGCGCCGGTCCAGCTCTTCCAGGTGGTCGCGTCGAAGGGCTCGGGCGGCAGCACCGAGGCGGCCGTCGCGGCAAAAGCCGGATCGGCGATGGCGGGCTTGATCGGTCCGCGCACGACATCGTCCCAAAGGCGGGCCTCGTCGAGCTTGCCGAGATTGCCGCGGATCGCGAGCCAGAAGGGCTCGGCACCAGCGACGCCCAGTTCGGCCAAGCGCGAAGCGACCGCCTCATAGGGAAGCTGATGCAGCGTGCGCGCACTCAGCGTCTCGAGATCGTGCTCGTCGAACTTGGCCGGGGCGCGCGAGACATGGGCGAGATCGACGAGGCCGGCCAGTTCGTCGAGGCTGGCGACCGGGCGCACGGCGTCCGACGAGCCCGTCAGGGTCGCGAGCGCCGCAACCGCCAGCGGCTCGACGCCGGCCTCGCGCAAACCGCGTAGCGAGAGATGGCCGAGGCGCTTGGAGAGCCCCTCGCCGCTCGCGGTGGTCAGCAGGTTATGGTGCCCGAAGGCCGGGAGATGGGCGCCCAGCGCCTCGAAGATCTGGATATGGACCGCCGTGTTGGTGACGTGGTCCTCGCCCCGGATGATGTGGGTCACGCCCGTCGCGGCATCGTCGACGACCGAGGGCAGATGGTAGAGATAGCTGCCATCCTCGCGGATCAGCACCTGATCCGAGAGCGAGGCGCAATCGACATGAGCCTCGCCGCGGATGAGGTCGTTCCAGGCGACCACCCGCGGCTCCAGCAGGAAGCGCCAGTGGGGCTTGCGCCCCTCGGCCTCCAGCTTCGTCTTGTCCTGCGCCGTCAGCTTCAGCGCGGCACGGTCATAGATCGGCGGCAGGCCGCGCGCGAGCTGGCGCTTGCGACGGCGGTCGAGCTCGTCGGCGGTCTCGTAGCAGGGGTAGAGCCGACCCGCCGCCCGCAGGTCCTCCGCCGCCGCATCATAGAGCAAGAGACGCTGCGACTGGCTGATCACCAGATCGGGCACGATGCCGAGCCAGGCGAGATCCTCGGCGATCGCCTCAGCGAATTCAGGCCTGGAGCGCGCCAGATCGGTATCGTCATAGCGCAGCATGAAGCGACCGCCATGGCGGCGGGCATAGAGCCCGTTGAACAGCGCCGAGCGGGCGTTGCCGATATGCAAATAGCCCGTCGGCGACGGGGCGAAGCGCAGGAGAGGCGAAGCGGAGGCGACAGGTGAGGTCATGGCGGCGCTTATGGCGCTTTTGGCCGACAGCGACAATCGTTTCGCTCCTTGCGCTTCAGGTTGTTGCAACGCAGCAGGAAACGGCGCTAGAACGAGGCATTCGAATGGACCCGGTGAAAATCCGGGTGGCTCTTCCGGCCGCCGATCCGCCGGACAACCCCAATGTCGATCAGGCCGAACCCTGCCCCGCTGCGCAGGCGTTGATCGCTCGCGGGTTCATCAATGACAACGCTTTCTGTTTCTCGGCTTGCCGCCTACCGCCGTGAATGGTTCTCCAATATCCGCGCCGACATCCTGTCGGGCATCGTCGTGGCGCTCGCCCTGATCCCGGAGGCGATCGGCTTCTCGGTCATCGCCGGCGTCGACCCCAAGGTCGGGCTCTATGCCTCCTTCGCCATCGCCTGCGTCGCGGCCTTCGTCGGCGGACGCCCCGGCATGATCTCGGCTGCGACCGCAGCGACCGCCGTGCTGATGGTCACGCTCGTCAAGGAGCACGGCCTGCCCTATCTGTTCGCCGCGACGATCCTGATGGGTCTGATCCAGATCGGCGCCGGGGCGCTGCGGCTCGGACGGCTGATGAGCTTCGTCTCGCGTTCGGTGATCACCGGCTTCGTCAATGCGCTCGCCATCCTGATCTTCATGGCGCAGTTGCCGGAACTGATCGGCGTGCCGCCGCTGACCTATGTGATGATCGCCGCGGGGCTGGCGATCATCTACCTGTTCCCTCGCCTGACGAAGGCGGTGCCCTCGCCGCTCATCGCCATCGGCGTGTTGACGGCGATCGCCTGGGGCTTCGGGCTGAACTTGCGGACGGTCGGCGATCTCGGCGAATTGCCCTCGACCCTGCCCGTCTTCGCTCTGCCGCAGGTGCCGCTGACCTTAGAGACGCTGAAGATCATCTTCCCCTACTCGGTCGCGCTCGCCGCCGTCGGGCTGCTCGAATCGCTGCTGACGGCGCAGATCGTCGACGATATGACCGAGACCACCAGCAACAAGAGCCAGGAATGCTACGGCCAGGGCGCGGGCAACATCGCCTCCGCCCTGATCGGCGGCATGGGCGGCTGCGCCATGATCGGGCAGTCGGTCATCAACGTGACGTCGGGCGGGCGCGGCCGTCTCTCGACCTTCGTCGCGGGCGCCTTCCTGCTGTTCCTGATCCTCGTGCTCGACGACCTCGTGCGGATCATCCCGATGGCCGCGCTCGTCGCCGTCATGATCATGGTGTCGATCGGCACCTTCTCCTGGCGCTCGATCCTCGACCTGCGCGTCAACCCCCTGCCCTCCTCGATCGTCATGGTGGCGACCGTGGTCACCGTCGTCGCCACGCATGATCTCGCCAAGGGCGTGCTCGTCGGCGTGCTGCTGTCAGGGGTCTTCTTCGCCGGCAAGGTGGCGCGGCTCGTCTCGGTCGAGAAGCGCGAGGAGCCTGAGACCCGCTCGGCGAGCTACATCGTCCGCGGGCAAATCTTCTTCGCCTCGACGGAGAGCTTCCTTGCGGGCTTCGCCTTCGACGAGCGGCCGGATCGCGTCACGATCGACCTGACCCACGCCCATTTTTGGGACATCTCCGCGATCGGAGCGCTCGACAAGGCGGTGCTTCGCTTCCGGCGCAACGGTGCGGAGGTCGAGGTCCTCGGCCTGAACGAGGCCAGCGCCACGATGGTCGATCGTTTCGGGCGGCACGACAAGGCCGATGCGAGCGCTTCGCCGGTTCATTGACCCAAGCGAACAGCGCGCGGCTCAAAAATCGAAGCTTTCTCCGCCCGCCCGCCCGACGCCCCGGACGAGCGCCGGATCGGGCGTGTGGGCGGCGTCACCCTCGTCCGCGAATCCGTTGACGATCGGATAGCGCCGGTCGCGACCGAGGTTGCGGCTGGTGATCTTCACGCCCGGCGCGGCCTGGCGGCGCTTGTATTCGGCGCGGTGGAGCAGGCGCTCGACGGCCAGGACGGTGTCGCGATCATGGCCCTGGGCGACGATGTCCGCGACGCGCTGCTCACGCTCGATGAGGGCGACCAGGATGGCGTCCAGCACATCATAAGGCGGCAGGCTGTCCTGATCGGTCTGGTCGGCGCGCAATTCGGCGCTGGGCGGCCTGGTCAGAATCGCTTCGGGAATGACGATGCCGTCCGGCCCGAGCGCGCCTGCCGGCTTCCAGCGGTTGCGCAAAGCGGCGAGGCGGAAGACGTCGGTCTTGTAGAGATCCTTGATCGGATTGAAGCCGCCATTCATGTCGCCATAGAGCGTGGCGTAGCCGCAGGACTTCTCCGACTTGTTGCCGGTCGTCACCAGCATCCAGCCGAACTTGTTGGAGAGCGCCATCAGCAGCGTGCCGCGCGCGCGGCTCTGCAGGTTCTCCTCGGTGACATCGGGCGCATGGCCCGAAAATAGTCCTGCCAGTGCGGCCTCGAAGGCCTCGACCGCCCCGGCGATCGGCACGGCCTTGTAATGCACGCCGAGCGCACGCGCGCAGGCTTCCGCATCGGCCAGGCTTTGCGAGGCGGTGAAGCGCGACGGCATCATCACGCAAGTGACGCGCTCGGCGCCCAGCGCATCGACGGCCATCGCGGCGCAGAGCGCTGAATCGATGCCACCGGAGAGGCCGAGCACGACGCCGGGGAAGCCGGTCTTGCCGACATAGTCGCGCAGGCCCAGGACGCAGGCGGCATAGTCGGCCTCGTCGCCGGTCTCGATCGTAGCCGGTTGCCCCGGCTCGCAGCGCCAGCGCCCGGCCTCGCGGACCCAATCCGTGATGGCGAGAGCCTCCCGGAAGGCCGGGAGCTGATGTGCGAGGTTGCGGTCCGCGTCGAGCACGAAGGAGGCGCCGTCGAAGGCGAGTTCGTCCTGCCCGCCGACCTGGTTGAGATAGACCAGCGGCAGGCCGGTCTCGACGACGCGCGCCACGGCGACATTCATGCGCTCGTCGCCGACGCCGCGCCGGAAGGGCGAGCCATTGGGCGAGAGCAGGATTTCCGCCCCGGTCTCGGCGAGGCATTCGGGAACCTCCTCGCCCCAGATATCCTCGCATATGGGCAGGCCGAGGCGCACGCGGCCGCGGAACGGCACCGGCCCCGGCAGCGGCCCGGGCGCGAAGACGCGGGCCTCGTCGAAGACGCCGTAATCCGGCAGCGCCACCTTGAAGCGCACCGCCTGGATCACGCCGCCATCGAGCAATGCATAGGCGTTGTAGAGCTTGCCGCCCTCGACCCAGGGCAGGCCGAGCAGCACGGCTGGGCCGCCATCGGCGGTCTCGCGCGCCAGATCCTCGCAGGCCTTGCGGCAGGCGTCCTGAAAGGCGGGCTTCAGGACGAGATCCTCGGGCGGATAGCCGCAGAGGAAGAGCTCGGGGAACATGACGAGATCGGCGCCGGCCTCCCCTGCCCGTCGCCTCGCCACGCGGATGCGGGCCGCATTGCCGGCGACGTCGCCGACGGTCGGGTTGGATTGCGCAAGCGCGAGGCGGAATGAGGTCGCGGTCATGGCGGGGCTGTAGCGCGGCGATGCGGAGCGGGCAATGTCGCCGGCGAAGCCGATGACATCCGGCCGCATCGAAATCATCTTAAAGTTGTATATATTGCTAAATGCACGTTTTACGATCATTCATAAAGGGCTCAATCCCGAGCAGAGAGGACCTCTGAAATGAGCCTGATGTCCGCTATCATCCAAACTTTCGATGTCACGAAGATCGGCACTTGCCGGACATGCGCGCGGATTTCGTTCCAAGCGATGGTTCTGTCATGGGCGTTTACCGCCGGTGCCTTTTTGTTGGAGTTCCAAGGCCTCACAATCGCCTTGCTTCCGGCCATTGGCTTGACCCTCCTTTGGCTGGCTCATGTTACGGTCCGAGCGCTGCGCTCGGCTCCGAAGGAAGAGCCCCATAGTCATTCGAGAAGATCGGCCTTGACCTCGTTCTTGAAGGCGGCTGCCGGAGCAGCGGCCGCATCAGTAGCCCTCACAACAGCAGTCCATGCTGACAGCGGATGCGGCGGATGGGCCGGCAATAGCGGCTGCCGGAATCGTTGTGACCGCTGCGCCAGACAACGCGCCGATTGCTCATGCACCGGATTCGACCGGAGCTGCGGCCAAGGCTGCTGAATTATCCGTGGCTGCTTCGCGAGCGTTCTCGAAGCAGCCATTCGCCTTAACCCGACGTTAGGGTTAATCCCGCATGAATCTTCGACGAGCCGCTCTTGCACGACTGCCGGCCGCCGTTCGGAGAAGCGATCATGCGTACCCGCCAGACCACCGCGATGGGCCAAAGCCGCCTCGTCGCCTGCGCCTTCGTCGCCTGCGCGCTGGGCGCCGCGACGACCGCCGAGGCCGCCGATTATCCCGTCCTGCGAGGATCCCAGATCGAAGACGCCCCGGCGCCGGAAACCTTCGACAGCAGGATGAACTGGGGCGGGTTCTATTACGGCGGCGGTGCAGGCGTCTCCGACACGAAATTCGAGCCGGGTGGCGACGGCTTGCAGAACCTGGCGCGCTTTTCCTTTCGCAACACGCGCCTCGGCAACGAGATCGACATGGGCAACCTGGTCAGCGCACTTCCGTCGAAGCGTGACAGCGGCGCAACCTTCTTTGGCTTCACCGGCTACAACTGGGCCTTTGGCGACGTGATCCTCGGTCTCGAGGCCGACTACACGCGCTCGAACCAGTCCTATCTCCTGACCGACTACATCGCGCGACGCTATACGGATTCCGGCGGCACCGTGAACGACTTCTCGCTTTCGACGCGGCAGGGCGCCGAGCTCCTCGACTACGCGACGGCACGCATCCGTATGGGCTGGGCTTATGGCCGGATCATGCCATATGGCACGTTCGGCGCTGCCGTGGGCCGGTTCAACACCACCTCAACCATCCTGTCGACGAACTACATCACCCAGACGAACCCTGTCACGGGCGCCGTCGAGCAGGGGCAGGCGGAGGGCCGTCCCCTCACCGTCGGCGCGAGCAAGACCAATGTCTACGGCTTCGGCCTGGCGGCCGGCCTCGGCGTCGACTGGGCGCTGACCGACAATCTCTTCCTGCGCGCCGAATACCAGCTCATCCGCTTCGCCGATGTCGAGGGCACGACGACGACGATCAACACCGCGCGTGTCGCCGCCGGTCTGAAATTCTGACGGCAGCCAGCAGCGCAAAACAGAAAAGCCGGGGCCACCGCCCCGGCTTTTCCGATTCTTGCGACAAAGTCCGGTGCTCTGCCTATTCGGCAGCTTCGACCTCCGGGCGCGCCCGGCCCGAGCGTTCGCGCTTGACCAGTTCGGCGACGAGGAAGGCGAGCTCGAGCGCCTGCTCGGCATTGAGGCGCGGATCGCAGACCGTGTGGTAGCGGTCGTTCAGATCCGCATCGGTCATGCCGCGCGCGCCGCCGGTGCATTCGGTGACGTTCTTGCCGGTCATCTCCAGATGCAGGCCGCCGGCATGGGTGCCCTCCGCCTGGTGGACGGCGAAGAAGTTCTTCACCTCGGTCATGATCAGGTCGAAGGGCCGCGTCTTGTAGCCGCTCGCCGCCTTGACCGTGTTGCCGTGCATCGGATCGCACGACCAGACGACGTTGCGCCCTTCCCGCTTGGTGGCGCGCACCAGCGCCGGCAGGTTGTCGAAGACCTTGTCGGCGCCGAAGCGGCCGATCAGCGTCAGGCGACCGGCCTGGTTCTGCGGATCGAGCACGTCGATCAGCTTGAGCAGGCCGTCGACCGTCGTCGAAGGTCCGCATTTCAGGCCGATCGGGTTCTTGATGCCGCGGAAGAACTCGACATGGGCATGGTCGAGCTGGCGCGTGCGGTCGCCGATCCAGAGCATGTGGCCGGAGGTGTCGTACCAGTCGCCGGTGGTCGAGTCCGTGCGCGTCATCGCCTGCTCGTAGCCGAGCAGCAGCGCCTCATGGCTGGTGTAGAAGTCCGTCGTGCGCATCTCCGGATGAGTCTCCGGATCGATGCCGATGGCGCGCATGAAGTCGAGCGCCTCGGTGATGCGCTCGGCGACCTCGTTGTAGCGCGAGGAGGCCGGAGCATCCTTGACGAAGCCGAGCATCCAGCGATGGGCGTTGTCGAGATTGGCGTAGCCGCCGGTCGCGAAGGCGCGGATCAGGTTCAGCGTCGCCGCCGACTGCCGGTAGGCCTCGAGCTGGCGGCGCGGATCCGGAATACGCGCCTGCGCCGTGAACTCGTTGTCGTTGACGATATCGCCCTTGTAGCTGGGCAGCTCGACGCCGCCGATCGTCTCGGTGGGGGCCGAGCGCGGTTTGGCGAACTGGCCGGCGATGCGTCCGACCTTCACCACCGGCGAGCCGCCGGCAAAGGTCAGCACCACCGCCATCTGCAGGAAGAGCCGGAAGAAATCGCGGATGTTGTCGGCGGAGTGCTCGCCAAAGCTCTCGGCACAGTCTCCACCCTGGAGCAGGAAGGCCTCGCCGCTTGCGACTTTCGCGAGTGCCTTCTTCAGCTTGCGCGCCTCACCCGCAAAAACG
>DATDBB010000147.1:0-3319 GCA_036525085.1 Allobosea sp.
GCCCCGCGCCGGATCGGCGTGCGGCGTAGCCACGGGTTCTATAGAGCAATTCCAAGAAGCCCGCTACATGAACGAAGCGCATTCCCTCGCAGTCCTGACGTTCCGGAAGACGCTTCGGCCTTGACGCAATTTTCGTTCCCAATCCTCACCCTCGATGCCGAGAATCTCGCCTGCCGTCGCGGCGGCCGCCTGATCTTCGAGGGCCTCGGCTTCCGCCTGCGCAATGGCGAGGCGATCGCGCTGACCGGACGCAATGGTGCGGGCAAGTCGAGCCTGCTGGCGATGCTGTGCGGAAGGTTGCGGCCCGATGCCGGGACGATTCGCGTGGAGGGTGCGCCCGAAATCCCGCCGATCGAACTCAGTCATGTCGTCGGGCATCGCGACGGCTTGAAGACGGCGCTGACGGCGCAGGAGAACCTCGTCTTCGCGCAGGCTCTCCTCGGCGATGCCGCGCTATCGCCGGCGGATGCGCTCGCCGCCGTGGGTCTGACGCATGTCGCGGCACTGCCGGTGGGCTATCTCTCGGCCGGTCAGCGCAGGCGTGTCGCGCTGGCGCGGCTCCTGGTGTCGCGGCGGCCGTTCTGGCTGCTCGACGAGCCAATGTCGGCGCTGGATCTCGCGGCACAGGCGATGCTGACCGGGCTGATGCGAGACCATCTGGCGCAGGGCGGGGCGATCCTGGCGGCGACACATGGTCCGCTGGGGCTGGACGGTGCGCGCGAGCTGAGGATCGGGCTTTGAGCTTATGGCATTCCCCTCTCCGTCATCCTGGACAAGCGGCGCAGCCGCGCAGCTCCGGGATCCATCGTAAGGCACGACGGCTCCTTATGATGGATCCCGGCGCTCCGCTGCGCTCCGGCCAGGATGACGACGAGGGTGTGACTGGGTTGGTGCCATGACCCGCGCTTTCCTCGCCATTCTCAGGCGCGATCTCGCGCTGGCTTCGCGCGCCGGCGGCGGTGGCGAACTCGCGCTCGTCTTCTTCCTGACGATCGTCGTGCTCGTGCCGTTCGCGCTCGGGCCGGATCTGAACCTGCTCTCGCGGATCGGGCCGGCCATCCTGTGGCTCGGAGCGCTGCTGTCGATGCTGATCGGGCTCGACCGGCTGTTTCAGGGTGACGAGGAGGACGGCTCGCTCGACCTGATCCGGGCCTCGGTCCTGCCCCTGGAACTCGCCGTGCTGGCCAAGGGGCTGGCGCATTGGCTGACGACCGGCCTGCCGCTGGCCCTGGCCGCGCCGCTGCTCGGGCTTCTGGTCGCGCTGCCGGGCGAGGCGATGCTGCCGGTTGCAGCCACGCTCCTCGTGGGCACGCCGGCGCTGAGCTTCATCGGGGCTGGCGGCGCCGCGCTGACGGCCGGATTGCGGCGGGGCGGATTGATCCTGCCCGTGCTGGTCGCGCCGTTGACGGTGCCGGTGCTGATCTTCGGCGTCTCGGCCGCGAACGCCGCGCTCGGCGGGACGATCCCGTTCCGGACGCCCTTCCTGATCCTGTGCGCGCTGTCGCTCGCAGCCGTGGTCATCGGCACCGTGGCCGCGGCTGCGGCCCTGCGGCAGGACGAGTAGGTTCAGCTATCGCGTGGCTTCAGGCCGATGCCGTTTCGCGGCTCTCGGCGTGCTGCTCGCCGAATTCGACGGCGCAGCCATATTGATTGCCGAGGCGCGCGACCGTCGCGGCGATATCTTCCAGCCGGACTTCAGAACCGGCATGCTTGCGGCAGATTTCTTCCGCGGTCGCATAGACGTCGAGGACGCGGGATTCATTCGCCTTCGACCGGATCACCGCTTCGATCTCGCGCTGGATATCATCGGGCAGTTGCTCGAGCATGGTTCTCTCCCCCTTTAATCCGGGGGGCAGACTAGGAGCTTCACCGCGGTATGACAAGGTAACCTTAGGTAAATACCTAATTATTCCAATTGGTTAGTAACCCGCTCCGCTGCAGCCGCTCACTCATGATTTGCCAAAGGCGGCTGGTACCGCCGATCTTGTTTCCGAGCAGAATGTGCTTACGGTGCCTCCTACTCATTCAGCGGCATCGGGTGGAATCCAACAGATGGCAGAGCTGGAGCGGCCCGAGCGTCTTCAAATCATGTTGAGTCGCAGCGAGTTGCGGGCGCTGGAGGACTGGCGCTTCGACAAGCGGATGCCGAGCCGCGCCGCGGCGGTGCGCGAGCTGCTGCGCCGCGGACTTGCGGCTGAGGGCTTCACCGTCGCCGGCGCGGGGGTTCGTTCGCAGGATTTCGGCGTGGTCGGGCCGGACAAGACCAACGACGTATCGGGCGGCGGTGGCTGAGTCCCGGCGTCGCCGGTGTCGCATGGTCGGCAAGCGCATTGCTGGTCACGGCGTGCGTTGGTAAAGCTGCGGCGGCAGCTGTGGGGGCAGCCCCCGAGCATGATGCGATGACATGGCTGGCCTGATCGACCTTGCGAACCCGACGCGCTTCATGCGCCTTGCCGCCGTGCTGCTGCCCTGGCTTGCGGGGGCGGCGGCGCTGTTGCTGGCGGTCGGCTTCTATCTGGCCTGGTTCGTCGCCCCTGCCGATTACCAGCAGGGCGAGACCATCCGCATCATGTTCGTGCATGTGCCGGCCGCCTGGCTGGCGCTGATGTTCTATTCGGTGATGGCGATCTCGGCCTTGGGCACGCTGGTCTGGCGGCATCCGCTCGCCGATGTCGCGCAGAAGGCGGCGGCGCCGATCGGCGCGGGCTTCGCGCTGATCTGCCTGCTGACCGGCGCCTTCTGGGGCAAGCCGATGTGGGGCACCTATTGGGTCTGGGATGCACGGCTGACCTCGGTGCTCGTGCTCTTCCTGATCTATCTCGGCATCATGGCGCTGTGGCGCACGCTGGACGAGCCGACGCGGGCGGGCCGTGCGGTGGCGATCCTGACGCTGGTCGGTTTCGTCAATGTGCCGATTATCAAGTTCTCGGTCGACTGGTGGAACACGCTGCACCAGCCGGCCTCGGTGCTGCGCATGGGCGGGCCGACGATCCATCCCTCGATGCTCTGGCCGCTGCTGATCCTGGCCGTCGGATTCACCTGCCTGGCGCTGGCACTGCATCTCGGCGCGATGCGGGCCGAGATCATGCGCCGGCGCGTGCGGACGCTGACGATCCTCGAAGCCGAGCGGCTCGACCGACTCGCGGCCCAAGGGTCCTCGGCATGATCGGGCTTCGATCATGAGCGATCTTGGACCGCATGCCGGCTTCATCCTGGCGTCCTATGCTGCCGTGGCCGTGGTGCTGGGCGGGCTGATGCTGGCCGTGACCCTCGATCACCGCGCCCAGAAGCGGGCGCTGGCCGAGCTGGAGCAGCGTGG
>DATDBB010000148.1:0-7124 GCA_036525085.1 Allobosea sp.
CCGTTGATGCAGCGAAGCAGCGTGCTCTTGCCAGAGCCGGAGCGGCCGATGAGCGCGACCACCTGACCCGACTCGACGTTGAGGGAGACGCCCTTCAGGACCTCCAGCTTGCCGAAGCTCTTGTGGACGTCGTCAATGAGAACGGCTGGCATTCATCACCTTTTCGAGATGGCGGCTGAGCCGGGACAGCGGGAAGCAGATCGCGAAATAGATCGCCGCCACCAGCGTGAAAATCTGGAACGCCTGGTAGGTTGCGTTGTTGACCAGCATGCCGGCACGCATCAGATCGACGAAGCCGACGACCTGGACGATGGATGTGTTCTTCACCAGCTGGACCAGGAAGCCCACCGTCGGCGGCAACGAGATCCGCATCGCCTGCGGCAGGATGACATAGCGGTATTGCTGGCCGGTCGTCAGCGCGAGCGAGGCCGAGGCTTCCCATTGCTGGCGCGGCACGGATTCGATCGAGCCCCGCCAGATCTCGGCGAGATAGGCGGAGGAGTAGATTGCCAGCGAGGCCGAGGCCGCGAGAAAAGGCGGCAGCTCGATGCCGGCGGCGGAGAGTCCATAATAGCTCATGAACAGCACCATGAGCACCGGGATCGACTGGATCACCAGGATATAGCTGGCGGCGAAACTGCGCAGAAACTTGATCCGCGATAGCCGCATGATCGCCAGCACGCCGCCGATGATGCCGCCGATGCCGAACGCTATGGCGGTCAGCGCCAGCGTCCAGCTTGCCGAGCGCAGAATGAAATAGGCCTCGGGCCAACCGAAGGTCTGCATCAGGCGGCCTCCCCATGCGCATCGGAGAGGCGGGCAAGGCCCGACACCTGCGGGAAGATCCTGCGGCCGAGCCAGTTCAGGAAGAGCTTCAGGGAGAGCGCCAGAACGAGGTAGATCCCGGTGACGACGATATAGGTTTCGAAGCTGCGGAACGTGTCTGCCTCGATGATCGCGGCCGTGCCGGAGAGTTCCTGCACCGAGACGAAGGAGCAGATGCTGGAGGCGAGCATCATCAGCACGAACTGGCTCGACAGCGCCGGCCAGACGCGGGCGACGGCGGGCTGCAGCACGACATACTGGAAGACCTGGCGTCGGCTCATCGCCAGCGCCAGGCCGGCCTCGACCTGCGATTTATGGATCGAATCGACGCCGGCGCGGATGATCTCGGTGGCATAGGCGGCGAGATTGAGCGTCATCGCCAGCAGCGAAGCTTCGACGCCGTTCAAGCGGATGCCGAGCTGAGGCAAGCCGAAGAAGATCATGAAGAGCTGGACCAGGAAGGGCGTGTTGCGCATCAGCTCGACATAGGCGTCGACGACATAGCCGGCCCAACTGCCCGCAAGGCTGCGCAGAGCGCTCATCAGCGTCGCGAGGACGAGACCGAGCGCGATCGCGACAAAGGACAGCACGATCGTAAGCCCCACCCCGTTGAGGATCATCGGCCATCTGGAAATGACGTCTTGGAAGAGCAACGGCTCGCTCCTTGGGCCTTCGAGATCGAGGATTGCCGGCG
Organism: Allobosea sp.; assembly: GCA_036525085.1. Taxonomy (GTDB): domain Bacteria; phylum Pseudomonadota; class Alphaproteobacteria; order Rhizobiales; family Beijerinckiaceae; genus Allobosea. Next base: position 1,520 of record DATDBB010000148.1, read on the forward strand.
CGCTGAAGCACGCGCCGGCTCGTCTGTTGTCCGCTGGCCGGAGCCGGGATCAGAAGGTCGGAAGCGGAGGCAGCGGGCTGCCGACCCACTTCTGCGAGATCGCGTCGAGCTCGCCGTTCTGCTTGATGTAGTAGATGAAGTTGTTGAGCCACTGGCGCAATTCGTAAGCGTCCTTGCGCATGGTCATCGAGTTCGGCTGGACACCGAAGACGAACTTCAGCTCGGTCTCGGTTTCGCCGCGCGCCTTCATGGCCGCGTTGGCCTGGGCGTCGGGGCCGGCGATGGCTTCGACCTGCCCGGAGAACAGCGCCTGCATCACGGTGGCGTCGTCCTCGAAGCGCAGGATGGTAAGGTTCAGCTCCTTCTCGCGGCTGGTGAACTCGCGCTCGACACTGGAGCCGCGGTTGACGCCGACCTTCTTGCCCTTGAGATCGGCCCAGGTTTTGATCGCGACGTTCTTCTTGGCGTAGATGCCGGTCTGGAATGCGCTGTAGGGGATGGAGAACATCACCGCCTTGGCGCGCTCGGGCGTCGGGGCCAGCGTGGCGACGAGGAAGTCGACCTTGTTGGCTTCGAGCGCCGGGATGCGGGCCGGCGGGGTGAGCTGCACCATCTCGACCTTGACGCCGAGATACTTGCCGATCAGCGCGATCACGTCGGCATCGTAGCCGATCGCATTGCCCTGCGAATCGACCGAGCCATAGGGCGGGGCGCCGATCAGGACGCCGATCTTCACCGAGCCGCGCTTGATGATGTCGGTGACGCTCTGGGCGGAGGCCTGGCCGGCGGCAAGCATGCCGGCGCCGAACGCGAGCAGGGTGCCGGCGATCTTGAGATGCTTCGTCAGGTTCATGGTGCCGTTTCCTCGGTTTGGGATCTGTTTATGTGTTGTTGCTCCGGCTTCGTTTGGCCGGTTTGCTGGCGATCAGGCTTCTTCTTCAAGCATCGGAATTGCCCGAAGACCGGATTCCACTTTTCGGTCCGATACTCTAGCGCTGCCCTTCCCGCACGACGTTGGTGAGAGCGGTGCCGGAGAAGCACCGCTTGATGTTGTCCGCCATGGTCTGCTGCCGGCGGCGGATGGTGCCACTGGTCCAGCCCGACATGTGCGGTGTCATTAAAACGTTTGAAAGCTCATGGAAAGGCAGTTTGGATGGTAAAATATTGGGCTCGGCCGGATTGGGATACTGATACCATGTGTCTATGATCGCACCGCCGATCCGGCGGGCCTGAAGCGCCTCAAATAGCGCCGTTTCGTCGATGGTTGGGCCGCGGCCGACATTGATGACCACGGCATCGGGCTTCATCGCCGCCAGCGCCGCCGCGCCCATGATGCCGGTGGTCTCCGCCGTCAGCGGCACGGACACGACGACCACGTCGACCGAGCCGCAGAATTCGGTGAGCTGGTCGAGTGTGAAGGCGCGGTCGACGAGGTCCGAGGTCGCGACCGGGCTGCGATTGGCGACATGCACCTGCATCTCGAAGGCCTTGGCGCGGCGCGCGATGGCCTTGCCGATATGGCCGAAGCCGAGCAGGCCGATGGTCTTGCCGGCGATCTCGCCGTGGACGCGGTCGGGCGAGCCGGCCCAATAGGCCCAGTCGCCCCGGCGCAGCCTCGCATCGGCGTCGGCCAGCGGGATGGCCCGGACGAGCAGCGCGCTCATGACATATTCAGCGATCGCCTGCTCGTGGCCGAAGCAGTTGCAGACGCTGGCCTGCGCCGGAAGCAGGCCGAGATTGACCGCGTCGTAGCCGGCGCCGGGCACATGGAAGAGCTTGAGATTCTCCGGCCGCGGCAGGCTGGCATCGAACTTCACGCCGATGATCGCGTCCGCTTGGGCATAGGACTCCTGCTCTGCAGAAGTCTCAAGGATGTCTGGGAGGATGCGGACCTGTGCGTCGCCGCCGATGAGCTCAGCGAAGCCTTTGCTGAATGAGGCGGCGTTGTCGCCGTGAAAGATAATGCGCATGGCGGGCAGCTTCTCATTTGTCCTGTTGGCGGGCGTGTCTTGATTCAGGCGCTCAGCAGCGCTTCGACGCTGCAATCGAGCAGGGAGGGGTCGATGCGGGTCTCCATCTCGTCGAACATCCCGTCGACGAAGACGATCAGCGCATCGGAGGCGGCGACGGCCCGCTCGGCATTGCGCGTGGCGATCGCATTGAGGACGGAGAGGTGATGGTCGATGGTGCCGTCGAGGCTGGGCTTCTCAGTCATATGAGCGTGGTAGATGAAGCCGATGCGCCGGAAGATGGTGTGGAGCGGACGCAGCGTGTGCTCGAGGAAGGGCTCGCCGGCGGCGGCGAGCACCATCTGGTCGATCCGGCGGTCGAACTGGTTGAACTCGGCCAGCGTCAGCCCGTCGCGCCGCTCGCGCAGCAGGCGCTCCATATGCAGCATCTGGTTGCGGTGCGAGGGGCCGGCGCGCTCAGCGGCGAGCCTGATGACGAAGCGCTCGATGTCGCGGCGCAGCTGCAAAAGCACGCGCTCGCGGGCGAGATCGATCGGCGCGATCTGCAGCCCGTGGCGGGGGCGGATCACGATCAGCGTGTCGGCGGCGAGGCGATTGACGGCGTGGTGGACCGGCGTGCGGCCGAAGCCGGTGATGTCCTGGAGATCCTGCATAGCGAGGAAGCGCCCGGGCGCCAGCTCGCATCGGACCAGCAATTCCTCGATGCGCTGATAGGCCAGTTCGAACAGGTTGACGCGGTTGCGGCGCTGCGGCTTGCCCGCTTCGTCCGCCTCCACCAGTTTGGGCTGGCTTGCGCGCTGCTCCATGTCGTTCCTCCGCGGCGGAGCTCGTTGAGTGGCTCCAGTGTTGGGGCAACACTAAACATATTGTGATATTTTACAAGCGCCCGTATGGTGACCGCGTTCCGTCGGGGTTGCACCACATTGCGAACGCCGCCGGACCGCCATCAACCACAGCGCTCCGCGGCCGGGCCGCCATCGAAGAGCGCGCGCCGCCAGGGAGGCAGCCCATGAAGATCACCGCGCTGGAAACGCTGCGGACGGACGAGTTCGCCAATGTGCTGTGGGTGCGCGTCCATACCGATGCCGGCATCATCGGGCTGGGCGAGACCTTCTACGGCGCGGGCGCCGTCGAGGCGCATCTGCACGACACGCTCGCCATGCGGCTCCTCGGAAAGAACCCGCTGCATATCGAGGCGCTGCACCGGGAGATGACGAACCTGCCGATGGCGCAGGCCTCGACCGGCGTCGAGTCGCGGGCGACCTCGGCGGTCGACATCGCGCTCTGGGACGTCTTCGGCAAGGTCTGCGGCCAGCCGGTGCACCAGATGCTCGGGGGCCTGTGCCGCGACAAGCAGCGCATCTACAACACCTGCGCCGGCTACAATTATGTCCGCTCGCAGAACATCAAGCCGGTCTCGACCTGGAATCTCGGCGCGACCGAAGGCCCCTATGAGGATCTCGACGGCTTCATGAACCGAGCCGATGCCGTCGCCGAGAGCCTGCTGGAGAGCGGCATCACCGCCATGAAAATCTGGCCGTTCGATCCGGCCGCGATCGAGAACCACGGCCTGTTCATCACGCCGGAGCAGATGCGCCGGGCCTGCGAGCCCTTCGAGAAGATCCGCAAGGCGGTCGGCGACAGAATAGAGATCATGGTGGAGCTGCACTCGCTCTGGAACCTGCCGACCGCCATCAAGATCGCCCGCGAGCTCGAGCAGTACAGCCCGACCTGGTACGAGGACCCGATCCGGATGAACTCGCCGCAGGCGCTCGCCGAGTTCGCGCGCTCGACCACGGTCTCGGTCTGCGCCAGCGAGACGCTGGGGTCGCGCTTCCCCTACAAGGACATGCTCGACCGCGACGCCATGCACATCGTCATGGCGGACCTGTGCTGGACCGGCGGCCTGACGGAAGGGCGCAAGATCGCGGCGATGGCCGACACCTATCACCGCCCGTTCGCGCCGCATGACTGCATCGGCCCGGTCGGCTTCATCGCGGCGATCCACGCCTCCTTCAGCCAGCCGAACACGCTGATCCAGGAATCGGTGCGCGCTTTCTACACCGGCTGGTACAACGAGCTCGTCACGACGATGCCGGTGTTCAAGGACGGCTATGTCCTGCCGATGGAAGGCCCCGGCCTCGGCGTCGAACTCCTGCCCGCCGTGTTCGAACGGGCGGACCTGACGGTTCGCCGCTCCAGCCTGTAGTCGCTGCTCCCATTTCTAAACGACGCGTTGTCATTCCGGACAAGCCGCAAAGCGGCGCCGATCCGGGATCCATGCCGGAGCATTTCCGAAGAAGGTTCAGGCATGGATCCCGGGTCTCCCTCCGGTCGCCCGGGATGACGGCGCAATTGTGTAAGATCACGATCATCGCTGGAGAACGGCGCCCATGACCAACCCTCTCTTCGACCTTACCGGCAAGACCGCCCTCGTCACCGGCTCCTCGCGCGGCCTCGGCCGCGCCATGGCGGAAGGGCTCGCCGTCGCCGGCGCGCGCATCCTGATCAACGGCACCGACCCGCTGCGCGTCGCCGAGGCAGTGTCGCAGTTCCACGAGGCCGGCCACGCCGCCGAACCCGCCGCCTTCGACGTGACCTCCGAGGCCGACATCATCAGGACCTTCGAGACCTTCGATGCCGCCGGCATCACGGTGGACATCCTCGTCAACAATGCCGGCATCCAGTTCCGCAAGCCGATGGTCGAGCTCGCGACGGCCGACTGGCAGCGGGTGATCGACACCAACCTGACTTCGGCCTTCATGATCGGGCGCGAGGCGGCCAAGCGCATGATCGCGCGCGGGCATGGCAAGGTGATCAATATCGGTTCGCTCACCAGCGAGCTCGCGCGCGCGACGGTCGCGCCCTATACGGTCGCCAAGGGCGGCATCAAGATGCTGACCCGCGCGATGGCGGCGGAATGGGCCGAGCACGGCATCCAGGCGAATGCGATCGGCCCGGGCTACATGATCACCGACATGAACCAGGCGCTGATCGACAACCCGACCTTCGACGCCTGGGTGAAGGGCCGCACGCCGGCCAGGCGCTGGGGCAAGCCAGGCGAGCTCGTCGGGGCGGCGGTCTTCCTCGCCTCGGCGGCGTCCGACTACGTCAACGGCCAGATCATCTATGTCGATGGCGGGATGTCGGTGGTGCTGTAGGCGATGACGGGGCGTTCGATCCGTATCGGAGGCCCCGACCGTGCAGCCGAGAGACACACTTCAGGCTGGACCCATTCAACGGGTCTTGTCCTCAGGTTCCTCCGTTGGTCATGCAACGGCTTCGGCGACGACGCCACAATCGAATATGCGCCCCGTCGGTGCATGCCTGTTGGTTGAAGCCCCGGTCAAAGTGCTGCTTCCCTATCAGAACCATTGCGAACAAAACACGAATCGTGGTCGATTCTCCGGATGCTCGCGATTGATTCTCCCACCACTGGGCCGGCTTATCTCGACGCCCTGAACGTGGCGCAGCGTAAGGCTGTCACCCATGGAGTGGGCACGGAAGCCGCCTCGCCCCTACTGGTTATAGCCGGCGCCGGATCAGGCAAGACCAACACGCTGGCCCATCGCGTCGCCCATCTGATCGTGAGCGGCGCCGATCCACGCCGCCTCCTTTTGATGACCTTTTCGCGT
>DATDBB010000149.1:0-2350 GCA_036525085.1 Allobosea sp.
CGGGCGTGCAGGTCGTCGCCAGCGTGCCATGGGCCGGGCCGGTGCCGCCCCCTAACATGGTGGTGAGGCCGCTCATCAGCGCATCCTCGATCTGCTGCGGGCAGATGTAGTGGATATGGCTGTCGAAGCCGCCGGCGGTGACGATCTTGCCCTCGCCCGCGATGACCTCGGTGCCGGGGCCGACGATGATCGTCTCGGTGGGGTCGAAATTGCCGAAACCGCTCTGGATGTCCGGGTTGCCGGCCTTGCCGATGGCGCAGATACGCCCGGCCCTGATGCCGATATCGGCCTTGACGATGCCCCAGTGGTCAAGGATCAGCGCGTTGGTGATGACGGTGTCGACCGCGCCATCGGCATTCCTGACCTGCGACTGGCCCATGCCGTCGCGGATGACCTTGCCGCCGCCGAACTTCACCTCCTCGCCATAGGTGGTGAAATCCTTCTCGACCTTGATGACGAGTTCGGTATCGCCGAGGCGCACCGTGTCGCCGGTGGTGGGGCCGAACATCGCGGCATAGGCATTGCGCGGGAAGTTGAAGGGCATGGGCCAGGCCTCAGATTCTGGACAAGAGCGAAAATCCGGCGTCCGTTGGAGCGCCCTTATCGAAAGTCGCGGTCTCTATGCATCCGGCGTGCCGATTGACGACCCCGATAAGCGCATCGTTGAAGCCATATCCATGTTCAGACAGTTCGACCGCGCGGACGACGAGTTCCGGCGCCTCGAATACGTAGGCCGAGCTTCGAAGCAGCGTCGTCACGACAGCAGCGATCTCCTGTGGCTTGGCCTTGCCCTTCCGCCGGAGCGTCCATGTAAACTCCGCCAGGACCACGAGATTGATGTAACCGGGCCTGTCGGCCGACAGTGTCGCGATCAGCGCGTTCGCCGACGGCGATTGGACCGGATCATCGCTCAGAACGGCTCGAAGCAGAACGTTTGAATCGAGACCAATCACGCTGCGTTCGATCGATTGCGGGCCGTTTTGGTCCGCTCGTCGTCTTCGAGGACCTGGTCCATGATGGCATCGTCGTCGCTTTCATAGGCGGGATCGCTCTTGAGATGCGCGAGCATGCCGCAGATCGCGGTGGCCGGCAGGTTCCGCGGCCAGACCCGGACAGTGCCGTCATGCATCCGCGTGAACGCGACAGTGTCGCCGGCTGCAAGCGTCCATTCGCGGCGAAGTTCTGCCGGAATCGTCAGTTGACCCTTCGAGGTCACTTTGGCGATGAAGCTGGACATTTGGCCTCCTCCTTACAACGAATGAAGCTCCTTACTTATCGCACAACGTAAGGAGTTTCGCCAGTTCCGGCATCGCAGCATTGGACTGCCTCACTTGTGGAGAGCGGAAACCGAACCGGGCGAACACGCCGCGGGCGCTTCGGCTTGCGTCACAATTTCCCCATCACCTCTTGCCGAAACCCGTAAACCTCGCGCTTGCCGGCGAGCGCGACCAGCCGGACTTCGCGGGTCTGGCCCGGTTCGAAGCGCACCGCCGTTCCGGCGGGGATGTCGAGGCGGAAGCCGCGCGCCCTGTCGCGTTCGAAGGAGAGCGCCGGATTGGCCTCGAAGAAATGGTAGTGGGAACCGATCTGGATCGGCCGGTCGCCGGTGTTGGCGACCGTCAGTGACAGGCTTTCGCGGCCCTCGTTCATGATCAGGTCACCGGGCAGCGTGGTGATCTCGCCGGGCTTCATAGTATCCGCTGCTCCGCGGATCGGCTCATGCACGGTCACGAGCTTGGTACCGTCAGGAAAGGTCGCCTCGACCTGGACGTCGTGGATCAGTTCGGCGATGCCGTCCATGACCTGATCGGCCGAGATCACATGGGCGCCGGCCTGCATCAGATCGGCGACCGACCTGCCGTCGCGCGCGCCCTCGACGACGAAGTCGGTGATGAGCGCGACGGCTTCGGGATAGTTCAGCTTGACGCCGCGCTCCAGCCTGCGCCGCGCCACCATGGCGGCCATGGCGACGAGCAGCTTGTCCTTTTCGCGCGGCGTCAGATTCATTGCTTGCCCTTCTCTTCGTCCTCGTCGGCGTGGTCCTCGGACACCTCGCCGTCGTCGCCCTCTTCGTCCTCGTCGTCTTCCTCGACGCCGAAATCGGCATATTCATAAGCGAAGACGATCTCACCCGTCGCCGGATCGAAGGCGCTGGAGGTGGAATCCTCGAAGGCCTCGATCAGCATCTCCGCATCGTCGGGGCCATCGACGTCGAAGCGGCGCACCGCTTCCTCGCCCTCGCCGCTCAGGGCGAGCTCGATGGCCCAGCCCCGCGCGCCGGTGTCGTAGATGCATTTCAGACCCTGGATCGCCAGCATCATGCTCTCCTCAAGTTGACCAGGTGCGCGGC
>DATDBB010000150.1:0-7258 GCA_036525085.1 Allobosea sp.
CATCGGGATGGTCCACCAGCATTTCATGCTGGTGGAGACGCTGAGCGTCGTCGAGAACGTCGTGCTCGGCGCCGAGGGCGGCGCCTTCCTCAAGGGCGGGCTCTCCCGGGCGCGCGCCGAGCTTTCGCGGCTGGCTGCCGACTACGGCCTTGTCATCGATCCCGAGACGATCGTCGGCGATCTCTCGGTCGGCCTGCAGCAGCGCGTCGAAATCCTGAAGGCGCTCTATCGCGGCGCCGAGATCCTGATCTTGGACGAGCCGACCGCCGTTCTGACGCCGCCCGAGGCGGACCAACTCTTTGCCCTGCTGCGGGCGCTGCGCGCCCAGGGCAAGACCGTGATCATGATCACGCACAAGCTGCGCGAGATCATGGAGGTGACGGACAGGGTGTCCGTCATGCGGCGCGGCGAGATGGTGGCGCATCTTTCCACCGCCGAGACCTCGCCGCCGGAACTCGCCGAGGCGATGGTCGGCCGCCGCGTGCTGCTGCGGGTCGAGAAGCAGCCGAAGCAACGGGGCGCGAAGGTTCTGGAGGCGGTCGGGCTCGACCTCGTCGATGCGCGCGGCGTCGCGCTGCTGAACGGCGTCGACCTGACGCTCCATGCCGGCGAGATCGTCGGGATCGCCGGCGTCGCCGGCAACGGCCAGAGCGAACTGCTCGAAGTGCTCGCCGGCCTCAGCCTTCCCTCGCGCGGCGTCATCAGGCTGGACGGGACCATCCTCACCGGCGCCGACCGCAACCCGGCGCGCTTACGCAAGCTCGGCGTGATGCACATCCCCGAGGATCGCCACCGCACCGGCCTCGTCACCGCCTTTCCGGCCGCCGAGAACGCGATTCTCGGCTACCAGGACGATCCCTCGCTCGGCCCCGGCCCCTTCCTGTCTCCGGCGAGGATCGCGGCGCAGGCGCGCGAGACCTTCGCAGCCTATGATGTGCGCCCGCCCGATCCCGGCCTGAAGACGGCCAAGTTCTCCGGCGGCAACCAGCAGAAGATCGTGCTCGCCCGTGAGATCGAACGGGCCCCGAAGGTGCTCCTCGTCGGCCAGCCGACCCGCGGCGTCGATATCGGCGCGATCGAGTTCATCCATCGCCGGCTGATCGCATTGCGCGACGCCGGCGTCGCGATCCTGCTGGTCTCGGTCGAACTCGAGGAAGTGATGGCGCTGTCCGACCGCATCCTCGCCATGTGCGGCGGGCGGATCACCGGCGAGCGCATGGCCGAAACGGCCGACGAGCGCGATCTCGGGCTGCTGATGGCCGGCGTGGCGGAGGAGGCGGCGTGATGGTGTGTCCGGCGCGGCGCGAGTCCGGCTCTTCTTTCCCCCCTCGTGGGGGAGAGATAGAGAGGGGGGGCGGGCCGCTTGGTGATCGCTCGCCCAGTCGATCGCCCCCCACCCCAACCCCTCCCCACAAGGGGGAGGGGCTCCCGCGCGCCAGTATCGTTTCGAGTGCGTTTAGATGAGCGCCGCTCCCATCGAACTCCCGCGCTGGGCCGATACCGCGCTCGTGCCGCTCGTCTCGGTCGCAGCGGCGCTCGTCGTCGCCGGCCTCGTCGTGCTCGGGATCGGCGAGAGCCCGCTCGAGGCGACCGCGCTGCTGCTGCACGGGGCGCTCGGTTCGGCGGAGGGCATCGGCTTCACGCTCTACTACACCACGAACTTCATCTTCACGGGGCTTGCCGTCGCGGTCGCCTTCCATGCTGGCTTGTTCAATATCGGCGGCGAGGGGCAGGCTGCGGTCGCGGGCATCTTCGCCGCGCTCGCCTGCCTCTGGCTGGCGCCGCTGCCGGGGGTTCTGCTGGTACCGCTGGCGGTGCTGGCCGCGGCGGCAGGCGGGGCGCTCTACGGGTTCATTCCGGGCTGGTTGCAGGCGACGCGCGGCAGCCATGTCGTCATCACCACCATCATGTTCAATTTCCTGGCGGCGACGCTGACCGTCTATCTCCTGGTCGAGGTCATGGGGAAGCCGGGCTCGATGCAGCCGGAAACGCCGGAATTCGCGGCCCATGCCATCCTGACGCCGATGCACAAGCTGCTCGCGCCGCTCGGCTTCAAGCTCCCCGCGACACCGCTGAACTCGGCCTTCCTGCTGGCGCTCGCGGCCCTCGCCGCGGTCTGGGCGCTGATCTTCCGCTCGCGGCTGGGCTATGCGATCCGCACCGTCGGCGCCAATCCGAGAGCCGCCGCCTATGCCGGCATTTCGCCCGCCCGCATCACCATGGTCGCGATGGCGATCTCGGGTGCGCTGGCCGGCGGGCTCGCCGTCAACGAGGTGATGGGCGTGCAGCACCGGCTGCTGCTGGATTTCACAGCCGGCTATGGTTTCGTCGGCATCGCGGTGGCGCTGATGGGGCGCGGCCATCCCATCGGCGTCGCGCTCGCCGCGCTGCTCTTCGGCGTGCTCTATCAGGGCGGCGCGGAACTCTCCTTCGACAAGCCGAGCATCACCCGCGACATGGTCGTGGTCATCGGCGGCGTCGTCATCCTCTTCGCCGGGGCGCTCGACGGATTGTTCCGCCGCGTGGTGGCGAGCGGGCTCCGTCTCGGGCGGGCAGCATGACGACGCGCCCCCATCTGTCATTCCGGGGCGGTCCGCAGGACCGAACCCGGAACCCACGACCGGGTGAGCCCGACCGTGGCGACATCAACCTTCCGCGCCCAGTCGTGAGTTCCGGGTTCTTCGCTGCCCGAAGCCCCGGAAAGACAGAAGGAAGCCGCTGACGATGGAGTGGATCGCGACCTTCGCCGTCGTCCTCGACTCGGCGATCCGGCTGTCGGTGCCGCTGCTCTGCGCCGCCATGGCCGGGCTCTGGTCGGAGCGCGCCGGCGTCGTCGATATCGGCCTCGAGGGCAAGATGCTGATCGCTGCCTTCGCCTCGGCGGTCGCCGCCTATCATACGGGCTTGGCCTGGGCCGGGCTCGGCACAGGCATCCTGGCCTCGATCGGCCTTGCGCTGGTGCATGGCTTCGCTGCGATCACCTGGCGCGGCAACCAGATCGTCTCCGGCGTCGCCATCAACATGCTGGCGGCGGGGCTGACCGTGATCCTCGGCAATGCCTGGTTCGGGCAGGGCGGGAGGACGCCGACACTGGAGAGCGCGGCACGCTTCGGCGACATCGCCCTGCCCTTCGCCGCGACGCTGCGCGCGCATGTCCCCGGGCTCGGCCTGCTCTATGACGAGGTCGTATCCGGCCATGCTGCGCCGGCCTATCTCGCCTTGCTCGCCGTCGTTCTGACCGCGCTGGTGCTCAAGCGAACCCGCTTCGGCCTGCGCCTGCGCGCGGTGGGCGAAAACCCGGCTGCGGTCGACACCGCCGGCATCTCGGTCACGGCGCTGCGCTATGGCGCGGTGGTGATCTGCGGCGCGCTCTGCGGGCTGGGCGGGACCTATCTCGCCATCTCGCAATCGGCGGGTTTCCTGCCACATATGACCGCCGGCAAGGGCTTCATCGCGCTGGCCGCCGTGATCTTCGCCAACTGGCGGCCCTGGCCGGCATTCTGGGCTTGCCTGCTCTTCGGCGGATTGGACGCGGTCGCGATCCGGCTGCAGGGCGTCGCGCTGCCCGGCATCGGGCAGGTTCCGGTGCAGGCGATCCAGGCGCTGCCCTATCTGATGACGGTGATCCTGCTCGCCGGCTTCATCGGCAAGTCGACGCCGCCCAAGGCCTCGGGCCTGCCCTATGTGAAGGAACGCTGAGCGTGATGAGTGAGACGGAGGTCGATTTCGAGGCCCTGTTTGCGGCAGCCGCGCGCGTGCAACCCCTGGCCTATGTGCCCTATTCACGCTTCAGGGTGGGCGCGGCGATCCTGGCCGATGACGGCGTCGTCTATCCCGGCTGCAATGTCGAGAACGCCGCCTATCCCTCAGGCAGTTGCGCCGAACAAGGCGCAATCTCGGCGATGATCGCCGGCGGCGCCAGCCGCATCACGGCCGTTCTGGTGATCGGAGATGGCGAGGTTCTCGTCACGCCCTGCGGCGCCTGCCGCCAGCGCATCCGCGAATTCGCAGGCCCGGAGACGCCCGTGGCGATCGCCGGCCCCGGCGGCATACGGCAGATGTTTTCGCTGTCGGAGCTGTTGCCAGCCTCCTTCGGACCGGACAATTTGCGCCGGTGATTTGCGGCTTTCCCATGTCCGACCATGCCTCCGTCATCCCGGACGCAGCGAAGCGGAGATCCGGGATCCATTCCGGAGCGAGCATCGGTGAGGTTCCGGAATGGATCCCGGGTCTCCCTGCGGTCGCCCGGGATGACCCCGCGTTTGAACTTGCGTCCCAACTCGGACGACCGGACGAAATGGCATGATCGAAGACCCATTCGCCAGAGCCGCAGCCATTCTCGCCGAGCACGGCGCAACGGCTCCGATCGACTGCGCCATCGTTCTGGGGACGGGGCTCGGCGGCCTCGCCGACCAGCTCGAGGATGCGATCCGGATTCCCTACCCCGCCATTCCGGGCTTTCCGGCCGGAGCGGTGTCCGGCCATGCGCGGCAGGTTTGTATCGGCCGGCTCGAAGGCAAGAAGGTGCTGATCTTCCAGGGCCGGGCGCATTACTACGAGGGCGGTGACTCAGCCGTGATGCGGGTGCCGCTCGGCATGCTCTCGGCGCTCGGCTCGCCGCCGCTGATCCTGACCAATGCGGCCGGCTCGCTGAAGCCCGAGATGCCGCCCGGCAGCATGGCCTTGATCACCGACCACATCAATTTCAACGGGCCGAACCCGCTCGTCGGCGATGGCGGCGACGGGCGCTTCGTGCCGATGGTCGATGCCTATGATCCGGGTTTGCGCGCGGGCCTCAAGGCGGCAGGCGCGACGGAGGGCCTGTCGCTCGGCGAGGGCGTCTATATGTGGTTTTCGGGGCCGAGCTTCGAGACGCCGGCCGAGATCCGGATGGCGCAGGTGATGGGTGCCGATCTGGTGGGCATGTCGACCGTGCCGGAGGTCATCCTGGCGCGGCGCCATGGCCTGCGGGTTGCCGGGCTGTCGGTCGTCACCAATATGGGCGCGGGCCTGCATGGCGGGGCGCCTGACCATGGCGAGACCAAGGATGTCGCCAGCGCCGCCGCCGCCGATCTCGCGCGGTTGCTGCGCGCTTTCCTGAGGACGCTGTGATGCCGGCCACGGATGCACAACTGGCGGCGCGCGCGCTGGCGCTGCTCGACCTGACCGATCTTTCCGATAGCGCCGACGAGGCCGGGCTGGCTGCGCTCTGCGCCAAGGCGGTCTCGACGCCGGGGCCAGTGGCTGCGATCTGCATCTGGCCGCGCTTCGTTGCCAAGGCGCGGGACATCCTCGGAGCCGGTCCGGTCCGGATCGCGACGGTGGTGAACTTTCCAAGCGGAGACGCATCCGTTCGTGAGGTCGAGCGAGAGGTCGATGAGGCGCTCAACGCGCGAGCGGATGAAATCGATCTGGTGATGCCATGGAAGGCGTTCCTCGACGGCGATCCTCAGAGAGCGCGCCTCATGATCGAAACGGTCCGGAGCCATCGTGACAACGGGGCAACGTTGAAGGTCATTCTCGAAACCGGCGAGTATCCCGATCTCGACCGTGTCCGTGAGGCGTCCGAACTCGCCATTGCGGCCGGCGCCGACTTCATCAAGACCTCGACCGGCAAGACCGCGCATTCCGCCAGCCTGCCTGCGGCACAGACGATGCTGGAAGTCATCGCCAAGGCTGGACGCCCGGTCGGGCTCAAGCCCTCCGGCGGCATCCGTAGCCTGGCTGATGCGGCGAGCTATCTCGCGCTCGCCGACCAGATCATGGGTCCGCACTGGGCGACACCCGAAACCTTCCGCTTCGGCGCGAGCGGCCTGCATCAGGTGCTGGTGGACGTGATCGCCGGAGGTACGGCGGGACAGGCGAGCGGACCCTATTGAGATGAAACTGACGCAGGAAATCATTGCCGCCAAGCGCGATGGCGGCGAGCTGCCCGATGCCGATATCCGCCAGTTCGTCGCCGGCATTGCGGATGGGTCGGTCAGCGAGGGGCAGGCCGCCTCCTTTGCCATGGCGATCTTCTTCCGCGACATGACCGTCCGCGAACGCGTCGCGCTGACGCTGGCGATGCGCGATTCCGGCACGGTACTGAACTGGGACGATTTGCCCGGCCCGGCCCTCGACAAGCATTCGACCGGCGGCGTCGGCGATACGGTGAGCCTGCCGCTGGCGGCCGCGGTCGCGGCCTGCGGCGGCTATGTGCCGATGATTTCCGGACGCGGCCTCGGCCATACCGGCGGCACGCTCGACAAGCTCGACGCCGTGCCGGGCTATGTCACGCAGCCGGACAATGCGCTTTTCCGTAGGGTCGTGAGGGCCGAGGGTTGCGCCATCATCGGCCAGACCGCCGATCTCGCGCCCGCCGACAAGCGGCTCTACGCCATTCGCGACGTCACCGCGACGGTCGAGACGATTCCGCTGCTGACCTCCTCGATCCTGTCGAAGAAGCTCGCGGCCGGGCTGCACGGGCTGGTGATGGACGTGAAATACGGCTCGGGCGCGTTTCTGCCGGAGTATCGCAAGGGACTGGCGCTGGCTGATGCCCTGGTCGGCGTCGCCAATGGCGCCGGATTGCCGACGACGGCGTTGATGACCGACATGGACGAACCGCTCGCGACCAGCGCCGGCAACGCGCTCGAAGTCGCCTATGCGCTCGATCACCTCACCGGCAAGCAGCGCGAGCCGCGCTTCCACGAGGTCACGGTGGCGCTGGCAGCCGAGATGTTGCTGCTCGGCAAGCTCGCGGCCGACATCGACGAGGCGAAGGCGAAGATCGAAGCCGCCTTCGCCAGCGGCGCGGCAGCCGAGCGCTTTGCCAGAATGATCGCGGCGCTCGGCGGCCCTTCCGACCTGCTGGAGCGGCCGGAGAAGCATCTCGCCGTCGCGCCGATCGCCCGGCCGGTCTTTCCGGAGACATCCGGCACCGTGCAGGCCATCGACACGCGCGGCGCCGGGCAGGCCGTCGTAGCGCTCGGCGGCGGGCGCACGCGGCCGCAGGACCCGATCGACCATGCCGTCGGCATCGTCGCGCTCGCGGGCGTCGGCGACGCTGTGGGCCCCGACCGCCCGCTCGGCATCGTCCATGCCCGTGACGAGGCGGGCTTCGCCATGGCGCAGCGGCGCTTGCGCGAGGCCTATCGGCTGGGAGAGGGTGCGCCGGAACGCGGCGTACTGATCGCGGAACGCATCACGGAGAGTTCGCACGCATGAGTCTGCTTCTGGCGATGACCGGCTGGCATGTCGAGGATTGGCGCCAGCG
>DATDBB010000151.1:0-6930 GCA_036525085.1 Allobosea sp.
AGCCAACAAGGTCGCCCTCACCGCCGTCGGACGAAAACTCGTCACGATCCTCAACGCCCTCATCAAGGCCGACACCCCCTATGATCCAGCCCACGCTTGACAGCCCGTCACACAGTTGCTGGACAAGCGGCGAAGCCGCGCCGATCCGGGATCCATGCCGGAACATAACCGATCGAGCTTCAGGCATGGATTCCGGATCTCCGCTTCGCTGCGTCCGGAATGACGGGGAGGTTCGACGGCAAGGCGGGGACGCCAGCCCTCACCCGCGCCCGACAAACGGCGCGTTCGTCGCCATCACCGTGACGAACAGCACGTTCGCTTCCGGCGGCAGCGCGGCCATGTGCAGCACGGTCGTCGCGACGTTGTCGACGTCCATCACCGCCTCGACCTTGATCGAGCCGTCGGCCTGCGGCACGCCGGTCGTCATCTTGCGCGCCATCTCGGTCAGCGCATTGCCGATATCGACCTGGCCCACCGCGATGCCGTATTTGCGGCCATCGAGCGAGGCGGTCTTGGTCAGGCCGGTGATGGCGTGCTTGGTGGCGGTATAGGCGACCGAGTTCGGCCGCGGCGCATGGGCCGAGATCGAGCCGTTGTTGATGATGCGCCCGCCCTGCGGCTGCTGGTCCCGCATTACCTTGAAAGCCTCCTGCGTGCACAGGAACGGCCCGGTCAGGTTGGTGTCGACGACTTTCTGCCAATCCTCCAGCGAGAGGTCCTCCAGCATGATGCCGCCGGGCGCATTGACGCCGGCATTGTTGAACAGCACGTCGACCCGGCCGAATGCTTCCTTCGTCTTCGCGAACAGGTTCGCGACCGAGGCCTTGTCGGTGACATCCGTCGAGACGGCGAGCGCCTGCGGGGCCGGCACGCCCGACAGCGCGATCGTCTCCTCCAGCGCGTCCGCGCGGCGGCCTGCCAGCACGGTGCGGTAGCCGTCCTTCAGGAAGGCGAGCGCCACGGCCCGCCCGACGCCCGATCCGGCTCCGGTGATGATGGCGACCTTGTTGTGCGCAGAGCTGCGGTCGGAAGGCATGGCGTTTCCTCGTCGTTTCTTCGGCTTCAACCGATTGAATGGAAGCGCAACCATAGCAGCGCCTTCGCGCGACGGAACAGGCATTCGCGCGCAGCCGCCGCGCTTTGGCGAGGGCACCACCTGTCGCATCCGTGTCTTGCCAAGGCGGTCAGCGGCCATACTCTTCGGAAAAATGGGAGGATCGACATGACCAGCCTGACCCGTCGCCATCTGCTCGCGGCTGGCAGCGCCGCGATTGCCGTTCCCGCCTTCGCCCAGCAGCCCGGCCACGAGCACCATGGCGGCCATTACGAGCGGCTGAACCAGCCCGGCCGCATCCCCAAGCCCGAACTCGCGACCAGCCAGAACGTCTTCGACTCGCCCGCCCCGAAGGCGGCCAATCCCGGCCGCTGGAGCGCCAAGGCGCTCTTGCCCATGCCGCGCTCGGAAATGGCCTGGGCGACCGCCCATGAGGACCGCATGCACATCGTCGGCGGCTATGCCGAGCAGCGCGTCGACCGGCCCTACCACCACGTCTACGAGCCGAAGGCCGACCGCTGGAGCGACGCCGCACCCTTGCCGCTCGGCGCCAACCATGTCGGCGTCGCCTTCCTCGACGGCAGGCTCTACGCCATCGGCGGCTTCATCGAGCAGAACCGCAAGCCGCATCCGCGCTGCTTCACCTGGGACCCGAAGACGGATCGCTGGGCCGAGATCGCCAGCCTGCCCCGCCCCGTCGGTTCCGCCGCCGTGGTCGGGCTGGGGGGCGTGCTGCACGTCATCGGCGGCGCGATCGGCGAGACCACGGAAACCAAGCGCTCGGTCGACTGGCACCTCGTCTACGATCCGAAGATCGACAGATGGAGCGAGCGCAAGCCGATGCCGACGGCGCGCGACCACACCGGCACGCTGGCGATCGGCAACATGATCCATGTCATCGGCGGCCGGGTCGATTCGTTCCACACCAACTCGAACCTGCACCACGCCTATGACCCGGCGACCGACAGATGGGCGCCGCGCAACCCGCTGCCCACCGCCCGCTCCGGCCATGGCGCCGTGCTCTATCGCGGCAAGGTCTTCGTGATGGGCGGCGAAGGCACCAACCGCGTCTTCGGCCAGATGGAGGCCTACGACCCCGCCAGCGACGGCTGGGAGCAATACGCCCCGATGCTGACGCCCCGCCACGGCCTCGGCGCGGCCCTGGTCGGCGACGCCATCCACGTCGCCGGCGGCGGCCCGATCATGGGCGGCGGCGTGCAGAGCGCCGTGCATGAGGCTTTTAGGTTGGGGTGAAAGGGGTCACTCGACCGCCCCCCTCCGGAACCACCGCGTCATCCCGGACAAGCCGCGAAGCGGCAGCGATCCGGGATCCATCGGAGGCTCCGAGCGGACGATCGAGAGCGGCCAGATTTGTCGGCCGACACAGAGCAGGAGCCGACTACTCGGTTTTCGTGTATTGACGGTGCAGAGGCTCAATTCTCGCCTATGGCCTGAGTGTCGAGACGGAGAGAAAGATGCCCATTTTTCTTGATCGGCATGATTTGAAAGGTCTCACTGCAGCCGATATCGCCGAGGCCCATCGCAAGGACTTGGAGGTGCAGGAGCGTTACGGCGTGCGCTTCCTGACTTATTGGTTCGACGAAGCACGAGGTACAGGCTTTTGCCTCATAGACGCGCCTGACATCCACGCGGCAATGCGGGTGCATGACGAGGCCCACGGAGATGTGGCCAAAGATGTCATTGAGGTCGATATTTCCGCAGTCGAAGCCTTTCTCGGTCGCGTCTCGGATCCGGCTCCAAAAGGCGACAGCCCTCATGCAACGTTTGATCCGGCCCTTCGCACGGTCATGTTCACCGACATCGTCGACTCGACCGGCATGACCGCGAGGTTAGGCGATCTCAGGGCGGTCGAGATGACCAGAGCCCATGATTCCCTGGTACGCCGCGCCCTCAACGACAAGGGGGGACGCGAGGTCAAGCACACCGGGGATGGGATCATGGCTTCCTTCCATGAAGTCGCTTCAGCGGTGGGTTGTGCCCGAGCAATTCAGCAGTCCTTTGACGCCTTCAACCTCGCGAGCAAGGAGAAGCTGCGGGTGCGGATCGGGCTGGATGCAGGCGAACCTGTTGCAGACAGCAACGACCTGTTCGGAACGACAGTTCAGACGGCGGCCCGCCTGTGCCACGCGGCGGAGCCCGACACCATCGTCGTGTCGGAGGCCGTATCAGAGTTGGTGTTGAACCAGTTCCCGCTCGTTTCTCTCGGCCATAAAGCCTTGAAGGGCTTCGCGAATCCCGTGGCGGCGTTCGAGGTGAACTGGCGCTGAGGCGGGCAGGTCTCAAACGGCCAAAGCCGTATAGGCGCGGCCCGGAATCGTAGAATCGCCGGAGCATGCAGCCAAGTGTTCGCAGGCTGCTTAGACTTGCCTGCTTGGCGCCACGGGGCGTGTGACGTGCGCTGATGCATGAGGGAAGGACAGCGCATCACTCCCCTCATCCGTCTGCTTCGCAGACACCTTCTCCCCCGAGGGGAGAAGGGAGGCGCCTACATCCTGAACACGCCGAACTTCGTCTCAGGAACCTCGGCGTTCAGGCAGGCGGAGAAGGCCAGCGCCAGCACGCGGCGGGTCTCCGAGGGCAGGATGATGCCGTCGTCCCAGAGCCGGGCGGTGGCGTAGTAGGGCGAGCCCTCCTGCTCGTAGCGATCGCGGATCGGCGCCTTGAAGGCCTCCTCCTCGTCGCCCGACCAGCTCTTGCCGTCCGCCTCGATATTGTCGCGGCGCACGGTCGCGAGCACGCTCGCCGCCTGCTCGCCGCCCATCACCGAGATCCGCGAATTCGGCCAGGTGAACAGGAAGCGCGGCGAATAGGCCCGGCCGCACATGCCGTAATTGCCGGCCCCGAACGAGCCGCCGACCAGCACGGTGATCTTCGGCACGCGGGCCGAGGCGACGGCCGTGACGAGCTTCGCCCCATCCTTGGCGATGCCGCGCGTCTCGAAATCGCGGCCGACCATGAAGCCGGTGATGTTCTGCAGGAAGAGCAGTGGGATGCGGCGCTGGCAGCAGAGTTCGATGAAATGCGCGCCCTTCAGCGCACTCTCCGAGAACAGGATGCCGTTATTGGCGATGATGCCGACGGGTATGCCGTGGATGCGGGCAAAGCCCGTGATCAGCGTCGTGCCGTAGAGCTTCTTGAACTCGTCGAACTCGGAGCCGTCGACCAACCGGGCGATGACCTCGCGGATGTCGTATTGTTTCTTCAGGTCGGTCGGGACGACGGCTTCGAGTTCGGCCGGATCGTAGAGCGGCTCCACGGCCTCGGCGATGTCGATGTCCGGCCGCTTGACGCTGTTGAGATTGGCGGCGATGCGCCGCGCGATCGCCAGCGCATGGGTGTCGTCGCCGGCATAGTGGTCGGCGACGCCCGAAAGCCTTGCATGCACATCGGCGCCGCCGAGATCCTCGGCCGAGACGACCTCGCCGGTCGCGGCCTTCACCAGCGGCGGGCCGCCCAGAAAGATCGTGCCCTGCTTCCTGACGATGATCGTCTCATCCGACATCGCCGGCACATAGGCGCCGCCGGCGGTGCAGGAGCCCATCACGACCGCGATTTGCGGAATCCCTTCCGCCGAGAGCGTTGCCTGGTTGTAGAAGATCCGGCCGAAATGCTCGCGGTCGGGGAAGACCTCGGTCTGGTGCGGCAGGTTGGCTCCGCCGGAATCGACGAGATAGATGCAAGGCAGCCGGTTCTCGCGCGCGATCTCCTGCGCCCGCAGATGCTTCTTCACCGTCATCGGGTAATAGGTGCCGCCCTTGATGGTCGCGTCGTTGCAGACCACCATCACCTCGCGCCCGGCGACGCGGCCAATGCCGGCGATCATGCCGGCGCCGTGGACATCGCCCTCATACATGCCGAAGGCGGCGAGCGAGCCGATCTCGAGGAAGGCCGAGCCCGGATCGAGCAGGCGCAGCACGCGCTCCCGCGGCAGCAGCTTGCCGCGCGCCGTATGCCGTTCGCGCGACTTGGCATTGCCGCCGAGCGCCGCAGAAGCGCGCCGCTCCTGCAACTCCGAACGCAGATCGGCCCAGGCCGCGGCATTGGCACGCGTCTCGGCCGATTTCAGATCGACCTTGCTCTCGATGACCGGCACGGCGCGCTCCCAGGCGGTGTTTTCTTCACTCGGGTTATGGCGCGCCGCGCGGCAAACGCCAACCGGCGGGGATGCTCAGAGGCGGAAGCGGAAATCCCCCATGCCGTCGCTGCGCTTACTGTAGCGCGCTATTCCTGCACCTTGCTGACCGAGCCGGTCACGGTCGGCCCGGCCACCGCCCCGATCGCGCCGCCGGCGACCGCGCCGATCGGCCCGAGCACGATCGCCCCCGCCCCCGCCCCGGCCGCAGCCCCGGCGATCCGCGTTTCGGTGTTGGTGCAGGCCGCAAGACACGCAGCGATGCCGGCCGCGAGCATGAATTTCGTCATCTCGTCCCTTTCCTCTCCGTCTGTGCGGACGGAAGGATGGGCGGGCTTGGTCAACGGGAGGTAAACCAGCGCCGTCGCGCGGTGCTGTCAGCCGGCGACCGTCGGCCCGAAGATGTTCTCGAACTCGGCGCGCAGCACCGAATCGACATCGGCCATCGTCAGCGGCAGGCCGAGATCGACCAGCGAGGTGACGCCGTGGTCGCTGACGCCGCAGGGCACGATGCCGTCGAAATGCGACAGCTCCGGCTCGACATTGAGCGAGATGCCGTGGAACGAGACCCAGCGCCGCACGCGGATGCCGATCGCCGCGATCTTGTCCTCCGCCCCGTCCGCCTTCTCCGGCCGGCGGACCCAGACGCCGACGCGGTCCTCGCGGCGCTCGCCCCGGATGTTGAACCCGCCCAGCGTCGCGATCAGCCAGGATTCGAGCGCTGCCACGAAGCGCCTGAGATCGGGCTGGCGCCGCTTCAGGTCGAGCATGACATAGGCCACGCGCTGACCCGGGCCGTGATAGGTGAACTGCCCGCCCCGCCCGCTGCGATGGACCGGGAAGCGCTCCGGCGCGATCAGGTCCTCGTCCTTCGCCGAGGTGCCGGCGGTGTAGAGCGGCGGATGCTCGACCAGCCAGACACGCTCGCGAGCGAGCCCGTCGGCGATCAGCCCGGCGCGCATCTCCATCTCGGCGACCGCGTCGTCATAGCCGATCAGCCCTTCGGCCACGACCCATTCGACCGGCGGAGAGCCGGCCTCGGCCAGAAATGTTTCGGCAAGCGCCTCGCGCGTCTTCACTGCGCATTAACCCTGTTGCGCCCAACCTCGGGATTGAAGCGGCGGCCAGCCTCATGCGCCCTGACAGGGCGACAGGCAAGTTTCGTTGATCAAATTCTGAAGTAGGGTCTCGGAGGCAGGACTTGAAGGCCGATCTCGAACTCGTACCCGTCGAATTGACGGTGGTGCTGGGCTCCACCCGGATGCCGATCTACAAGCTGCTGCGCATGGGCCGCGGCGCCATCATCGAGCTCAACGCCAGCGAGACCGACGAAGTCCAGATTCTCGCCAACAATCACCCCTTCGCCAAGGGAATCGTCGTCGTCAGCGGCTCGAAGATCGCCGTCGAGATCACCCAGATGCTGAAACGCCCGACGGTCTACACGCTCCAAAGCGTCGCCGCGGCGGCCTGATCGCCTTTTCCTGCGCAAGTCCTCTGCAAGGCCCTTGTGGCGACGGATTCGATTTGCTAGACCCGCGCCGCTCCGGAGTTCTCCGCCACCGCGCAGGGATCTTCGAGACGCCGCGGTCATGGCGGAATTGGTAGACGCACTACCTTGAGGTGGTAGCGGGGAGACCCGTGGAGGTTCGAGTCCTCTTGACCGCACCAGATTGAGGGCACCAGCCCGGCGAACGGCGATCCGCAAGGATCGCCGTTCGCGTTT
>DATDBB010000152.1:0-6971 GCA_036525085.1 Allobosea sp.
AGCCAACAAGGTCGCCCTCACCGCCGTCGGACGAAAACTCGTCACGATCCTCAACGCCCTCATCAAGGCCGACACCCCCTATGATCCAGCCCACGCTTGACAGCCCGTCACACAGTTGCTGGACAAGCGGCGAAGCCGCGCAGCTCCGGGATCCATCATAGGGCTCCGACGCGCCCTATGATGGATCCCGGGTCTCCGCTTCGCTCCGCCCAGGATGACGGCGCGGTTCCGCGTATCAACGGATCTGGCTCAATCCTCGACAGCGCGGCTACGCCCACGATTCAGCATGCCCAACCCCCGATGCGCGATCTTCAGCGCGAGCGGCGAGGCCTTGATCCGTCGCTTGGCTTCGCGCTTGGCCCGGCTGAACCAGACGAAGGCGCGGCCCTTGGCCGTCAAGGGCAGGAAGCTGTCGACCAGTTCGTCGCGCTGGTCGCAGATCGTCGTCTTGTAGCGGGCTTCACCGACGCCGAGATCGAACACGGTCGTCCCCTCGCGACATTTCAGCTTGATCAGGTCGACCAGCAGGATTTCGCCCGGGCTGGTCTTGGCGACCTCGCTCTCCATGTCGAAGGAGGTCGCCATCCCCGAGAAGCGCGCGCCCTGAACGGCGCCGACATAGGTCGCGACGGACTGCCCGGCGACGTCGAGCGAGTACAGTTCCAGCCCCGGCGCCGATGCGCCTTCGGCCAGGGCCCCACGCTCCAGGAAAGCGCGCACCGCAGGCGAGGCGAAGGGATCGGGCACGCCCATCATCCTGAAGCGGGCGGCCTTCTGCCGGAGGAAAGCGTCGATCACCTTGTTGATCTCGGCAGGCTCCCGTGCCCGAACGAGCTCGGAGGGGCCGAACTCGGCGAAGCGGTTGCGCTTGTTCTTCAGCTTCTTGTGGGCATGGCTGCTCATCGAGCGCCGCAGCGAGCCGTCGCCGTCGCCGGGAACGAGCGCGAGCTTGTAGGCGCCGCTCGGGCTGGGGCCTGCGGCCAGCGCCGCCAGCGGATTGGCGATGCCTTGCCACTGCGTCGGCTGGTTCACGAAGATGAAGGCGTCGAGCCCACCGATCATGGCGCTGATCTCGGACAGCATCAGGCGCATCGTGTCCGCACCCATCGGCGCAGCGAAATCGGGCGCGTAGAGCCCCATATGGTAATTGGCGTGCTTGCCGCCGATGAATTCGGCGAAGCGGATGCCGTTGCGGCGGGTGATCACCAGCGGCAGGATCGCCAGCGGCTGGCCCATAGCGTCGCGCAGCACGACATGGCGGAAGTTCATGCCGTCCGCCGCGCCGACCGTCTCGACGAAGGGGCGCACCCAGCCATAGGCCTGATATGGGGTCAGCAGCGCGCGTGTTTCGAGATCGCGCCACTCGGCCTCGATGGCGGCGATGTCGTCGGTCACCGTGATCGCGTGCCAGGGCCGCGCGGCTCCGGCATGCCTGTTGCCCATCGGCGAGGCCGCGGGCGGGCTTTCGGCGAATGTGGATTCGGCGACTGCGGACATCGTATGGCCGACCTCGGAAGCGGACGATGCCGCCTCCTTAACCCGCTATTGTGAACGGACTGGGCAAGATCGCGCTTCCCAGGCGCCGGCATCGGCGAACAGCGTTAGCGAGCGGTTGCCGCGGATCGGACAGATGAACCTGCGCCATCAAGCCTTCTCCGCCGTCTTCGCGGCGATCTCGGCGACCGGCGCCGACCGCTGGGGCAGGGGGCTAGCTCAAGGAGCGGGCGTCATTCTGACGCTGCACCATGTCCGCCCGCAGGGCGGCGAAGGCTTCCGCCCCAACGGCATCCTCGAGATCACGCCCGATTTCCTCGACCGCACGCTGACGCTGATCCGTTCGGAGGGCTACGATCTGGTCTCGCTCGACGAAGCGCTGCTGCGGCTCTCCGCGCCGCGCAAGGGCCGCTTCTTCGTCGCGCTGACCTTCGACGACGGCTACCGCGACAATGTCGAGCATGCCTGGCCGGTGCTGGCGAAGCATGGCGCCCCCTGGACGCTCTTCGTCACGCCGGGATTCGCCGATCGCACCGCACGGCTCTGGTGGCTGGAACTGGAGGAGGCGATCCGGGCGCTGCCTGAGATCGCGCTCACCCTGCCGGATGGCTCCTTCGTGGCGCGCAGCGGCAGCGATGCCGAAAAGCAGCGTGCCTTCGACAGGCTCTACTGGCGTCTGCGAAAGCACCCGGAAGCGATTCTGCTGTCAGCGATTTCAGATCTCGCCGCGCAGGCCGGCATCGACTCTGCCGCGTTGGCTGAGCGCGAATGCCTACCCTGGGAGACGCTGCGCGCGCTGGCCGGTGCGCCTGGCGTGACGATCGGCGCTCATACGCTCAGCCACCCGATGCTGGCCAAGCACGATAAGGCCTTCGCGCGCCGGGAGATCGCCGAGGGCAAGGAGCGGCTGGAGGCCGAACTCGGCGTTTCCGTCCGGCATTTCGCCTATCCGGTCGGCGATCCGACCTCGGCCGGTCCGCGCGACTTCGCGCTGGCACGGGAGGCAGGATATGCCAGCGCGGTGACGACCCGGCCCGGCCATGTCTTCGCCGGGCATGCCGCACACCTCCACGCCCTGCCGCGCGTCTCGCTGAACGGGCTGCACCAGAGCGAAGCGGCCGTGAGGGCGCTGCTGTCGGGCTTGCCGTTATGGCTCTGGAACCGGGGGCGGAAGGTCAATGCCGCTTAGCTTGGTGGGACGACACTATGAGTGGTGAATTCTTTGGATTCGTGGTCGTGCCCGCCATCTTGTTCGTGGGCGGATGGTTATTCTTCTACGTGAGTGAATCGGCGTATGAAGTCATTCTATCAAAGGTTTTTGGCGCGATAATCCTGACTCCATTCCTGTTTATTTTGTATATGTCAAAGAATATGCCGCATGTTCATGATGATGCGCGGATTGCTCCGACTTATGGATTGTTTGTTCTCTCCGGTTTGATTTTTGCTTTCAGCAGAAAGATCGGTATTTTCTCCGTATCAGTGCCGTATGCGGTGATTTTGTATTTTTATTTTGTCGGATAGGCGCTCTTCAATGAAAACTCACTGCCCGTCCTTCCGCTCCATCCACCGGATCAGCGGCAGCAGCGGCAGCACCCAGGCGAGGCCGAGCGCGATATAGGCGATGGTCTGCACGAGCTTGGGGGCTTCGGTGATCCGCCCCTGCGCCAGCGCCATGGCGACGAGCGCGTAGACGCAGACGAAGACCAGGATCGCGACGGTGCCGATCAGCTTGCGGTGGGTCTGTCTCATCACGCGATCTCCATGCGCTTGTCCGGGCTGCGGCAATGCGGGCGTTGTCTTGGCCCCGGCGCGCGGACTATCTGTCACCTGCCAACGCGCTTGTGAAGCGTATCCGATGCGACCGAAGGCCCCGCTTCCGTGACGATTGCCATCGAGAAACCCCCTTCGATCATCCTGCAGGGCGGGAAGCACGCCGGCATCCGCCGCTGGCTCTGGATCGTCGCCGCGCTCGTCTTCGTGATGGTGATCGTCGGCGGCGCGACGCGGCTGACGGGTTCTGGCCTCTCCATCACCGAATGGAAGCCGATCACCGGCGCGCTGCCGCCGCTCTCGGCCGAGGCCTGGGCCAGCGAGTTCGCGAAATACCGCGAGAGCCCGCAATACAAGCTCCTGAACGAAGGCATGAGCCTCGGCGCGTTCCAGTTCATCTACTGGTGGGAGTGGGGTCATCGCCAGCTCGGCCGCTTCATCGGCCTAGTCTATCTGCTCGGCTTTTTGGTGGTGGCCCTACGCCGCCTGCTGCCCTGGCGCCAGACGCTGGTGCTGTTCGGCATGGGCCTGCTGCTCGGCCTGCAGGGCGCGATCGGCTGGATCATGGTGGCCTCGGGGCTGGAGGAGGGCATGGTCGCGGTCGCTCCGGTCAAGCTGACGCTGCACCTCACCTTCGCCGCGCTGTTCTTCGCCTCGGTGATCGCCTTCGCGACCTGGCTGACGCCGCCGCGGCATCGCGAGGACAGCGGCGGCCGTGTCGCGGCTGCGGCGCTCCTCGTCGCCCTCTTCGTCCAGATCGCGCTCGGCGGCCTCGTCGCCGGCTCGAAGGCCGGGCTGACCTACAACACCTGGCCGTTGATGGACGGCGCGCTGGTGCCGCCCGCCGCCAATCTCTTCGCGCAGAACCTGCCGCTCTGGGAAAACTTCGTCGACAACCCGGTGCTGGTGCAGTTCAACCACCGCCTCGGCGCCTATCTGCTGCTGGCGCTGGCGCTCTGGCATGTCGTGCGGATGCGCCGCGTTGCGCCCCGCTCAGGCGCCGGCAAGCGCGCGACGGTGATCGCCGGCCTGACGCTGGCGCAAGGCCTGCTCGGCATCGTCACGCTGCTGCTGGTCGTGCCGCTCTGGGCAGGCCTCGCGCATCAGGCGCTGGCCTTCCTCGTGCTGGCGATGGGCGTGGTGCATGTCACGCGGACGCGCGGAGCAGAGCGGGCATAGGGACGGCAATGGCGTTGCGCGCCCTGTCATTCCGGGACGCTGCGGAGCAGCGGACCCGGAACCCATGACTGGGTCGCAGCGGTTTCCGAACGTCGCCCTTTGAAGGGCCCACCCGGTCGTGGGTTCCGGGTTCACGCCTGCGGCGTGCCCCGGAATGACAACTACGCCAGCGCCTGATCCAGATCGTCGATCAAGTCCTGCACGTCCTCCAGCCCGATCGACAGGCGGATGACCTGCGGGCCGGCGCCGGACGCCGTCTTCTGCTCGTCGCTGAGCTGGCGATGGGTGGTCGAGGCCGGGTGGATCACCAGCGAGCGCGTGTCGCCGATATTGGCGAGATGCGAGAACAGCTTCAGCTCGGTCACGAGCTTGACGCCCGCGTCATAGCCGCCCTTCAGCCCGAAGGTGAAGACCGCGCCGGAGCCCTTGGGCGAATAGCGCTTGGCGAGTTCGTGATACTTGTCGCCGAGCAGACCGGGATAGCTGACCCATTCGACCGCCGGGTGCTTCGACAGATGCGACGCGACCCAGAGCGCGCTGTCGCAATGCCTCTGCATGCGCAGCGGCAGCGTCTCGATTCCCGTCAGGATCATAAAGGCGTTGAAGGGCGAGAGCGCCGGGCCCATGTCGCGCAGGCCGAGCACGCGCGTCGCGATGGCGAAGGCGAAATTGCCGAAGGTCTCGCCCAGCACCATGCCGTTATATTCCGGCCGCGGCTTCGACAGCATCGGGTAGCGCTCGTCGCCGACCCAGTTGAACGAACCGCCATCGACGATGATGCCGCCGATCGAGTTGCCGTGCCCGCCGAGGAACTTCGTCAGCGAATGCACGACGATGTCGGCACCATGCTCGAAGGGGCGGATCAAGTAGGGCGTCGCCATCGTGTTGTCGACGATGAGCGGAATGTTGTGCTTCCTGGCGATTTTCGAGATGCCGGCGATGTCGACGACGACGCCGCCGGGATTGGCGATGGATTCGATGAAGATCGCCTTGGTCTTCGGTGTCACGGCGGCGGCGAAAGCCTCCAGATCGTCCGAATCGGCCCAGATCACGTTCCAGCCGAAGTTCTTGTAGGAATGGTTGAACTGGTTGATCGAGCCGCCATAGAGCTTGCGCGCCGCGACGAACTCGTCGCCGGGCTGCATCAGGGCGTGGAAGCAGAGGAATTCGGCCGCATGGCCCGACGCCACGGCGAGTGCCGCCGTGCCGCCCTCCAGCGCCGCGACGCGCTCTTCGAGCACCGCATTGGTCGGGTTGCCGATGCGGGTGTAGATGTTGCCGAAGGCCTGCAGCCCGAACAGCGAGGCGGCATGGTCGACATCGTCGAAGACGAAACTCGTCGTCTGGTAGATCGGCGTGGCGCGTGCGCCGGTCGCGGCATCGGGCGCGGCGCCCGCATGGATGGCGAGCGTGTGGAAGCCCGGTGCGCGGTCGGTCATGGCGTACTCCCTGCGATCTTCTGAATGCGAGACATTGCGTTCGTTTTAACGAACGCTCCGGAGGGCGTCAATTCACGGGCGGGGCGCCAGCTCCGGTCCGATATGCTCGGGCCGGACGCCCATCCCGACGAGCCTAGCCGGCAGGCGACGCAGCACCGGCAGCCAGTCGAACAGCCGCACCAGGAAGGGCGGGCCGAGCGGTGCATCGCTCTCTGAGCGGGCCAGAAGCGGCGAGATGATGCGGTTCTGCGCGATCACCTGGATGCGTTGCGTTGCCTTGGTCGGAAATTCGCGGCGCTCCTGCACGGCCGCGAGATCGCTGTCGCCGAGGCGCTTCTCGCGCAGGGGAGCGGCAAGGCGATTGGCTGCCGCGACTGCGTCCTGAACGGCGAGATTGACCCCGACGCCGCCGATCGGCGACATCGCATGCGCCGCGTCGCCGATGCAGAGCAGCCCGGGCCGCCACCATTTTTCGAGCCGATCGACGGCAACCGTCAGCAGCTTGATCTCGTCCCAGTCCTGGATGGCCTCCATGCGGCCCGCCAGCCAGGGAGACATCCTGACGATGCTCTCGCGAAATGCCGGCAGTCCCGCGGCACGCAGGGCCTCGAACCGGCCCTTCGGGATGACGAAGGCGCTCTGCCAGTAGTCGCCGCGATCCAGCGTGACCAGAAGCCGCCCGTTCGCGACCTGGCCGCCGGTCTGGCTGGGGTCGCCCGGCGCCTTCGGCAGCCTGAACCAGAGCACGTCCATCGGCGCGCCGATGTCGATGCCCTTCAGCCCAGATGCGGCGCGGATGTCGGAGCGGCGCCCATCCGCGGCGACGACGAGGTCCGCCCGGATCGAGAAGGGACCGGCGCCGTCATGGCCTGTAAGCCCGGCGATCTTGCCGGCCTGTTCGATCAACCCTTCGGCCTTGGCGCTCATCATCAAGGTGAAGCGCGGCTGCTCGCGCCCGCGATCGGCCAGGAAGTCGAGGAAATCCCATTGCGGCATCATCGCGACGAAAGGAGCCGCCACGGGCAGATGCGAGAAATCGGCGAACTGGATCGTCTCGTTCCCGAACCGCATGGCGATGTTCGACACGGC
>DATDBB010000153.1:0-10047 GCA_036525085.1 Allobosea sp.
TGCGCCATGTGGCAGGCCCGAGTGGACGCCAACCGCGGCGAAGACATCCGGATGGGTGACGGAAAGAACATCCGCCATCGCTCCGCCAGCGGAAAGCCCGGCGACGAAAACCCGATCAGAGTCGATGTTGAATTCAGCCGCTAGTGCCTGCGCCATCCCGGCCAGGAGTGCGGGTTCTCCTCGCCCGCGCTCTTGATGGCGCGTATCGAACCAGTTCCAGCAGCCTTGGGCGTTGGCGGTACGAGGCTGGTGCGGATAGGCCACGATCAGCCCGAACTCCTCAGCCAACGCATTCATCCGGGTGCCTCGCGCAAAATCATTCGGATCCTGTGTGCAACCGTGCAGCATCACGACGAGGGACAGCTTCCGACCCCCTTGATCCACAGGGACGTAGAGCTTGTAGGTCAGAGAGCCCGACACATCCAGAAAGCGGCGGGAGCGAAAACGATCTTGGCAATGGGCGGGCGAGTTTTCTTCCGACCCAGTCGGGGCAGGATTGGCAAAACGCGCGCGATGGGCCTTGAGCGCCAGCAACACGTCACCCAGGCGCCGCGGAGGCGTTCCATCGATCTCAATCGGTTGCCGCTCATGGCCGCTGGATCCGTCCAATGGAGTGAGGGCGTTGCCGGCCAGCGCGCGCTGGATCGCGTCGGTGGCGCCGGCGACGTCGGCCGTCTTCAGGCGTGACATGGCCTCGCCGAGGGCAGATTGAAGGAAAGTGGCCATGAGAATCCTTGGGTCAGGCCAGACGGTCGGCCAACGCGGCCTTGACCTCGGGCGTTGCATGGAGAGCGCCGAGCACCGTCAACGACATAATCGCATCTCGTGCGAGCTCGGGTGATACGTCAGTGTCGATGATGGCCAGACCTAGCACCCGGATCTCCAGCCGCTCGCCGGCGGCCTTGACGCTTTCGAGATCAGCCCGCGTGAACCGACGAAGACCAAGCTCAAGAGATAGCCTCGTCGTTGCCTGAGCCGCGACGTCGGCATGGCCTGAAAGCTGGTTACGAATGGCAGTGCGAATGAAATCCGAACGGTTTGAGTAAAACCCGTCGCGGACGAGCAGATCGATGCGCCCCAGATCGACGAAACCAAGGTTGATGGTGAGCTTTTCGCTCTCGGGCGTTTTCATTCATGACATCCATATACCATCTGCATGGATGGTATATGGATGCTCGTGCGTTGGCCTTCAAGGAGCTTGCCGGACAGTCTGGGCACGAGTTCGGAGGCATTGATCGGCGGCCGTCCAATGGATCGGTCCATTTGGACCCATATCCGCGGGAGAGCCTCGGAATGCAGGCGGAAATGCGGTCGGTGCATTTCACAGCCAGGGAACACACGGCGCCCCACCGCATTGCTGTCGCATGACAACATTTTTCTTCGACATCGATGGATCGGCTGAAATCGCCGACGAGGGTCTGGATCTGCCCGACGTCGAAACTGCCTTGAGTGCCGCGCTGCGGGCGTTTCCGGACATGATTCGGGATCGCGAACCGATGTCAGACCAAACCCGGTTTCGAATGACCGTCAGGAGCGCGAGCGGCCCGTTGTTCCAGATCACCCTCGATTTGCTACCGGGCTCGTCATCCAATCCGCAGCGTGCAGGCGCTGATGAGCCGCCGCAGCCCCCTGCTATCGGAGCCATCCCCATGAACTCCGTCGACGATCTCATTGCCGCCGTGGCGAAGAGGCACGACGTCGCGCCTGAAGCCGTTTCCGCGGCGTGGGCCGCACTGAGAAGAGGGGGCGGGACGATGGCCCAATTTGCCCACACAGAATTCGGCGGCCCGGCGCAATGGTCCAAGGGGGGCATGAGCATGGTCGGCGACATGTTCAACAACACCGTCAAAACCAAGTTCGACGGTGTCATGGCCGACTTGGCCGCTGCAATCCACCAAGACCCGTCGGAGCCTCCCGCCGAGACTGCATCTCTCGCGCCGGTGCCGCCCACGGCCATGTCTGCAAGTCGATGGCCCGACGCGTTCGGCGCGCCATCTTCGTCGGGTGGTCAGAATGACATGAGCTATGCGTTCTTCCCCAAGGTCGGTCGCCTCATCGTCGAAGATGGGGCGAAACGCACGATCTACGACACGGGGAAACATCGCATCTCCGGCGTATCCCAGCAGCAGTCTGGGTCGCGCTCAGTTCGCTTCCAAAGTCAGGCAGGCGACGTCGACCTGGATGATCTCGCCGTGGCTGCTGACGAACCGACCGGTTGAATTCGCCATCCACGTCAAGACGGCCAACTCGCTCGTGACATGCGTCAGGCGAGAACATTTCGAGGAATCTCATGCTGAAGCTGATAGCGGGACAGACACTGGGTGCCTATTTGACGAAACTTTCGGCCAGCGGGCGCCACCCGAGGCTGATTTCGGCTTTGCTCGCACTCGCGGCGACCCGGATGGGCGGAGCCAGCAAATTCATGGGCATCTGGGGCTTGATTGCGGCCCTGACGGGCAGACGAGCACGCTAGCTATTTATCGAAAACTCTACCCATCGACCGTAGCGACAATCGGCTCACGCTGCCGTGGTCTTATGTGGAACTAAAATCGGCAGAACGCCGTTTTCCTGAGCATCGCGGCACCAGCCGCTCATCTTCGGGAGACCACCATGAAGAAGCTGATCATTGCATCATTGATCGCCTCGGCGACCTCCTACGGCGCCCTGGCACAGACCTCGACCACCTCTCCCGCCCCGGCCCCAGCGCCGGCCGACGCAAACGCCCCGCTGCCGGGCGCCAACAGCTTCACCGAAGGCCAGGCCAAGAGCCGCCTTGAAGCCAACGGTTACACCAATGTGACGGGCCTGAAGAAGGACGAGAATGGGGTCTGGAAGGGCATGGCGACCAATGCCGGCGCCCAAGTCAATGTGTCGGTCGATTATCGCGGCAACATCACCCGCAACTGACCAATGCCCCTCACCCCACGAACTTTGGAGACACACATGACCCGCACTATCACACGGTCCTATGACACCTATGATCAAGCTGCCGTCGCGGTCGAGAACCTGGAGCAAGCCGGTGTCTCATCGTCAGACATCAGCGTCGTTGGCCGCGATGAGCGCGCCAAGGATACCAACGCCGCAGAAGGCGCCGGGATCGGCGCCGGCGTTGGCGGCGCGGCGGGACTGCTCGCCGGCCTTGGCCTACTGGCTATTCCCGGCATCGGCCCGGTCGTGGCGGCAGGCTGGCTCGCCTCGACAGCAGCCGGTGCGGCTGCGGGCGCTGCAGCGGGCGGGCTAGTCGGTTCGTTAACCAGCGCGGGCGTCGGCGAGGATGAAGCTCACTACTACGCCGAGACGGTCCGCCGCGGCGGCACCGTGGTATCCGTGAAGGCGGCTGACGAACATGCGGCGACGGTCGAGGCGATCTTGGACGGGGCGACACCCATCGATAGGGACACGCGCGTCGCCCAGTATCGCCAGGAGGGATGGACGCGTTTTGACGAGAAGGCGGATCCGTACCTGCGTGGCCAGGCGGGCATCTGAAGAGCCCCCTTACCTTGGAGGCCTCCGGTTTACCCCGGAGGCCTTCATCGTTTCAAAGCCCCGGCGTGCACGACATGACAGCTCGACTTCGTCGCCTATCCGGCTCTTCCTCATAACCCATCTCGATCCGGTTTCGGGCCTCGACAAGCCGCTTTCGCCGTGTTGCGTGAACTCGCTCCAGAGATTTCGCCTTGCGCCGCGGACGCTTGCAGACCGTCATGCAGTAGTCAGGTAAACTTAGAAGCATCCCTGCTGCCTGGAAACTGAATATTCCGAAACGGGCTGCGTTGTTCCTACCAAAGCATCGAGCGATCTCCTCGCATGGCACCAACACACGGGACGCACGTTTGGCTGGAAGCCGCTGGACGCTCACGAAACATCTTCCGCCATGTTCACTGTGTTTAAGGTTTTCTCGACTCGCATCCCGGATCATTCCCGGGAGTGTGACGTTGCATTGATGCGAACCGCCGCGCGCTGGCTCGCGCTTTTGGCCGAAACATGATGGCCGACTATTTCGGGTGTGGCTGAGACGGCAGGTTTGAAAGGTGATCCCGATTTGCCCCCGGCCCACAATGCGGCGACGCCCGCAGGCCCGACCGCCACTTCCGCCTGACCGCGGCGAGCTCGCCAATCCAGTACTTGCCGCTTAGGATCGATCATGAGGCAGTCGCGAGAGTTGCCCGTTCAATGCAAGCTTGACTGACCCCGCGCAGCGTCGTCTCGGTTTGGTCGGCGAGCGCAATGTCAGCGGCGCTCGTGACGCTCTGCTCCGCGCCGAAGGAGGCCAGGATGATGGCTGTCGACGGCATTCGCCGACGCAAGCGCTTCAGCGCGAAACGCATGTGAGCAGCGCTCTGCCGCGAAAGATAGCAAAGGCAGACCAACGCCGGGTCGGATTGGGCGAGTGCAGTCAGAGGAGCGCTCGACAACGCCTCGGGAGACAGGACCCGGGTCGGCAGTCCATGCTTCGCAAGGATTTGCGACAGCATCAGCGCAGCCGCTTCGTCGAGCCTCGACTGCGCCGCGATCAGGACGACGCGACCGTCCCCGCGAAATGCCTCCTTCATCTGGCCTGCCGACAGGACCGGTAGGTCCGCGGCACCCTCGGACTCATCAGTCTGGTCCACCGCAGCCCCTGCCTCGGCATCGCGCGTGATTTCGCCCGAGCTGGGCTTTCGATCCTCATGATCGGAGAGATCGTCCAGCACCTCGCGAACCGTCTCCAGGATCTGCGTCTGCCGTTCGACATCGAGGACGCCGCGGGCGACGTCGGCGGCCGCCAAGCGCAGCCCCTCCAAAGCGACGTCGTCGTAATATGCCGACAGCGAGCGTTCTTTCAGGACCTCTTCGGCGGATTCGGTCGCCTCCGCCGGATCACCGGCCAGGACGCGCTGATAGAAAATCTGCGGCGCCGAAAGCGGGGGGCGATCCCCCAACAGAACGTCCAGAAATTCGAGTCGATCGACATGGCGGCCGAGCACCACGAGGCACACTGTCAGTGGCGTCGCCAACACCAACCCAATCGGGCCCCATAGCCAAGTCCAGAACGTCGCCGCGACGACGATTGCAACGGGAGAAAGCCCCGTGGTGCGACCGTAGACGAGTGGCTCGACGACGTGGCCAGCGAGAGGCTCGGCCACCAGGAAAAGGGCGGCCGTCCAGGCGAGCATCGTCCAACCCGGATCCACCGCGGCGGCGATCACCATCGGAAAGATCGCCGACAGGAGCGCACCCACATAAGGCACGAACCTCAGTATCGCGGCGAGTATGCCCCATAGCAGGGCGCTAGGGACGCCGATCACCCATAGCCCGATGCCAATGAGTAGCCCAAACCCGGAGTTCAGCAACAACTGGGTCAGAAACAGCCGGCTGAGGCGCTTGGCGGCGTCGTCGAAAGCAGCGGTGGTCTTCTGCAGGTCGAAAGTACCGGTCAGCCGGATGAAGCGGTTCCGAAGATCCTCGCGCTTCAACAGGATGAATACGACGAAAACCAGCACGATGCCCGTCGTAGTCAGCGGCTGTATCAACGGCGTCAAGAAGGCGCGCAGCGTCTCGAGAGCGCCAGGGCGCGGCGGGTGGACCTCGACAGGGATCGGCCTACTCTCCGCAGTGGCCGAAGGCAACTGCGCGGGAAACCTTGTCTCCGGTTTGTCGAGTTCCTTGCCAAGCTCCTGGAGAACATCGGCTGCGCGCGAGAGAACGCCCGTTCCCGGACCCGCTCCCTTCAGAGAGGCAATCTTCTCCCGCATCGTGCTCTGATAGATCGGCAAGTCGGCGGCTAGCTGCGTCGCTTGTCCCACCATCGCCATCGCAAGTCCGGCGATGATCGCGAACGCACACACGACGACGGAGATCACTGCGATCGACCTCGGCAGTCGGATCCTCTGGAGCAGCTTCACCACCGGCGCCAGGACGAAGCTGAACAGGATCGCGAGCGCCACCGGGACGAACACTTCGCGGCCCAGATACAGCGCTGCTATGATCAAGGCGCCGCTTGCGATGTTCCCGAGGCTACCAGGCGCTTCGGTCACCGGTCGCCGGTTCAACGACGCCAGAACCATCTTCGAGCCCATCGATCGCGTATCGTCTGCCACTGGATCTGAGCTCCTCACATCACCATTGGAGGCAGGTCCGGCGGCACCATACCGGCGCGGATCACTAGGGCTTTGGATATCGTGCGAGGATCGCGCGAACCGACCGCGATCTGGCGATGATGACAGCGGCCGCCAGCGCGCCGGCTGCAGCAGCGCCGGCAGCTGCCATCGACGCCGGCGAAAAGGACTTTGAATGAGGCAGGCCGCGAGAGACTGACGTGGATTGGCGGACCCAAGGCAGAGAGGGCCTTTTGATCACAATCGCCACACCCAAAAGAAACACCGCCATGACGAGGAGGCCGCCGGAAATTGTCAGGTTCGCCAGGACGGCGCCGTACCGAAACATCAGCCAAGTTCGGAGAGCGTCGAGGGCATAGGCCGCGGCGAATACGACGACGAGACAGCTCAGAGCCAATAACCCATAGACGATGACATGTCGCTTTAGGGCGGTGGTCACCTGAAGGCTTATATAGGCGAGGAGGCCGCCCATGGCTCAGCGGGACACAAACAGGCCGAGAGCGAGACCGGCCGCCGCTGCCCATCCGATCGCTCGAAACGGCCGCGCGCGAATCTCATCGAGAAGAACGCGCTGCAGTTCGGATACAGGCTCGTCGGCACCGTCATCCTGCGCCTCGAACTGGGCGTCGCCGGACGGATCCTCTAGCGCATCCGCGTAGTGGGACATCTTGATAAAGCCGGTCTCCGAGAGGTCGGGCGAGGCATCAACGTTTGTCATGACGCACCTTTGCGAGCCAAGGTCAGTGGATGGTCCACGCTGAACTCTGAGTCGCCCAAGCTGTTCCGTCGGCTATCAACCCTTTCGATCTGCCGCGTCGGCACCGCGGGAACCGATTGGCATGGGGGCGCCTTCGGTGGTGTCTCGGTTGGTCTGCCGCTCGGACTCCGAGTTCAACTCTGCCCCGATGATGACGATGGTCGCCGATAACCACATCCAGGTCAGGAGCCCAATGACGGCGCCGATTGCGCCGTAGGTCTTGTTGTAGTCCTCGAAATTGGCGACGTACCAGGAGAACAGAAGAGAAGCGGCAAGCCAGGTAATCGCGGCAAAAATCGCGCCCGGACTGACCCAACTCCATTGTGCATTATCGCGGCTCGGGCCGAACCGGTAGAGGAGCGAAAGACCGAGGACCAATACGAGGATCAACGCGGGCCACCGCGCAACAGCGATCACGAGCTCGGTTGCTTCGCCCAGATAGACGTAGTCGAGCACCACCGGCAGTGCGGCGATCGTGCCGAGGGCCACGACTGCGAAGACAAGGATCGCGACCGTGAACGAAAGCGACACTGCGTTGAGCTTGAAGAAGCCTCTTTTCTCGTCTTCGCCATAGGCCACGTTCAAAGCATCGAATATCGCCTTCGCGCCGGCATTCGCACTCCAAATCGCCAAGACCAGTCCCAGCGCGAAGGCGAAGCCCAGGCTCGTCTCGCCAGCGCTCGTGATGCGCGAGACTTGATCGCGCAAGAACTCCGTCGAGCCTGCCGGCAGAAGGCCCTCGGCCACGACGAGTTGCTCGCCGATCGTTCCCGGCTCCGCGACGAGGCCATAGATCGAGACCAGGGCGGTCAGAGCCGGGAACAGGGCAAGCAAAGCATAGAAGGTCACACCGGCAGCGACGGCAAGGACGCGGTCGCGATCAACCTCATGGTATGTGCGGCGGAGAATATCCGCCCATCCCCTAATCGGTATCTCGGTCGGAATGCGGGCCAGCGCACCTTGTCCAGATCGATGGGCCGCCTTCCGCTCAAAGTCGCGCTCGCGGGCGCTCACTTTCGCTTTCGAAAGCCACGCGAACATCAAGGCGACGCTCACTCCCAGCGCGGTTGCCAACCCAATATCTTTGATGAGATGTCGATGGCGCATGGGGCCCTCCGCGAGGAGACCAACGCCTTCGACACGTGAAGGTTCGCGAAGCGCCCTCGATGAAAATTATGCGCGTATCTTTCGATCGGCGCCGCGGCCGATTGCGAAAGAAGTCGGCACACGACCATCTGGTGCGTAGGAGGAACCGGTCACCTAACCGAACATCCCGAACGGTCGGGCTCGGGGGTCGTCGCGGAGCCCCTATCTCTATGGTTATCCTGTTCGGAGCCAGCCATAGGGCGTCTTCACTCTCGAACATCGAGAGTACGAGTTATTGCGCGCGCCGCGCTGTAGCCACGGTTCACGGATCAATCCCGCTCCGACGACGTTGGCGCCAGTGCAGGAGGTGACGCATGCAGATCGGGCGCAGGTAGCCGGCCGTGAGTGAACGACCCATTAGCGCGGTGCCGGCAGCAGTTTCGATCGCCACGTTTAACGTCAATAACGTGAACAAGCGATTGTCGAACCTCTTGGGCTGGCTCGCGGCGCGAAAGCCCGACGTCGTCTGCCTGCAGGAGCTGAAATCATCAGACGACGCCTTCCCTGCAGACGCGCTGGAGAAGGCCGGCTACGGCGCCGTATGGAGGGGGCAGAGAACCTGGAATGGTGTCGCGATCCTGGCGCGCGGGAGCACACCAGTCGTAACTCGGACCAGCCTTCCGGGCGACGCCGATGACATGCAGGCGCGATATATCGAGGCCGCCGTCAACGGCATCCTGATCGCGTCGATTTACCTGCCCAACGGCAATCCCCAACCCGGCCCCAAATTCGCCTACAAACTCGCGTGGTTCGATCGGCTACGGGCCCATGCGGCCACGCTGCTGGCTGCAAAAGTGCCCGTGGTCATGGCGGGAGATTATAACGTCGTGCCGACCGACCTGGACATCTACCGCACGACCTCTTGGGTAGACGACGCTTTGCTTCACCCCAAAAGCCGGCATGCCTTTCACAGCCTCGTTTCGCAGGGCTGGACCGATGCCTTGCGCGAAATTCATCCGGGCGAGCAGGTCTTTACGTTTTGGCATTACATGCGCCAGAGATGGGAGAGAAATGCCGGCCTGCGGCTTGACCACCTGCTGCTCAGCCCCGAAGTCGCGCGCCGGCTGGAGGACGCAGGCGTCGATCGTTCGATCCGTGGCCTCGACGGGGCCAGCGACCATGCGCCCGTGTGGATCACGCTCGGCAACGAGGTTCGGACAAAACGGTCGACCCGTCGAAGCGCGCGAGAGGCTGGCCCGGCAGGACATCGCCTGCCGGGCCAGGTTCGGGGTTAGGCGGCCTTGGCGACGGCGGCCGAATTGGCGGGTCCGCCGAGCTGGGTCAGCGCCTTGTCGGTCTTGGTCTCCTCGGCCAGCGTCTCGTCGAGGAGCTTGACGGCATCCTTGTGGCCGAGTTGCGCGGCCCACGCCTTCAGGGTGCCGTAACGAGCGATCTCATAGTGTTCGACCGCTTGTGCCGAAGCCACGAGACCGGCATCCAGCGCAGGGCTGTCGGCATAGTCCTCGATGACGGCCTTGCCTTCTTCGAGGATGCCGAGGATCGCATCGCAGGTCTTGGCGCGGGGCGCCTTGCCGATGAGTTCGAAGACCTCGCCGAGCCGCTCGACATGGCCCTCGGTCTCAGCTCGGTGCGTTTCGAAGGCCTTTTTCAACTCGGCAGACTTCGCGGCCTTCGCCATCTTGGGCAGCGCCTTTAAGATCTGCTTCTCGGCGTAATAAACGTCCTTGAGCATGTCATGGAACAGCTCGTCGAGGGGCTTTGCAGTCGTCGCCATGGGATGTTCTCCAACGCTGGGGGTGATCTTCGCTCAACGACGTCCCGCCCTCGGTGTTCCGTGCAGCCGCTCATCTTTCGACGTTCTGAACCGCTGGGGATCGACATCGCCGACATGCAAGGCAAGACAAGAGAGGTCGGTAGCGTTACCGCATCGCACTAGCCGTCCGGCTGGGTGTACCCTATCCCGTGAGGTCACCCCTGCATGTCTGGAGCCTGAATGTCAGTCCAATCGACGATTACCGACCCGGCGCGGCTGGCGGCCCTTCGACGGTACGACATTCTGGACACGCCGACCGAAGCCGAATTCGA
>DATDBB010000154.1:0-5754 GCA_036525085.1 Allobosea sp.
CTTGGCGCGCAGCGAGGCGACGCTCGCCGCGATCACCGCCGCATCGTCCGAGCCGGTCGGATTGCGGTAAGCGTAAGGCGCGGTGACGTAATGCCGGACATTCCCCGGGAAGTCGAAATTGGCGTGGAAGGCCGGCAGCGCAGTGACGCCGGCACCCGTCGAGCTGGAGCCGTGATAGCCGCGCTCCAGCGAGATGATCGCCTTCTTCGTCGGCCGGCCGGTGACGTTGTAGTAGAACTGGATCAGGCGCAGCGCGCCGTCGATCGCATCCGAGCCGCCGAGCGAGAAATAGATGTGGTTGAGGTCGCCGGGCGTGAGTTCGGCCAGCTTCGCCGCGAGCCGGATGGTCGGCTCGCTGCCGAATGAGAAATAGCCGGTGGCATAGGGCAGTTCGCGCATCTGCGCCGCAGCCGCCTCGATGATGCTCTCATGGCCGTAGCCGACATTGACGCACCACAGGCCGGCGAAACCATCGATCAGTTCATGGCCCTCGGAATCGGTGATGAAGGCGCCCTTGGCCGACTTCATGATGGTGACGCCGCGCTTCTCGTGGCCGGCCCAGTTGGCGACCGGATGAACCCAATGCAGGCGGTCGAGGGCTTCGAGCGAATTGACGGTCATGGGCTGAGGCTCCTGCTGGAGAGTGTCGGCTTCGTGAGATCGGGGGGCTTCAGGCAGCGGGCTGCAAGCAGGCGGCGGGTTCGGTGCGCCGTTTCGGGGCCTGCTCGCATTCGCGGAGATAGCGGCCGGGCGTGATGCCGCAGATATTCTTGAAATGGCGTGAGAAATGGCTCTGGTCGAAGAAGCCGGCCTCGGACGCCGCGAGCGCCATCGGCACGCCGTCGCGGAGCAGCCGCTTCGCATAGCCGATGCGGCGATGGCAGATGAAGCGATGCGGCGTCAGCCCGACCTGCCGCCGGAACACCGTGACGAAGCGGCAGACGCTCAAGCCCGCCAGCGCCGCGAGATCCTCCAGATAGATCGCGTCGGTGAAGTTGCGCTCGATATGGCCGAGCGCGCGCCGGATGCCGTTGCTCGCCCGCTCGGGCGAGGGCGCGATCCCGCTTTCGGACATGGGCTCGTGCAATACCGGCTCGTGCATGGACCGCTTCGACCTCCGCTGGCGGTGCGCCCGCCTCACCGCGAAGGTTAGAACGGCGCGCATGGTCGTCGGCGCGGCCTTGGCCACCCGCAACGACATCCCCTGCCCTATTGGCCCGGCCCGGCGGCAGATCATGCTTCGTCCGGCTGCAACCCGCCGGACGAAGCAGGCCGCCTCAGTAGCCCCGATTGCGATCGACGAGGCCGATCAGCTTCTCGCCGGCATGGTGGCGGCGCAGATTCTCCAGCACCACCTCCACCGCCGTCTCCGGCTGCGTCATGCTGGCGATATGCGGCGTCACCAGCACGCGCGGATGACTCCAGAGCGGATGGCCCTTGGTCAGCGGTTCCGGCGTCGTCACATCGAGCCACGCGGCCGAGATCTGGCCGCTGTCGAGCGCCGCCAGCAGCGCATCCTGGTCGAGATGCCCGCCCCGGCCGGTGTTGACCAGCTTCGCTCCCTTCGGCAACTGCGCGAAGAGCTTTGCATCGAGCATGCCGCGCGTCTCGTCGGTCAGCGGCAAGAGGCAGACCAGGATGTCGGTGCGCGCCAGGAACTCTGGCAGTGCCTCGCTACCGGCAAAGCAGGTCACGCCCTCGATCTCCCGGGGCGAACGGCTCCAGCCGGCAACCTGGAAGCCGAAATGCGTCAGCATCCGGCAGGAGGCCTCGCCGAGCATGCCGAGCCCGAGCACGCCGACGCGCCGCGTCGACGCAGGGCGGACCCGGATCTGCTTCCAGACCTCATCACGCTGCTGGGCGGCATAGTCGATCAGGTCGCGATGCAGGCCCAGCACCGCCATCGAGACATATTCCACCATGCCGTCGACGATGCCCGTCTCGACCATCCGCGCCACTGGCAGGTCGGGCGGCAGCTTCGACAGGTCGAGATGGTCGACGCCGGCCCCGGACGATATCAGCAACTCCAGATTGGGAAACTGCTCCATCAGATTGTCCGGCGGCATCCAGGCGACGAAGTAGCGGATCTCGGCGGGATCGCCGATCTCGGGCCAGATCCGGAAGGACAGATCCGGGGCCTTCTCGGCCAGGATCTTCGCCCATTCCGCGCCGCGCGCCGGGTCGGACTTATACAGCAGTGCCATCGATCACCTTTGTCGTTCAGCCGAGCGCCTGGTTGGCCAGCGCATGGAGCCGCAGCGGCCCATGCACCACGGGCAAGGCGCCGCGAACCATCGCGACGACATCGCCAGCAGGCTTCAGCCCATGCTGCGTCAGCCAGCCGGCAAGCGGCGAGCCGGTATGGATGTCGATCCGCATGAACTGTCCACGCCGGCCGTGCAACCAATGCGCCATCAGCGCCTGTGCATCGCCGTCGCTCTCCGCCACGACCGGCCCGACGACGAGGCCGCGCCCGAACCGGCGCAGCACGCTGAAGCCGACGGCCCGGCCAGCGCGCTCCAGAATCACGCATTCGCCTCGCTCCAGCAGCGACGCCAACAGCGGTCCGCGTGGCAGGCCGCTGGCCGCCTGGTCGAGCCGGCCGATTTCGGGGGCATCGGCGGGCGTCGCAGCGCGCAACGCCGCTCCGGCTGCCAGCTCGGGCGCCGCGACGTCGAGAACCTCGCCATGGTGCTGGGAAATCCCGCCGCAGGCCACGAAGCCGAGCCGCTCATAGAGCGGTTGGCCCGCGGCCGTCGCATTGAGCATCAAGGAGCGGTCCTTCGCCTGTGCCAGGAGCCCCTGCACCAGGCGCCCGCCGATGCCCGCGCCCTGATGGTCGGGCGAGACGATGATCATCCCCACGGTTGCGTGGCTCTCGCCATAGGGCCACCACATGCCGACCGCGGCGACCTCGTCGCCAACCGTCGCGATGGAGCCATGGCCGAGCGCGATCGCCATCGCGCAATCCTCCGCCCGATGGGGCCAGCCGACCGCGCGCGACAAGGCCGCGCAGGCCGGCGCATCAGCGAGCGTGATGTCGCGCCAGACGACGGTTGAAGGAAGCGTCATCAGGGAGGCAGTCATGAGCGAAGCAGTCCGTCGCTATCGTTTCGGAACGCTACGCCGCTAAGGCAAACCCGACCCGCTTGATTGGACTATCTTTTCGGCCGCTCGGGTGGAAGGCCTCACACCGCCCGGCTGTAGCGCCGCGCCGGCTGGTCGATATGGGCGTCGAAGGCGGAGGCGACCTTGCGCACCAGCAGGCGCGCCTGCTCGGGCATCAGGATGCGGGTGCCGCTGAACTGGATCACGCCTTCCTGCGAGAGATGCTCGAGCTTG
Source organism: Allobosea sp. (assembly GCA_036525085.1). GTDB lineage: Bacteria > Pseudomonadota > Alphaproteobacteria > Rhizobiales > Beijerinckiaceae > Allobosea. The sequence goes on from DATDBB010000154.1 coordinate 3,343, forward strand.
GCCAAAGAGGGCTCGAGCGAACGCGGATCGGCGCCGTGCCGCGCGCAGACGGCTTCGACATCGACGGCGAGATCGCACATCAGCCGCTCGATCAGCTCGGCCCGCAGCCGGTCGTCGGCGCTGAGCCGATAGCCCTTCGCGGTCGGCAGTTCGCCCTGCCCGACGCGCTCGCCATAACGGCCAAGCACCACCTCGTTCTGGACATAGCCCTGCGGCAACCGCCCGATCGCCGAGGCGCCGAAGCCGATGAGCGCGTCGCAGCCATCGGTGGTGTAGCCCTGGAAATTGCGCCGCAGGCTGCCATGGCCGAGCGCGCGTGCCATCTCGTCTTCGGGGCGCGCGAAATGATCGAGCCCGATCCGGACATAACCGGCCTCGACGAGCCTTTCAGCCATCGCCTCGGCCTGCTCATGCCGCGCCCGGCCATCGGGCAGGTCCGTCTCGGCGATACGGCGCTGATGCTTCTTGAAATCCGGCACATGCGCGTAGCCGAAGATCGAGAAGCGCTCCGGCCGCATCTCGAGGCAGCCCTCGACAGTCTCGATGCAGGACGCCGTCGTCTGCTTCGGCAGGCCATAGATCAGGTCGAAATTCACGCCCCCGATGCCGGCCGCGCGCAGGCCCGCGACGACGGCCGCCGTCTGCTCGACGCTCTGGACGCGGTTGATCGCCTGCTGCACGAGCGGATCGAAACTCTGCACGCCGAGGCTCGCACGGGTGACGCCGGCCTCGCCGAGCGCCCGGATCATCGCCAGGGGCAGGCGGCGCGGATCGATCTCTACGGCGATCTCAGCATCCTTGTGGAGGGCAAAGCGCCGCCTCAGAAGCCCGACCAGCGCGACGAAATCATCCGGCTCCAGGATCGTGGGCGTGCCGCCGCCGAAATGGACATGGCGCACATCGAGCGGCGCAGGCAGGTGCCCCGCGACGAGATCGATTTCGCGGTGGAGCATGCCGAGATAGTCGACGATCGGCCCGTCGCGCAACGCGACCGTCGTATGGCAGCCGCAATACCAGCACATCGACCGGCAGAACGGGATGTGGAGGTAAAGCGAAGCCTTCGTCCCGGCCGCGAGTTCGCCGAGCCAGCGGCCATAGTTGGAGGCATCGACATCCGGCTGGAAATGGGGAGCCGTCGGATAGCTCGTGTAGCGCGGCAGGCGTTCGTCCAGATAAGGCGTCTTCCCGGCTTCCACGATGGATCCTCCTCGCCGCCGGAGCTCCGGCTTTGCGTGGAAGAATAGGTGGCCCGCCGATCCTGTCCTTGAGCCAGAACAAGTGACGGGATCAGGATTGCTGGGCTTGCACCTGTAGGGGGCATATCCCGTAGAGGAACAGGCGACGCACGTAACAATGCCGTAGCCTTCGCAAGCGAAAACGCACAGTATCAGCGGACGCTGCCGCCACGTGCTCCTGCTGGCCGTGGCTGCGGATCCTTGCGAGGGGAATGCGATGCCTCAGCTTTGCCGGCCGAAGACGACGACCCCGCGCCCCGTTCCGTCTTGCCTGCGCATCCTTGCCCTGGTCGGCCTGCTGTCGCTGCCACCCTATTCCCTGGCTTTCGCCCAGCAGCAGGCGCCCGCCGCGATACCGGTCGGCACCGTGATGGCCGAGAAGCGCGCCATCGGCCGGTCGGCCGATTTCGTCGGGCGCATCGAGGCCGTCAACCGCGTCGAGGTCCGCGCCCGCGTCACCGGCTATCTCGAGGCCGTGCTGTTCCGCGACGGCGAGAACGTCAAGGAAGGCACGCCGCTCTTCCGGATCGAGCGCGCGCCGTTCGAGGCCACCGTCGAGCAGGCGCAAGGCGCCCTCGAGCGCGCCCAGGGCGCCCTCCAGAACGCCCAGTTGCAAATGCAGCGCGCCGAGGAGCTGCTGAAGACGTCCGCCGGCTCGGTTGCGGTCCGCGACCAGCGCATGGCCGACGAAAAAGGAGCCGAGGGCGACCGGACCACCGCCGAGGCCAATCTGAAGACGGCGCAGATCAATCTCGGCTACACCGAGATCAAGGCGCCGATCACCGGCAGAATCGGCCGCACCAAGGTGACGAAAGGCAATGTCGTCGGGCCCGACAGCGGCGTGCTGGCGCAGATCGTCAGCGGCGACCCGATGTATGTCTCCTTCCCGGTCAGCCAGCGCGAATTCCTGACGATCAAGGCCGGCGCCGTGCCTGCCGACGGTAGCGCCCCGCTGGTCAGCCTGAAATTCGCGGATGGCTCGACCTATGATCAGAAGGGCCGTGTGGATTTCGTCGATGTCTCCGTCGAGCGCTCGACCGACACCGTTCTGGTCCGCGCCACGCTGCCCAACCCGGCCGGCAAGCTCATCGACGGCGCGCTCGTCCGCGTCGCCGTACAGAGCGAGCAGACCGAGGAGAAGGTCGTGATCCCGCAATCGGCGCTGATCGCCGACCAG
>DATDBB010000155.1:0-3391 GCA_036525085.1 Allobosea sp.
CGATGTTTCCCTGCTCGGATTGACGCTCGGGACTGCCAGCCTCAGCGGCGGCATCGATGGTTCCAGCTACAAGCTCGACGTCGCCGCCAAGCTGACCGGGCTGATCGGCGGCTTCACCGGCGGGCGTGGCTCCGGCGCGGCGAGCGGCAGCCTCAACGGAGCGAGGCTGTCGCCGACGAGTTTCGCGGTCAGTTCCGCCAGTTCCAGCGAAAGCCGCACGGTGCGGATGGCGCTGGACAGCAACAGCGTCGCAGCCGTCGAGATCGAGCCGCCGATCGAGTCCAAGCCCGACCGCGTGCCGCTGAATGAAGGGCACCGGCGCGGCATCGTCGATCCGCTCTCGGCCTTCCTGATGCCGGTGAACGGCAAGGGGCTGGCGAATGCCTGCAACCGCACGCTCCAGATCTTCGACGGCGCGGCGCGCTACGACATCAAGCTCAGCCATGCCGGTACGCGGGAGGTGAAGCTCGAGGGCTATAGCGGGCCGGTTGCGGTCTGCCAGGTGCGCTATGTGCCGATCGCGGGGCACCGGGCGCTGCGGCCGAGCACCAAGTTCATGATCGAGAACAAGGACATCAGCACTTGGCTGGCGCCGGTGGCGGGCACGAACCTGATGGTTCCGGTGCGCGTCTCGGTGAAGACGATGATCGGCACGGCCGTGCTCGAGGCGTCGAGCTTCAAGGTCGATCCGGGCATGACCGCGAGCACCGCTCGGCGGGAGTGAACTGGCGCTGCATTTGCCGCGATGTCCCGATGAGTTCGCGTTGAACCACGCCGTCATCCTGGGCGGCCTTAGGCCGTCCCGGGATCCATCGAAGGGCTCCGGAACTCTACGATGGATCCCGGATCTGCGCCGCTGTGCGGCTTGTCCAGGATGACGAGGCGGGTGACATCGAGGTGCCTCAATGCGCGCTTGACCGCGAGAACAGGTTGATCACCAGCACGCCGGCGACGATCAGCGCCATGCCGAGGATCGCGGGGGCATCGAGCTTCTGCCCGAACAGCACGCGCGCGATCACGCTGATCAGCACGATGCCGACGCCCGACCAGATCGCATAGGCGATGCCGACGGGAATCGTCCGCAGGGTCAGCGACAGGAACCAGAACGCGCTGACGAAGGCCGCGACCGTGACCAGCGAGGGCACGAGCCGCGTGAATTCGTTCGAGGCCTTCAGCGCCGAGGTGCCGATGACCTCGCTGATGATGGCGGCGGCGAGATAGAGATAGCTCACGCGGCTTTCGCGCTGGCCAGGAACGTGCCCATCCGCTCCAGCGCGCGCTCGATATTCGGCAGCGAGTTCGCATAGGAGAGGCGGATATAGCCCTCGCCATGGACGCCGAAATCCGGCCCGCCGATGGTTGCGACTCCGGCATCCTCCAGCAGTGCCGAAGCCAGCTTCTTGGCCTTCCAGCCGGTCTGCGAGACGTTCGGAAAGGCGTAGAAGGCGCCCTTGGGCACGATGCAGGAGATGCCGGGCAGGGCGTTCAGCCCCTTGACCACGGCCTTGCGGCGCCGGTCGAACTCGGCCAGCATCGATGCGACGGCGTCCTGCGGTCCGGTCAGGGCGGCGAGTCCCGCCCATTGCGCTGGGGCGTTGACGCAGGAATGCGAGTTCACGGCGAGCTTGCGGGCGTTGTCGTAGAGGGGCTTGGGCCAGACCGACCAGCCCATGCGCCAGCCGGTCATGGCATAGGTCTTCGACCAGCCGTTCAGCAGGATCAGCCGGTCGCGGATCTCGGGGTAGCTCAGCAGGCAGACGTGGCTCTCGCCGTCATAGAGCATCTGGTCGTAGATCTCGTCGGACATGATCGCGACGTCCGGGAACTTGGCCAGGCCGGCGACGAGCTTGTCGACCTCGGCCTTGGGCGTGACGCCGCCGGTCGGGTTCGCCGGCGAGTTGATGATGAGCAGCCGCGTCTTCGGGGTGATCAACGCCAGCGTCTCCTCGGCCGAGAAGGCAAAGCCGTTCTCCTCGCGGATCGGGACCGGGATCGGCGTCGCGCCGGTGTACTCGATCATCGAGCGATAGATCGGGAAGCCGGGATCGGGATAGAGGATCTCGGCGCCGGGCTCGCCGAACATCAGGATTGCCATGAACATGGTGACCTTGCCGCCGGGCACGATCATCACGCTCTCGGGCGAGACCTCGACATTGAAGCGCTTGTGCAGATCGGCCGAGACCGCCTCGCGCAGCGGCAGGATGCCGTTGGCCGGGGTGTAGCCGTGATGGCCGTCGCGAAGGGCCTTCACGGCCGCCTCGACGATATGGTCCGGCGTCGGGAAGTCCGGCTGGCCGATGCCGAGATTGATGATGTCCTTGCCCTGGCGCTGCAACTCGGTGGCGCGCGCCAGCACTGCGAAGGCATTCTCCTCGCCGATGCGGGCGAAGGACGGGACGACATGGAGCGGCATGGTGGCGTTTCCCTGGGCGTGGTCGTTTCGGTCGAGGCCCGCCTGTGCTGGGCTCTTGCCCTGTCTTGGCTCCAAAATGCGCTGCCATGCAAGCCTATGCACCACGCCAGCCCAAGCGCGGCGGCACAGCCTGCCTGCATAAATAGTATGACTATCTCGCGTTTGTGGGCTTGCTCCCGCTAGGCTGATCGGCATGATGGCGTGATTACAATCGTTTGAAGATAGACCGCGTTTGAAGAACGATCCGGCAAGCGGCCGTCAGCGCCGCGTCCGCGCGAGAGGAAGCACGAGGATGGCCAAGACTCCCACTGGCAAGGCACCCGCAGGCAAGAAGCCGGTCCGCAAGATCAAGCCCGAGCAGTTGCGCTCGAAGGCCTGGTTCGACAACCCCGCCAATGCCGATATGACCGCGCTCTATATCGAGCGCACGATGAATTTCGGCCTGTCGCGCGATGAGCTGCAATCGGGCCGGCCGATCATCGGCATCGCCCAGACCGGCTCCGACATCGCGCCCTGCAACCGCCACCATATCGAGCTGGCCCATCGCGTCCGCGACGGCATCCGCGAGCGTGGCGGCGTGCCCTTCGAGTTTCCGATCCATCCGATCCAGGAAACCTGCAAGCGCCCGACGGCGAGCCTCGACCGCAACCTACAATATCTCTCGCTCGTCGAGATCCTCTACGGCTATCCGCTCGACGGCGTCGTGCTGACGACCGGCTGCGACAAGACCACGCCGGCGCAGCTGATGGCGGCGGCGACCGTCGACATCCCGGCCATCGCCCTGCCGGGCGGGCCGATGCTGAACGGCAACTTCCGTGGCGAGCGCACCGGCTCCGGCACGATCGTCTGGAAGGCGCGCCAGATGATGGCGGCCGGCGAGATCGACTATAAGGGCTTCGTCGATCTGGTCGCCTCGTCGGCGCCCTCGGCCGGCCACTGCAACACCATGGGCACGGCGACGACGATGAACTCGATCGC
>DATDBB010000156.1:0-5797 GCA_036525085.1 Allobosea sp.
GCCTGCACGACGTGATCCACTACCAGGCGCTGCAGGGCGCGACCGACGTGGTCAAGATCTCGGCCATCGGCGTCGGGATGCGCAGCCACGCCGGCGTCGCGGCGCGCGCCTTCCGGGCACTGTCGGAGAAGGGCATCAACATCCGCGCGATCACCACCTCCGAGATCAAGTTCTCGGTGCTGATCGACGCCGCCTATACCGAACTGGCGGTGCGGACGCTGCACTCGCTCTACGGGCTCGATGCGGCTTAAAAAGCCGCTCAATTTCGCCTAAAATTCTTTAAGGGATTTGTGAGAGCGTCTTAGCCGACGAATTTCCCGGCTATGGCGCACATTGTCCAAGGATCCCGCCCACCCCGCTTCCGGTGCCCGGCCCGTCGCGATCACGGGTGTGGCGATCGACAAGCTGCTGCTCGCCTCCGGCGTCGACGAACGGGCGCGGGAGGTCGCGCGCGCCCTGCTGCCGGTCGTCTACCGACATGCCGGAGGAGCCTGCTCCGCCTATTGCGACCATCTCGAGCGCTCCGTCGCCGACATGAAGGTTCATGTCGAGCGCCATCGCCAGCCGATCGTCGAGGCCGAGCAGCGGCATTTCGAACTGCTGTTCAAGGCTGAGTATGGCAACGACTATGCCGACGACCTGAACCGGGCGGCGATGACCGAGTTCGGCGACGCGATGGGCATCCGCACGCGGCTGGGAACGGCGCTGCGTCTGATCGAGCCGTTGTTCCAGGAAATCGGCCGCCGACGCCGCTTCAGCAGCCGCAAGGCGATCGAGGACGCCGCCGCGCTGACCCGGCTGATCCTCACCGATGCGCTGGCCGCGACCTCCTGCCACCAGCGGGCAAGCCGCATCGGCCTGACGCAGCGCGAGAACGAGCTGCATCTGGCCGCCTCGTCCTTCCAGGGCAACATCGGGCAATTGTCGGAAAGCCTGCGCATCGCCGCCACCACGCTCAGGGACTACGCGGCGACCAGCCTCTACCGCAGCGGCCAGGCCGACCGCGAGGCGACGCTGGCAGAGGACGCCGCCCGCGCCTGCACCGACCGGATCAGCCGGACCGTGGCCGCCACCAACGACCTCGTCAGCGCGCTCGACCATGTCAGCAGCGAGACGCAGCAGAGCTTCTCGATCACCGGGGAGGCCGTGACCGACACGCGCGAGGTCACAGGGTCGATGGAAGTCCTTGCGGAAGCCGCCGGCCGCATCGGCTCGATCGTGACGCTGATCCAGCAGATCGCGACCAAGACCAATCTTCTCGCACTCAACGCCACGATCGAGGCCGCGCGCGCCGGGGCGGCCGGGCGCGGATTTGCCGTCGTCGCCGGCGAGGTCAAGTCGCTGGCCCATCAGACGGCCAACGCCACCGGCGAAATCGCCACGCAGATCGCCCAGGTGCAGTCCGCGACCGAGTCCTGCGTCAGGCATGTGAACTCGATCAGCCAAACCATCGCACGCCTCGAACAGTCCGCAGCGTCGATCGCCAGGACGGTGCAGGCGCAGTCGCTGGCCACCAACGACATGGCGGCCGATGCGCAGGAGGCCGCGCTGCGCACGCAGCAGGGCCTCGTATCGGCGCAAGCCGCCCGGCACTCGATCGGGGACGTCACCAAGATGTCGATCGAGCTCGACTCGGCCGCGGTGCAGGTCGAGGCGTCGGCGGGCATGATCAGCGATCTCGTCGAGCGCTTCCTGTCGAGCCTGCGCAGCGCGGCCTGAAGGCTGAGCCGAAAGGCCTATGGCGCAAGACTGCGCCGGCTGGCACACCAGCGGCCTGCTTCCCTGCGACCCGGCCGCCCATGCGCATCGCCGTTCTGACGGACCTTCACGCGAACCGCGAGGCGACCGAAGCCGTCCTCAAAGCGGTCGAGCGCCTCGCGCCCGATCGCATTGCCCTGCTCGGCGATATCGTCGGCTACGGCCCCGACCCCGTTTTCGCGGTCGAGACCGCCGAAAGGCTGGTCTCGGACGGCGCTCTCTGCCTGCTCGGCAACCATGACGAGGCCGCCGTCACCGGCCCGTCGGGCATGACGCCCCATGCCCATGACGCGATCCTGTGGACGCGCAGGCAGCTTTCAGCCGCGCATCTGGCGTTTCTGGGCTCGCTGCCGCTCACGGCGGAGTTGCCCGGCATGCTCTTCGTCCACGCCAGTGCGCGGACGCCGGCGAAATGGCCCTATGTCGTCGACGAGAAATCGGCCGGTGAATGCCTGGCCGCCTGCGCCGCCCCGCTCGTGCTGTGCGGACACACGCATATGCCGATGATCTACTACGCGCGGCCGGGGCGCCCGCCGGTGCGGTTCCAGCCGCTGCCGCATGTCGCCGCGCCGCTGTCGGCGATCAGGCGCCATGTCGTCGTGGTCGGTGCGGTCGGCCAGCCCCGCGACGGCAATCCGGCGGCGTGCTTTGCCCTGCTCGATACGGAGCGCGCCGAGATCACCATGATCCGCGTGCCCTACGACTCGCAGGAAACGGCGCGGAAGGTCCATGAACACGGCCTGCCGGACTGGCTGGGCCTGCGCCTGCAGATTGGCCGATGAGCGAGGGGGGAGCGATGGAGAGGCCACGGACCGGATCGGTCATCGACGGCTTCACGCTGACGGAGCGGCTGGCGGCCGGGACCATGGCCTCGCTGTGGCGCGCGAGCCATCCCGATCACGACAAGCCCCTCGTGCTGAAGATCCCGATCCTCGACCCCGGCGCCGACGCGTCGATGATCGTCGGCTACGAGACCGAGGCGATGATCCACAAGCGCCTGACCGGCCCGCACGTGCCGCGTTTCGTCGCTGAGGGCGACCTTGCGCGCATTCCCTTCATCGCGATGGAGTTCGTCGCGGGGACGCGGCTCGCGGACATGATCCAGGCCGCGCCGCTGCCGATCGCCGAGGTCGTGCGCATCGGCATCGCCATCGCCGTCGCACTGGCCGATCTGCACCGCCAGAAAGTCGCGCATCTCGATTTGAAGCCGCAGAACGTGATGATGGCGCACGCCAAGGCGGTGCTGCTCGATTTCGGATTGTCGCGGCACGCCGAATTGCCCGACCTGCTCGGCGAGGAGAGTTTCGCACCGATGGGCACCGCCGCCTATATCGCGCCGGAGCAGGTCCTCGGCGACCGCTCTGACCCGGCGAGCGACATCTTCGCACTGGGCTGCATCCTCTACCAAATGGCGACCGGCGAGGAGCCGTTCGGCCGCCCCGCGACCCTGCCCGGCCTGAAGCGGCGGCTCTACCACGCTCCGCGCCCGCCGCGGGCGTTGCGGGTGGACACGCCCGCCTGGCTCGAGGAGATAATCCTGCGCTGCCTCGAGGTCGACCGCAGCCGGCGCTATGCCGACGCGGCCAAGGTCGCCTTCGACCTGCGCCATCCCGAACAGGTCGTGGTCGCGCGCCACCGCCGCAGCACGGCGCCGCCGGGTCTGGGCAAGCGCATGCTGGCGCGCTTCCAGAAGCGCGACGAGGCCGAGATCCTCGGCCCCCCCACGCGCGAACGGCGCAAGGCCGGCCCCTCCATCATCCTGGCAGCGGTCGACCTTTCGGGCGAGTACGACCAACTCGCCGAAGCGATCCTGGCGGAGACGAGACGGCTGCTCGCCGCGCGCGAGGATTCCTGGCTCGCCTGCCTGACCGTGCTGCGCACCGAGATCATCCGCGAGACGCAGAGCGTCGATGAGCAGGGGCGCTCGGTCTACATCAACCGTCTCGTTGCCCTGAAGGACTGGGCGGGGCCGCTGCATCTGCACGAGGACCGCGTCAGCTATCACGTCATCGAGGCGGTCAGCGCCGCCGACGCGATCCTGAACTATGCCGACCATAACGACATCGACCATATCGTGCTCGGCGCGCGTTCCTCCTCGGTGGTGCGCCGCCATCTCGGCAGCGTCTCGACGAAGGTCGTCGCAGAGGCGCATTGCTCGGTCTCGGTGATCAGGGTGAAGGGAGGCAAGTCGTCGTGATGGGACGATCGTGGCGTTGACCCTCGCACCGCCCCCCGTGATGATGCCGCCCATGTCAGCCGGCCCAGCCTCCACCGCACCCGAATTCGATCCCGCCCGGCTCGACGCCTTCCTGCGTTCCGCCCTGCCCGGTCGCGCAAGCGGGGCGATGATGCTGGAACGGATCAGCGGCGGGCAATCCAACCCGACCTTCTTCCTGTCCTATGCGGACGCCGGCACGCGGCTGGTGCTGCGCAAGAAGCCGCCGGGGTCGCTCCTGCCCTCCGCGCATGCGGTCGACCGCGAATACCGTATCCTGAAGGCGCTCGCCGGGTCCGCAGTGCCGGTGCCGCCGGTCGTGCTGTTCCATGGCGAGGACGACGTCGTCGGCACGCCGTTCTACCTGATGGAGCGGCTGGAGGGTCGCGTCTTCCACGACACCGCCCTGCCCGGCGTGGCGCCTGACGAGCGAAGGGCCATGTATTTCGCCATGGCCGAAACACTCGCCGCGCTGCACGGCTTCGACTGGCAAGCGGCCGGGCTCACCGATTTCGGCAAGCCCGGCAACTACTATGCCCGCCAGATCGCGCGCTGGGGCCGGCAGTGGCGCGAGACGAAGACTCATGAGATCGCGGCGGTAGACCGCAGCTTCGAATGGCTCACGGAGCATCTCGACGAGACGCCTGAGACGACGATCGTCCATGGCGATTTTCGCTTGGGCAACCTGATGTTTGCACCCGAGGGACCGCGTGTGGTGGCGGTGCTCGACTGGGAGCTGTCGACGCTCGGCCACCCGCTCTCCGACGCCGCCTTCTCCTGTCTGCCCTGGCATTCGACGCCGCAGATGTATGCCGGCATCGTCGGGCTCGACCGCGAGGCGCTCGGCATCCCGACGCAGGCCGAGTATCTCGATCGCTATTGCACGGCGGCGGGACGCAGCGAAGGGCCCGGCCGCTTCCACCTCGCCTTCTCGCTGCTGCGCTTCGCCGTCATCCTCGACGGCATCGCGGCGCGGGCGAAGGCCGGCAATGCGGCAGCCGAAAATGCGGTCGCGGTCGGCGAGATGGCGGAGAGTTTCGCGCTGCGCGCAGAGGCCGTGATCGACGGCCGCGACTGAAGGACGACACCATGGATTTCGCCTATTCCGCCAAGGTCGAGGAGCTTCGCACGCGGCTGCAGGTCTTCATGGACATGCACATCCAGCCGGCTGATGCACGCTGGCGCGAGGAGGTCGAGGCGGGGCGCTATCCGATGGCGCTGATCGACGGCCTGAAGGCGAAGGCAAAGGCCGAGGGGCTGTGGAACCTGTTCCTGCCGGCGCTGAAGCCGGACGAGCCCGGCACGCGGCTCTCCAACCTGGAATACGCGCCGCTCGCCGAGATCATGGGCCGGATCTACTGGTCGTCCGAGGTGTTCAACTGCAACGCCCCCGACACCGGGAACATGGAAATCCTGCACATGTTCGCGACGCCGGAGCAGCGCGAGCGCTGGCTGGTGCCGCTCCTGAACGGCGAAATCCGCTCCTGCGTCGGCATCACCGAACCCGGCGTCGCCTCCTCCGACCCGACCAACCTCCAGACCACGATCATCCGCGACGGCGACGACTACGTCGTCACCGGCCGCAAATGGTGGACCACCGGCGCGCTGCATCCCAACGTCAGGTTCTGCATCGTGATGGGCCTGTCCGATACCCGGCCCGATGCCGACCCGCACAAGCGGCATTCGATGATCATCGTGCCGATGGAAGCGCCCGGCGTCAGCGTGATGCGCAACCTGCCGTTGCTCAACCATCATTCGCCGGAGGGCCATACCGAGACCGATTTCGATCAGGTGCGTGTCCCGGCGACGAACATGCTCGGCGAG
>DATDBB010000157.1:0-34093 GCA_036525085.1 Allobosea sp.
GCGCCTCAACACGACGATGAGCTTCTGGCTGGTGGTGCTGGTCTACGTCATCCTCGGCCTGCTCGAAGTCGAGGATTTCGGCCGCAAGCTGAAGGGCATGCGCAACCGCCTGATCGGCGGCGTATTGCTCGGTGGCAGCACTCAGACCGCCGCCAAGCTGCATCGCTATATGCTGGTGCGGACAGCGATGAGCCTGATCACCGGCGTCCTCGTCTTCGCCTTCGCCACGGCTGTCGGCCTGCCGCTGGCGGCGGAATGGGGCTTCATCGCCTTCTCGCTGAACTACATCCCCTTCCTCGGGCCGCTGGTCGCGACCGTCTTCCCGACGCTGTTCGCGATGACGCAGTTCGGCTCCTGGCAAGCGGTGGTCGCGGTCTTCGCCTGCCTGAACCTGATCCAGTTCATCGTCGGCAGCTATGTCGAGCCGCGCGTCGCCGGCAGTGCGCTCTCGATGTCGCCGACGCTGGTCCTCTTCTCGGTGTTCTTCTGGAGCTATCTCTGGGGCATCTTCGGCGCCTTCATCGGCGTTCCCATCACCATCGCGCTACTGACCTTCTGCGCCCAGCATCCGTCGAGCCTATGGGTGGCGGAACTGCTCGGCTCCTCGCCACGCGAGCCGGTGCCCGCGAACGACGTCGTCAGGGCGTGAGGAGCGCATCGGGGCGCCATCCTTCATTGCGAGCGCAGCGAAGCAATCCAGGAGGCGTAGAGCGAGCCCTTCTGGATTGCTTCGCTGCGCTCGCAATGACGACAAGGCAGTCTCAAAGGCTGGGAGGTGGCCCGATCTCGATCCGCTCCGGCGCCAGCAGCGCAAGCCCGCCATCGGAAGCCGCGCCGAGCCGATGGATGTAGAAGGCGGTCGGCTCGTCATTCGTCGCCTCCATGACCGGCGACGGGGCGGAGACGATGCGCAGCGGGCCGCAGCGACCGATCCAGTCGACATGGCGGTGACCGTGCATGGCCACGAGCCGGCGCGCATGCGGCTTGAGCTGGCGCACGAAGCGGCTGCCATTGATCAGCGCCGTACCGATCCGCTCAGAGAAGGCCTTGGCCTGCTGCGGATACTCGACCGGGTGGTGATGCAGCGCGATGATCCAGCGCGCCTGCGGATATTGCGCCAGCGCGGCCAGCATGGCCCGCATATCCTCCTCCGCGACGAGGCCGAGCGCGTTGGTGAAGGAGAAATGCGTCTCCGCATTCGAGTTCAGCAGCACGATTCCGAGCCCATCCGCCTGCTCCGGCGGCAGCACCATCGGGAAGACCTCCTCCCAGATCGCCGAGAGCCCTCTGGAGAGGCGCAGGCCGCCGGTATCGGCGAAGGCCGCGATCGCCTGCCGATGCGGTTCGAGCCGCTCCGACAGCGTCCTGCCGATCTCGCCGGCGTTCTTGTCGACGACATGGACGCGAGCACCCTGCACCGCCTCCATGGCTGAGAGCGTCCGCATCTGGCGCAGGCGCTTGCCGGGGCTGGTCGGCAATTCGAGCCGGGCCGGATTGGCCCGGTCGACGATGTTGACGTCGTGGTTGCCGGGCAGGATCAGCGTGCGCTCGGCGAGTTCCGGATGGCGCGCCAGCGCATCGAGGAACTCGGCCCATTCGGCCGAGCGGCCGGCATCGGTCATGTCGCCGGTGATCAGCACGGCGTCGAGCGGCTCCCTGGCATGGATCGCCGCCAATCGTTCCAGCACGAGACCGAGCCGCGCATTGCCGCGCGGGCCGGCGCGCCCGCTCTCGATGCGGAATCCGTAGCGCTCGCCGACGACATGGATGTCGGAAAGATGCGCCACGCGCCAGGGCCGCCCGGCCGCAACAGCATCGTCGAACACGGCCAGATCGCGCGGCTGGTCCATGGTCGCGTCGGCGATGCCCCAGATCAGCGCCGCCGCGGCGAAATAGGCGCTCATCACGGCGACGGTGTTGGCGAGCGCCGGCCAGGCGAGGCGCAGGGGCTGCGCGAGATCGGCGACTTCGCCCGACCAGCGCGTCGCCGGCCAGACCGCGACCGCGATGCCGCCTGCGACGAGCGCCGCGCCGAGCCCAGCGGCCAGTGCCGTCAGTGCCCGCAATCGCGCCCGGCTGTCCTCGCTCGCGCCGGCCGGGAGGAAACGCTCCACGAAATGGCGCAGGCCTTCGCGGGCGAGCACATAGCCCGGCTGCACGGCCAGCGAATTGAGCGACCAGAAGCTGCGCTCCGCCGCACGGAACAAGGGCCGCAACCCGAACCAGCCGATGGCGCCGATAGCGACAAGGATCAGCAGCGGGCCGATGCCGGCCAGGGCCATGATCCGGCTCGAGATATTGCCGAACCAGGCGGTGACGACGAGCGGCGCGACACCGAGCAGGATGCCGGGGACCAGAGCGAGAATGACCCAGGCCAAAGCGAGCTTCGGCAGATTGATCTCGCCCAGGAGCGTGCCGGCAATCGCAATAAGAGAGTGCGTCTTCGTGCTGCTGGCGTCGTCTTCCGCATCACCCTCGCGCGGTTCGATCAGCATCCGAAAGGTTTCCCCACGTGCGATGCGGCGCGGGACCGACCGCGGCCCTCGAACACCAAGGGCATTTCCAGACGTCTCGCAGGAACCATCGACGCGACCCGACACGGCCCTCCCGCAAAATGGGACGGGGGGCACAGAACTGAGACAGGCGGCAGATGCCCGGCTCGGGAGCGGATGCTAGCTTGATCTTCACGAGCAAATCAAGATGATATTCGTCAATCGAAGCAGAGATTTCGCCAGATAATGAAACTGGAAAGACATCATCCTTCCAGAACGAAATATTTTCCGAGATTGCGGACCGCTTTTGCTTGTCTGCGCCAAATCAATCCGAACGCGACTGATAGGTCCACCAACGCCAACAAGGGCATCACTCGATGAATGCCCTCGCAACGACATCCGGAGGTGCCCCGATACCGACCCTTTTGGCGCGCGGCTTCGGCTTCTTCGTCGTCTGGCTCGCCCTGATCGGCACCGCACCCAAGGATATGCCGTTCGGGCTCGTGGCTGCCGCGGCGGCGACATGGGCGAGCGGCCAGCTCTGGCCCCCGGATGGCAAGCTGTCGCTGTCCGGCCTCATCCGCTTCGTCCTGCGCTTCCTGCCGCAATCCGTGGTCGCGGGGGTCGATGTCGCCCGGCGCGCGATGGCGCCGCGCATCGCGCTCAGGCCCGGGCTGGTCGACTATCGCGCGACGCTGCCGTCCGGCCTGGCTCAGGGCGCCATGTGTGCGGTGATGAGCCTCCAGCCGGGCAAGCTGCCGGTCTCGTGCCAGGCCAGCGGCGAGATGCTGGTCCATTGCCTCGACACCGAAGCCCCTGTGGCGGCCGAGCTTGCCGACGACGAAGCGGCCTTCCTGCGCATGCTGCACGCGGCGCACGGCCAGGACGGTAGGGAGCAGGGAGGGCGGGATCTTGGCCGATAGCCTGCTCGTCACGGCCCTGTTCGTCCTTCTCGCCAGCGCGGCCGGGCTCGTCGCTGTGCTGCGCTCGCGCGTCGCTGTCGAGCGGATGATGGCGGTGCAGCTGCTCGGCACTGGGGGCGCGGCCACGTTGCTCCTGCTCGGCACGGCTTCCGCGGAAGCGGCCCTTACCGATGTCGCGCTTCTGCTCGTGCTGCTCTCGGCCTTCTCCTGCGCCGCCTTCACGCTCGGAGAAAAGGCGCCGGACGAACCGGACGAGCGGCCATGATCGCGCTGGCCGACGGGTTCACGCTGGTCTTCGTGGTGGCCGGTGCCCTTCTTTTCCTAGCGGGGACGCTGGGGCTGCTGCGCTTTCCCGATACGCTGAGCCGGCTGCATGCGCTGAGCAAGGCCGACAATCTCGGCCTCGGTCTGATCGTCATCGGTCTGATGCCGCAAATGCCGAGCGTGACGGCCGGAATCAAGCTCGTCTGCATCTGGCTTCTGGCGCAGCTGTCGGCCGCGACCGCGAGCCAGTTGATCGCAGGCATCGTCGCGCGCCGGAAGCCGGACGCATGAGCCTCGTCTTCGACATCGCGCTGGTCGCGGGGCTGGTCGCGCTCGCGCTGCACATCGTCGTCAGCCGCGAGAGCCGGGGCGCGATCGTCGCCTTCATCGCCTTTGGGATGCTGCTAGGCCTCGGCTGGGCGAGGCTCGCCGCTGTCGATGTCGCGCTGACGGAGGCCGCCATCGGCGGTGGGCTGACCGGCATGCTGCTGCTCAAGGCGCAGGCGCATCTCGCGAGCCGGACCTCGCGCCCGCCCGCGACCCGACCGGACTGGCACGTCCCGGCGCTGTTCTGCGGCGTGGTCACCCTGGGCCTCGGCTATGTCGTTCTGGCTTTTCCCCACCCAGCGCCCAGCCTGGCGCGCGAGGCACTCGCCGCGATCGACGCCACAGGGCTCGGCAATCCGGTCACGGCCGTGCTGCTGGCCTATCGCGCCATCGACACGCTGCTTGAGAAGGTCGTCCTGATCCTGGCGCTGATCGCGGTCTGGTCCCTGAGCAGCGATGCCGCCTGGGGTGGCGCCTCGCATCTGCGTCCGGCCACCGTGCCGGAGCCGCTCGTCTTCCTCGCCCGCGTCTTGCCGCCCTTCGGCGTGCTGATCGCGGTCTATCAGGTCTGGGTCGGAGCCGACGCGCCGGGCGGGACCTTCCAGGCCGGCACCATCCTGGCCGCGATGTGGCTGCTCGTCATGCTGGCGGGCCTGCGCCCCGCACCGGAGACACGGCAGATTGCGCTGCGGGCGATGCTGGTCGGCGGGCCCGCGCTTTTCGTTCTGGTCGGCTTCATGGGGGTCGCCGTCGCGCAAGGGTTCCTGTCCTACCCTGAGGCGATCGCGAAGCCGCTGATCGTCGCGATCGAGGTGGCGCTGACGCTCTCCGTCGGCTGCACGCTCGCTTTGCTCGTCGCCGGCCCGCCCGAACGGGCACCGAAGCCATGAGCGCGATCGCCCTCACATCCGCATCGCTGTTCGGCCTGTGCGGCGCCGCGCTCGTCGGCATCGGCCTGTTCTGCGTCATCTCGCATCCGGAACTGCTGCGCCGGGTCGTCGGCTTCAACATACTCGGCGCTGGCATCTTCCTCGTCTTCGGGGCCGTCTCGCGGCGCGCCGCGGCGGTGGGCCTGGGCGGCGATCCGGTGCCGCAGGCCATGGTGATAACCGGCATCGTCGTCGCCTTTGCCGCCACCGCGCTCGCGATCGCACTGCTGCGACGGCTCGCGTCGCTGACCGGCACGGCCACGCTCGATACCCCCTCTCCGAAGACGGCGCGCGAGACACCGTCGGGGAGCGAAGCGTGACGCCCCTCTACGCCGCAACGCCGGGCGGGCTGCTGCTGGTGCTCGCCGTCATGCTGCCGGCCGCCGCCGTGCTGGCGATGCTGGTGCTCGGCCCGCGCCATGCGCGGTGTGTCGCGCTCGTCACCATGGCGCTCGGCCTCGCCGTCGCGCTAGCCATCGGCGTCGAACTCGCGCGCAGCGGCGCGGCGTTGATCTACATCGTCGGCAACTGGCAGCCGCCGCTCGGCATCGCGCTGCGCGCCGACGGGCTCTCGGTGATGATGCTCGCCGTAACGGCCGCCGTCATGATGGCGACGGGGCTCTTCGCCCGCGACCTGTTCGGGCTCGACGAGACCACCTGCGACGGCCGGCTGGCGACGAGCTTCTGGATGTTGCTGATGGGGCTGTGGAGTGGGCTCAACCTCGTCTTCATCTCGCAGGATCTGTTCAACCTCTATGTCGCGCTCGAATTGCTGACCTTCGCAGCGGTCCCGCTGGTCTGCCTCGACGGGCGCGGCGAGACGATAGCCGCCGCCTTGCGCTACCTGATGTTCGCACTGCTCGGCTCGCTGCTCTATCTGCTCGGGGCGGGCCTGCTCTACGGCGCCTATGGCACGCTCGACATCCGGCTGATCGCGGGGGCCAGCCAGCATGGCGCCGCCATCCATGTCGCGCTGGCGCTGATGATCCCGGGGCTGCTCGCCAAGGCAGCGCTGTTCCCGCTGCATCTTTGGCTGCCGCCGGCCCATGCCGGCGCGCCGGCCGCCGCCAGCGCCGTGTTGTCGGCGCTGGTGATCAAGGCGCCGGTCTTCCTGATCCTGCGGCTCGTGCTCGACATCGCGCCGCCCGAGGCGGCCGCCATCGCGGGGCAGGTGCTGGCCGTGATGGGCGCCGCCTCGATCCTGCTCTGCAGCGTCATGGCGCTGCGGCAGGAGCGGCTGAAGCTGATGATCGCCTATTCGACGGTGGCGCAGATCGGCTATCTCTTCATCGTCTTCCCGCTCGCGGCTGCCGGTGATGGCTCCGCGCCCTGGGGCACGATCGCCTGGACGGGCGGCGCGCTCCAGTTGACATCGCATGCACTCGCCAAGGCCGCGATGTTCATGGCGGCCGGCATCGTGGCGGAAGCGATCGGGCATGACCGCATCCGCGATCTCGGCGGCTTCGGCCGGGTGCTGCCGCTGAGCGCCGCGACCTTCGGTCTCGCGGGCCTGTCGCTGATGGGCATCCCGCCGAGCGGCGGCTTCATCGCGAAATGCCTGCTGCTCACGGCTGCCGCCATCGGCGGCCATCTCTGGCTGGCGCTGACGATCCTGGCAGGCGGGCTACTGGCCGGCGGTTACGTCTTCCGCGTCATGGACCGGGCGCTGGCGAGCCCGGCCGAGCCGCTGGTGCTGCGCAAGCCGATCCCGCTACGCCTCGAGATCGTGCCGCTGATCCTGGCTGTCCTGGCGGTCGCGCTCGGCTTCCTGCCGCTCGAGCCGTTCGGGCTTTTGCAGATCGGCCGCCCCGACATAGCAGGTTCGCCATGAGCGTCGCGGGCCTCCTCCTTGCCGCCTGCCTGCTGGTGCCGCTGGCGATGGCGGCCGGCTGCCGTTCGCATCGCTTCCGGGCATGGGTGCCCGGGCTGCTCTGGCTCGCCCCCGTTCCAGCGATGCTGGCGGCGTGGCTGCTGCCAGCGGGCGCGACCGCCTCCTTCCCGGTGCCGTTCCGGATGACGCTCGCGCTCGACCAGCCCGGCGCGATCCTGCTGGGCGGCGCGGCGCTCCTGTGGAGCGCCG
This sequence comes from Allobosea sp., assembly GCA_036525085.1. GTDB lineage: Bacteria > Pseudomonadota > Alphaproteobacteria > Rhizobiales > Beijerinckiaceae > Allobosea. The sequence continues at coordinate 7,016 of DATDBB010000157.1, forward strand.
CCGGGGCCTATGCCGCCTCCTATATGCGCGGCAAGCCGGGGCTGACGGGTTTTTGCGTCTGGTGGCTGCTGACGCTGGCGGGCAGCCTCGGCGTCTTCATCGTCTCCGACATTGCGAGCTTCTACCTGCTGTTCACGCTGGCGAGCCTCTCGGCCTATGGGCTGGTCGCGCATGAGCAGACCGTCGCGGCGAAGCGAGCCGGCGTCGTCTACATGGTGCTCGCCCTGCTCGGCGAGGCCTTCATCCTTTTCGGCTTCGTGATGCTGGCCGCCGGCAATCCCGATCCGAACCCGCTGATCCGGGATGCGGTCGCGATGCTGCCGGGCTCCGCGATGCGGAACGGCATCGTGCTGATGCTGATCCTCGGCTTCGCGCTGAAGATGGGGCTGGTGCCGCTGCATGTCTGGCTGCCGCTGGCGCATCCGGCTGCGCCGATGCCGGCCTCGGCCGTGCTCAGCGGCGTGCTGGTCAAGGCCGGCGTGATCGGGCTGATCCGCTTCCTGCCCTTCGACACCGCCCTGCCGGGCTGGGGCGCCCTGCTCGCTGCGGCCGGCATCCTGACCGCCTATGGCGGCGTCGCGCTCGGCCTGTCGCAACGTCGGCCCAAGACGATCCTCGCCTATTCCACCGTCAGCCAGATGGGGCTGGTCGCCGCGATCATGGGCGCAGGCCTTGCCGCCGGCGACCCTTACGCGCCTAGTCTCGCGGCCTATTACGGCTTGCATCACACGCTGGTCAAAGGTGGACTGTTCCTTGCGATCGGCGTCGCCATGGCCTCAGGCGGGGCAGGCTTGCGCCCGGTGCTGCTGCTGACCGGCCTGCTGGCGCTCAGCCTCGCCGGCCTGCCCCTGACCAGCGGCGCGCTCGCCAAGCTCGCGGTCAAGCCGATGCTGGGTTCTGGCGCGCTCAGCTTCGCCGTCTCGCTCGCGGCTGCCGGCAGCACGATGCTGATGCTGCACTTCATCGCCGTGATGCTGCGCGAGACCGCCGGGAAACCCGACGCGACGGCCCCGCAGGGCGAGGTCGTCCCCTTCCTCGCAGTCGCCATCGCCTCGCTCGCGATCCCGTGGTGGCTCTACCCTGCCCTTTCCGGCGAGCCGCTCGCGAGCGCCTGGGAGCTCGCCTCGCTCTGGAAGCTCCTCTGGCCGATGCTGCTGGGCGGAGCGATCTTCGTTCTCTTGGGGCGTTTCGAAAGCTTCGGCGGCCGCGTGCCGGAAGGCGACATCCTGGTCCTGGCGGAGGGGCAGGCCCCGCGCTTCGGACGGCTGCCGGCCGCAATCGAGCGGTTCGACGGCGCCTTGCGTCGCTGGCCGCTGGCCGGGCTCGTGCTCGTCGGCCTCGTGATCCTGCTTGGCGGACGCTTCCTGCTGCCTTCATAAGACATTGGCGACCTTAGAATGCCCTGGAGATCACAATGACTTCAGCGAGAACCACGCCGTCATCCTGGACAAGCGGCGCAGCCGCGCAGCTCCGGGATCCATCATAGGGTTCCGCGGTGCACTGCGATGGATCCCGGGACGACCTTCGGTCGCCCAGGATGACGGCGGCGTTTCCTCGCCAAGTCATCTCGCTCTAGCTGATCGCCCGCAAGGACAAGACCCGACGTGAACGCCATCGAAAGCACAGCCCTCGTCGTCGCGGTGACGATCGCGCTATTCGCCTGGAACCGGCTGCCGGTGGTGGTGGTGGCGATCGGCGCGGCTTTGTCGCTCTGGGCGCTGGGCGTCGTCACGCTGGAGCAGGCGCTGGCCGGCTTCGGCGACCGGGCGGTGATGTTCGTCGCCAGCCTGTTCATCGTCAGCGCCGCGCTGGAGAAGACCGGCGTGACCGCCTGGGCCGGCCAGGTGCTGATTGCGCGAGCCGGCGAGAGCCGCACGCGGCTGCTCGTCATCATCATGGCGGCGGCGGGCTGCCTGAGCGCGCTGATCAGCGGCGGCGGCGCCGTCGCCGCGCTGATGCCGGTCGTGGTCATCGCCGCGATCCGGCTGCGGCAATCGCCGTCGCTGCTGCTGATGCCGCTCGCCTTTGCCGCCCATGCCGGCGCCAACATCCTGCTGACAGGCGCCCCGAAGAACATCCTCGTCTCGGAGGCCTTGGAGGATAGCGGCCTGCCCGGCTTCGCCTTCGCCGAGTTCGCGCTGGTCGGCCTGCCGCTGCTCGCCGGCACGATGCTGATCATCCTGCTGCTCGGCAAGCGCCTGCTGCCGGCGCAGGGCAATGCCCGGCTGCCCGCCGATTTCAGCCGGCATGCCCAGACACTGGTCGAGCATTACGGGCTGACCGACGGCTTCTTCCATCTGCGCGTGCGGGCGACCTCCGACCTGATCGGCAGCCTTCCCTCGGAAATCGACCTGACGCAGGAACAGGGGCGGGTCGAGCTCGTCACCGTCCAGGCCGGCCGCACGGGCGTGGCGCGCGGAGCCCACCCGATCCGCGAGGGCGACTATCTGCTGGTGCGGGGCGAGGCCGAGGCGGTGGCGCGGCTCTGCGCCTCACGACATCTCGCGCCGCGCGACGAGGCGGATGACGGCGATGCGGCCGGGGCACTGCTCAATCGCAGCACCGGCCTCGCCGAAGTCGTGATCCCGCCGCGCTCTGCCTTCGTCGGGCGGGCCGTGCATCCCGGCATGACCACCGATGGCGGCGACCTGATCGTGCTCGCGGTCCAGCGCGGCGGGGTCGACCTCGACCCCACCGACCCTGCCCTCCAGGCAGGCGACACGGTCCTGCTCAAGGGAAGCTGGAAGGCGCTGGACCTGCGGCTCGCCGATGCCGACGTGCTCGTCGTCAACTCGCCCGATCTCGTCCGGCGCCAGGCCGTGCCGATGGGCGCCGGCGCCGGCGTCGCGATCGCGGCGCTGGCCGCCCTCGTCATCCTGCTCGCGACAGGCATCGTGCCGCCCGCGGCCGCAGCCCTGCTCTGCGCGCTCGGGCTGATCGGCTCGCGCATCATCTCGGTCGAGGAATGCTACCGCGCCATCCACTGGACGACGATCATCCTGATCGGCGCGATGATGCCGCTCTCGATCGCGATGGTGCAGTCGGGTGCGGCCGATCTGGTCGCGCACCATCTCGTCGCGGCTACCGGCGGAGGCGGGCCGATCGTCTTCCTCGCGGGGTTGTTCCTGCTTACCGCTTGCCTCGGCCAGATCATGAGCAACACGGCGACGACGATGCTGGTGATCCCGATTGCGATGGCGGCGGCGACCAGCATGGGCGTCTCGCCCCGACCGATCCTGATGAGCCTGTGCATCGCCGGTTCGGCCTCCTTCATGACGCCGATCGCGACCTCGACCAACCTGATGGTGATGGGACCGGGCGGCTACGCCTTCGGCGACTACTGGAAGCTCGGCCTGCCGCTGATGATCTGGTTCTTCGTGATGGCGGTGTTCTACGTGCCGCTGATCTGGCGGTTTTGACGCTCCCGCTCCTGGCCGCAAGGAAAGGGCCTGTCATCCCGGGCGACCGAAGGGAGACCCGGGATCCATTCCGGAACCTCACCGGCCAGCGCTCCGGCATGGATCCCGGATCTCCGCTTCGCTGCGTCCGGGATGACCCGCGTCTGAGGTGGAAAGGTTTTTCCTACCCAGGCGTCTTCTCCGCAGCAGCCGCGCCGGTCGGCGGCCCGAGCCGCTCGTCGATCCTCCCCAGCAGATAGGAATAGAACGGGTTCGACGACATCCGCAGCAGCGCGTCGAGGTTGACGATCAGCGTGCCGCGCTCGCCGCGCGCCGCGACCGAGCCGAGTTCGATCCCGAAATGATCCTTCGGATCGGGGGTCATGCCGTAGAGCCCGTCCGTCAGCGGGAAGGGCAGCGCGACATGCGACAGCGAGAAGACGTCGCGCGGATAGGACAGGCCGAGCGCGCGCTCGCCCTCCTCGCTGGCACCGGCATCCGTCACCCGCTCGACGACCTCGCTGGAATCCGGGCTGGCATTGGTGATGACCGAGAGCCGGAAGTTCCGCGGCACCGGCGGTAGCATGCGGGACAGCAGGGTGTCGGCCGAGGTGTTCAGGAGAGGCCCGAACTTGGCGCTGCGGTTGAGGTCGAACAGCACGAGCTCGCTGCCATTGGCCGGCAGATGAGCATAGAGCGAGGTGATGATCGCGCGCGTCGAGACGGTGAAGTCCATCACCGACTGGAAGGTGATCAGCGGCGGCAGGTCCTTGAGCCGCCCGGCGCGCGACTGCTTCAGGATCTCCTGCTGCAAGGCCGCCGTCAGCAGATGCGACTGGCGCGCGCCGTTGACCGGAAACGAGTTGTACTTGAACGGGTTGAACTCGGGCAGGACGCTGAGCCATGCCGCCTTGGCGAAGGCGGGCAGGATCGCCGGCAGCGCGGCGAGGCCGGCAAAACGGGCAAAGGCGGTGATGCCGACCATCGGCGAGATCAGCACGATGCGGTCGGCCCGCGTCAGCTTGGCATCGTCGAGGGCTTCGAGCGCATACATCAAGGCGAGCGCGCCACCATTCGAGAAGCCGACGAGATGCAAGGGCGCGGAGGACCCGGCCAGGCGCCGCGCCTCGCGCACCGCCAGCCGCGTCGCGGCGAGCCAATCCTCCCATTCGACCTCGGTGAGGCCGGCAGGCACCGTGCCATGGCCGGGCAGACGCACCGCGACGGCGACAAAGCCGCGCTCGCGATATTGCCGCGCGATATGGCGCAGGCTGTAGGGCGAATCCGTCAGCCCGTGCAGGAAGACGGCGGCACCCTTCGGCGGTCCTTCGGGCTGCAGCACATAGGAGCGGTTCCAGTCCTGCGCAAAGCGCGCCGGATAGATCGGGCTGCCGTCGAAATAGCGGTTCACCGGCACGCGCTCGTCGGGCTCGAGCTTCTGCGTGACCTCGGCGCGCACGCCCGCGAAGGCCTCGCTCTCGGCCTTGAGATAGTCCTGCCAGCCGCTGCGATCGAGCTCCGCGATCGACAGCTCCTTGGGGATGTATGTGTGCCAGGGCTCGAGTGGCGCACCGCGCTGGGTGTCGTAGATGCGCAGGCCCAGCAACGAGATCGACGCGATCGCGACGACGATGGCGGTGCGCTTCAAGGCCTTCTGGAGAAAAACCCGCATCTCGCCCCGTCCTGTTCGGCCGCATCGACATCTTTGCGCCCGTTATGTCGCTCCGCGCCAGTGCTGGGGAGTGCGCCCCATCCCAAAATCGTTCCTGCCGTCCCCATTTTCCGCGAACGCCTGGGCAGAGCTGGGGCCTGCTGCTGTTAGTTAGAAGCGCACGCGTCATCCTGGACAAGCCGCGAAAGCGGCGCAGCTCCGGGATCCATCGTAGAGCGATGTCGCGCTCTATGATGGATCCCGGGACGACCTGCGGTCGCCCAGGATGACGGCGGGCAGGCCGTCAGGAGAACATGTCGGCGGTGATCGCCTGGTACCAGTCGATGTTCTCGGCCTGGGTCTGCTTGCGAAGCGCGTCGCTTTCGCCCGGCGCGGAGACAAAGGTCTCAGTCGCGGCGATGCGGCCGTCCTTCGGCTCGTAGCGGCCACCGACCTTGATCGCGTCATCCGTGTCGATCAGGCTCCAGCAGGTGTTGAGGTAGCGCGCTGGAAAGGCGCGGCTGCCGGTCAGTTCGCTGCGGATCACCATGGCCGCGACCTTCGCCTGGCTGTTGGCCGAGAAGGCGGATTTCGGCATGTCGCCGGCGATGCAAGCGTCTCCAAGGACGAAGATGTTCGGGTCCGCGACGGACTTCATCGTCGCCGGATCGATCTCGCAATAGCCGCCGGCCGGGGCCAGCCCGGCCATGCGCGCGATCTCGCCGGCCATCTGCGCGGGGATGACGTTGACGAAGGCGCAATCCTCGTAGGTCTCGAAGCCGGTGACGACGCTGTTCGTGCCGGAATCGACCGAGGTGATGCCGTCATGCACCCTGGGGCCGAGCCATTCGATCATGCCGCCATAGCGCTTTTCCCAATCGGCCAGGAAGGCGGCCTGCTTGGAGAAGGTCTCCTTGGCATCGAGGATGATGATCCGGGCCTTGGTCTTGCCCGCCTTCTTCAGGGCGTGGGCGAACATCGAGGCGCGCTCATAGGGTCCCGGCGGGCAGCGATAGGGGTTGGGCGGCGCGATCATCACGACGACGCCGCCATCGGGCACGGCGTCGAGCCGCTGCCTGACCAGTTGCGTCTGGCGGCCGGGCTTCCAGCCATGTGGCATCGCCTCCTCCGCCTCCTTCGACCAGCCCGGGACGGAATCGTATTTCAGATCGATGCCGGGCGAGACCACGAGCCGGTCGTAAGGCAGTCGCTGGCCGGTCGAGAGCACGACCTCCTTGCGGTCGCGATCGATCGCCGTGGCGCGTGCCCTCGCCAGCGCGACGCCGTGGTTTGCCGCCAGCGCATCGTATCGATGCACGATCTCCTCATAGCTCTTGAAGCCGCCGATATAGAGGTTGGAATGGAAGCAGGTCTGGTAGGTCTCGTTCTCCTCGACCAGCGTGACGGCGACCGCGCCCTGGCTGTCCCGGGCGATGTATTTCGCGGCGGTGGCGCCCCCCGCCCCGCCGCCGATGACGACGACGCGCGGCTTGGCCTGGCCGAGCACGGCGGGCGCAGCGACGAGCATCGCGGGCGCCGCAAGCGCGGAGGTGACGAAAACCCGGCGATCGATTGGCATGGCTTTCTCCGCTTGTTCGAGCAGCCTCAGTCGGCCGCTTTGAGACTGCCGTAATAGGCGGCCAGCGCCTCGATCTCGTCCTGCGAGAGACGCGCCGCGATCGCCTGCATCACCGGGTTCTCGCGCTGCCTCTCACGATAGGCGCGCATCAGGGCGACAAACTGGTCGGTCGGCAGGCCCAGGATGGCGGGAATGCCGCCCTGCTGGCGCCCGCTGGCCTGATGACAGATGGCGCATTCCGACGAGAGATGCTGCCCGAGTTCCCAGTCGGCCGCGACGGCCTGCGTCGCGAAAGCGAGCACGGCCGACAGCGCGAGCACGGCGCGCCGCAGCGCAGGTCTCACCGGTATCGCAACCTGCTCCTTCATCAGCGTCGGATTCCGGGTGTCTCGATGGGCAGCCCCTTGGCCCGTGCGGCGAGATAGAGTTCGAGCGCGAGATATTCCGGCGAGCCGTAGTCGAACTGCGTCGCGCGCACGCCGAGCGAGCAGGCGCGCAAACGCCGGTGCAGCGAGCCGACATCGTTCCATTCGAGCCGATAGGCCGGGTAGCCTGTGCCGACGCCATGGCTGATCGTGTCGCCGCGCAGCTTCTGGCCGACGAGATCGTCATGGCATTGCCGGCAGGACAAGCTGAGCTGGCCCTGCCGGCGCTCGAAGAAGGCCTTGCCCGCCTCGAAGAAGGGCTTGGCCGCACCGTCCGTCTTCACGTCGACGGACATGCCGCGCGAGAGCGAGGCGACAAAGGCGGTCATCGAAAGCAGTTCGGGCGTCTCATGGCCGAAAGCCGGCTGCCCTTGCCGCTCGACGCGGCATTGCTCGATGCGGCCCTCGAGGTTGAGTAGCCTGCCGGACGCGGCATCGACCTGCGGGTAGCGCGTTGGCGCGCCACGCAGGCTCTGTTGCGGGTCGGCATGGCAGCCCAGACAGGACTGCCGATCCGGGGCGGGCTTGCGGCTGAACAGGTCGCGGCCCTGCTCGACCCAGAAATAGGCGGGATTGCGGATCTCGTCGGCCTGCTGCCGACGCATCTCGGGGGAGAGGAAGTCACTGCCGGATTTGATTTCGGCGAAGGCGGGGCTCGGCTGGAGGACGAAACATGCGAGCGCAATGGCAAGCCCAATTGCGGCAGAATCACGCGGATCATCCGGGACACAGCGAAGCGGAGATCCGGGATCCATTCCGGAACCTTTCCGGGCAGGCGTTCCGGCATGGATCCCGGGTCTCCCTTCGGTCGCCCGGGATGACCCGCGCTTGAAAATGACCGAAAGCGCGATCGGCTTCACGTCACGACCAGCCTCGCCGTCCGCGTATAGGTCGCGCCGCCGTCCTCGCGCCATTCGAAGACGATGTCGCCGGTCGCGACCGCCCGCGTCGTGAAGGAGACGAAGGGGTTGGCGGCGACGCCGGTATGCATGTCGAAACGGAAGATCGGCTCGCCGGCATAGGTCGCGGTCAGCCGGTTCAGGATCTTGCGCGGCACGGTGCCGCCTTTGCCGTCGGACTGGCCGCCGCGATCCATCGGATGGCGGGTCAGCACCTTGATCTCGACGATGTCGCCGGCGCGGGCCTGTGCCGGCAGGGTGATGCGGGCGTTGAAACTCATCGCGCTTCTCCTCAACCGCCGTCGATGCAGGCGCTCAGCGTCACCACGATGTCGGCATCGGCCATGACGAAGCGTCCGTCGCTCATCGCGGCGACCACCGCGACCTTCTGCGATTGCGCGATCCTGAGCGTGGTGGCGACCTCTGCGCGGCCGGCTCGCGGGCCGAGATGGAAACGGGCCATGTCCGGGAATGGGTTCTTCTCGGCGATGAGATGGATCCAGCGGACATGATCGGCTTGCGTCATCGGGCTCTCGACGACGATTCGCGTGTCCACGGAATTGCCGTTCTCGGCCAGGGCGGGGATATCGAGCGTGATGCCGGCGCGTTCCGGCAGCGTGCCTTCGGTGACGCGGGAAATCAGCTGCGCGAGTTCCGGCGAGGTCTCGGCGACGGCACGCCCGGGCAGGGCCGCGGCCAGGAGGCCGGCCGCCGCGCCCGCGACGATGCGGCGACGGTCGGGACCGGGCTCAGAACGTCCTGAGCGAGGCGAGATAGCTGACGACATCCTCGATCTCCTGGGCCGACAGGGCCGGCTTGCCCCGATAGGCCGGGGCGACATCATGCAGGTCTTCCGTCCTGAAATAGGGCGGCATGACCGTGTCCGGATTGAGCCTCGAAGCATCGACCAGCCGCAGGCGGATCTGGCCCGCGTCGAGCCGCGTGCCGACGCCGGCGAGCGGCGGGCCGATCGTGCCCTGGAAGGGCTCGGACGGGTCCGCGCCCTGATGACAGATCAGGCAGTTGCCGCGCTCGCGGTCCCGCACCAGCGCCTCGCCGCGCGCCGGATTGCCGGCAAAGCCGCCGAGCAGGCGAGGAATCGCGTCGCCGACAACCGCATAAGGTTCAAGCGCGGTGAGCGGCGCAACGCCACCGGCAGCCCAGATGGCCCCGGCGAGCGCCAAGCGCGACAGCATTCTTGCCCGCCTCACGCCTTCTTGAGATCAGCGTTCTTGATCGGCAGGTTGCGGATGCGCTTGCCCGTCGCCGCGAAGATCGCGTTCAGGACGGCGGGCGCCGCGACTGCGATCGTCGGCTCGCCAACGCCGCCCCAGAAGCCGCCCGAGGGCACGATCACCGTCTCGACCGCCGGCATCGCCTCCAGCCGCATCACCTCATAGGTGTCGAAATTCTCCTGCTCGACGCGGCCGTCCTTGATGGTGATCTCGCCATAGAGCGAGGCCGACAGGCCATAGACGAAGGAGCCCTCGACCTGGCGCGCGATCTGCGCCGGGTTGACGGCATGGCCGGGATCGGTCGCTGCGACGATGCGATGGATCTTCAGCTTCCCGTCCGCATCGACCGACACCTCGGCGACCGCCGCGACATAGGAGCCGAAGCCCATGGTCTGGCAGATGCCGCGGAAGACGCCGGCCGGCAGCGGCTTGCCCCACTCCGCCTTCTCGGCCGCGGCATTGAGCACGGCGAGATGCTTGGGGTGGTTCTTCATCAGCGCGCGGCGGAATTCGAGCGGGTCCTTGCCGGCGGCATGGGCCAATTCGTCCAGGAAGGATTCGAGGTAGATCGCGTTCTGGTTCAGGTTGACGCCGCGCCAGAAGCCCGGCGGCACATGCGGGTTGCGCATGGCATGATCGATCAGCAGGTTCGGAATCGTGTAGCCGATCGAGGCCTCGGGCCCGGGCGGGTTGAGACCCTGGAAGACGACGGGATCGCGCCCGTTCTGGATGTTCTGCGGGAAGATGCCGGCGACGATCGACTGGCCGGAGATGCGCATGTGGAGGCCGGTCAGGTTACCGTCCTTGTCGAGCGCGCCGGTCATCTTGCACTGGGTCAGCGGGTGGAAGCGGCCATGCAGCATGTCCTCCTCGCGCGACCAGATCAGCTTCACCGGCGTGCCGGGGATCTGCTTGGCGATGGCGACGACCTGGCGGACCCAGTCATGCACCGCGCCGCGCCGGCCAAAGCCGCCGCCGAGGTCGATCTTGTAGGCCTCGCATTTGGCGATCGGCAGGCCCGAGGCCTCGGCCGTGGCGGCGAGCGCCGCCTCGCCATTCTGCGTCGGCGTCCAGACCTCGCATTTCTCCGGCGTATAGAGCGCCGTGGCGTTCATCACCTCCATGCAGGCATGGTTCTGGAAGGGATAGGAATAGACCGCCTCGATCGTGCGCGCGGCACCGGCGATCGCGGCCTTCACGTCGCCATTCTGGTTGCCGACGACGGCGGTGGGAGCGTCCAGACCTTCCTTGAGCCAGGCCGCCAGGCTCGCGCTCGAGACCTTGGCGTGCTCGCCCTCGTCCCAGACGATCGGCAGCGCATCGAGCGCGGTCTTGGCCTGCCACCAGGTATCGGCGACGACCGTCACCGCGCTGTCTCCGACCGGCAGCACATGCCTGACGCCGGGCATGGCCTTGATCTTGGCGGCGTCGAAGCTCTTCACCTTGCCGCCGAAGACGGGGCAGTCCTTGATTGCGGCGTTGAGCATTCCCGGCATCTTGAAATCCATGCCGTAGATCTTCTTGCCGTTGGTCTTGTCGGCGGTGTCGAGGCGCGGCAACGGCTTGCCGGCGATGGTCCAGTCCTTGGGATCCTTGAGCGCGACGTCCTTCGGCGCTTCCAGCTTCGCGGCAGCCGCCGCGACCTGCCCATAGCGCAGCGAGCGGCCCGACGCCTTGTGGGCGATCACGCTCTTCTCGGCCGTGCATTCGCCGGCCGGAACCTTCCATTCATTCGCGGCCGCCTGGATCAGCATCATGCGCGCCGCCGCGCCGCCCTTGCGGACATACTCATGCGACTCGCGGATGCCGCGGCTGCCGCCGGTCGAGAAATTGCCCCAGATGCGGTTGCGGGCGACGTTCTGGCCGGGCGTCGGGTATTCGGTCGTGACCTTCGACCAGTCACAGTTCAGCTCTTCGGCGACGAGTTGGGCGAGGCCGGTCAGCGTGCCCTGCCCCATCTCCGAGCGAGCGATGCGGATCACCACCTTGTCGTCGGGATGGATGACGACCCAGGCGTTGATTTCGGGATTGGCCGCTTGAGCCGCCGCTTCATTGCCGAAGGGGATGGCGAAGCCGAAGCTGAAAGCGCCGGCGACAGCCGCCGAACCGGCAAGCATGCCGCGGCGGGACAGGCCGGAATTGCGTCGAATGGTCGAGGCTGATGTCATGTCGTCCTCCGAATGTGTGGGCGCAAGGGAGGCGAGGGTTCTTCGACCCGCCGCGCTCGACCTTGCGCTGAAAAACAGGCGCAATGGGCGAGTTCAGCCGCGGCCGAGCGTGCCGCCGGCGACGACGTCGAGGATCGCGGTCTTGACGCGGGCATAGGTGCCGCAGCGGCAGATGTTCGTGATCTCGGCGGCGATGTCGGCCTCGGTCGCCTTCGGGTTGGCCTGCAACAGCGCCGCAGTCGCCATGATCATGCCGCTCTGGCAGAAGCCGCATTGCGGCACATCGTGCTTGATCCAGGCCTGCTGGACGGGATGCGTGCCGTCGGGCGAGAGGCCCTCGATCGTGACGATCTTCTGCTCAGCCGTCACCGCGTCGAGCGGCAGCGCGCAGGCGCGCGTCGCGACGCCGTCGATATGCACCGTGCAGGCGCCGCATTGGGCAACGCCGCAGCCGTATTTCGTGCCGGTCAGGCCGATCTGTTCCCGGATCACCCAGAGCAGCGGCGTGTCGCCGGCCGCTTCGACATCGATCACCCTGCCGTTCACATTGAGCTTCGCCACCGCAGACCTCCCGGTTCGGGTCAAGAAGGACGGCGAGAGAGCCCACGCGCCTCGCCGGAGTGCCGGACAGCCGTGCAGGCGCGCCGGTCGTTTTGAATTGGAGGGGATTGAAACTCAGGCGACGCGATCCGCCAACGCCCGAAAATCGGCCGATCACGCGGCGTGACAGACGCTCATGATGATCGTTTCCGCGCTGAAACGGGCGATTTTCGAGGATTTCCTGTCCATTGCCTCTCGATTGCCGCCGTTCCCACCCTGCCCCGACGCGAGGTGGGCATCACAGCAAAGTGATGGCGATCATGCCGGCGTCGTGCGCCTGTCACGCGAAGCTGCGCAAATTCAGGAGAAGAGCCCAGAGCGACCTTGAAGAAGCGCGGTGCCCGTACCTAGATTCGGGGCAGAGGGGTAGCCGCGACACGGACCGGCGCCATGGACAGAAGCCGCATAGAGACGGCGAGAAGCACGGGTACGGAAGCGACCTTCCCGGTCGATCTGCCGCTCGATCCCGGCACCCTGAACGAACGTCTGTTCGATATCGGGCTCTGGCTGAGCGAGCATCACATTCCCCATCGGGCCCGTGTCATGATGGAACCGATGGACGGCCGCATCCGCGTCAGCTTCCCGGACGCAGATGACGCCAGCGCCTTTCGCGCACGGTTCCAGGTGCGCCTCGCTTCATAGCCGGCATCCGTCATCGGCACGGCACCGACCGGCTCGACCGCTTTGCCTTTTCTCGAGGCCGGCGCTGTCGGCCGCATGGAAAGTTGCCTCGACAACTGACTAATTCTGACTTTCCCCGGCTGCTTGCGCCCAATGCTCAAATTGGATCGATCGGGTTAGAGACCTCTTATGTCTCCGGCGGTAGCCCATTCCGCATGGGGATGTTTCTCGGACAGAAAAAGCGGTCCTCGGCTCTCCCGCCGGCCATCGAGATCGAGATCATCTCGCGGCTCTTCGGGGCGGCCCCTCAGATCATCTGCATCGCGCTCGGCCTGATCATCGGCTCAGCCATCATGGCCGTGCAGACCAGCGACCCGCTGTTCACCATCCTGACCGCCGCCGGCATCGTCACCTCGGCCCTGCGGCTGCTCAACATCGCGGCTTTCCTGCGCCGCGACCCGCGTGTCCCGCTCTCGCTCGCCGAGGCGCGGCGCTGGGAAAAGGGGTACGCCTACACCGCCTTCGCCTTCACGCTTGTCCTGGCCGTACTGGTCGTCGCGACATTCCGCTCGGATCATCAGGGCGGCCATGTGCTGAGCATCGGCCTCGTCATGGCGCTGACGGCCGGCTCCTGTCTGCGCACGCTGCGCTACTGGATCTGCGTCACGCTCTCGACCCTGGCGATCGGGACGCTGGCGGCCTCCTTCCTGCTCTTCGGGGATCCACTCTACCAGGCGCTGAGCATCCTGCTCGTGGTCTATCTCGTCTCGATCTACGAAGGCTCCGACTACATGGTCGGGCAGATCGAGGAGTTGCTGATCGCGCGGCGCGAGCTCGACCTCGCCTCGCGGCACGATCCGCTGACCGGGCTGCTGAACCGACGCGGGATCGACCGCATCCTGGCCGAGGCCTGCCAGAGCGGCGAGCCGCTCACCGTGCTGATGCTCGATCTCGACGGCTTCAAGCAGGTGAACGACAAGCTCGGACATGCCGCGGGGGACGATCTGTTGCGGCAGGTCGGCAATCGCCTCAGCAGCCTGACGCGGCCCGAGGATGTCGCCGGGCGCGTCGGCGGCGACGAGTTCACGATGGTGATCCGTGGCGAGATCGGCCCGGGCTTCGCCAACTCGGTCGCGACGCGCGCCGTCGCCGCCGTGAGCGCGCCGTTCGAGGTCATGGGCCAGCCGGTCCGCATCGGCACCAGCGTCGGCATCGCGACGCTCGACGGCGCTGTCGAGAACACGGACGATCTGGTGAGCGCCCTGCTGCGCCAGGCGGATGCGGCGCTCTATGAAGCCAAGCGCGCCGGCCGGGGACAGTTCCGCCAGGCCAGCATGCTCTACTCGGTCGGCTGAAACCGCCCGGCCGCGACCATCACGAGACCTCTAAACATTTGGCCGCAGGCGGCGTATCACTTGCAGAGTTTGGATCGTTTCCAAACGATGGAGGTGCCAGCCTTGCCTGCCAGCCCCCCTCCCCTTTCCCTGCCGAACCGGATCGCGGATGCCTGCCTCGCGGCGGGCGATGCGCGCCTGCGACCAGATGAGGAGCGACCCCACCGATGCACCCCGCCAATCTGCAGATCGAAGGCCTTCTCGCGCTCGTTTCCGAGCTGACGAGCCAACTGGTCAAGGCCGGCGTGCTGACGCCGGAAGCCGTCAAGGAGATGCTCGCCCAGGCGGAAGGCGCGGTCACGACCGACAAGCAGCGCCGCGACCAGCTCGGCGACAGCCATCGCGACGCCATGCTCTTCCCCGTGCGCTATGTCGGGCGGGCCCTGGCCGCGGCGGACGGGACGGCGCAATGCGTCTCGGCGGTGACGGCGGCCGTCGGGCGTAACAAGAACCGCCAAGACCCGGCGCCGCCGCCATAGCGGCCGAGGGCAGCCGTCAGCGTCCCGATCGCAGCGTCTGGCCGCTTCGGCCTGCACTCTGCGTTGCCGTCGCGTGACCCGGCACGGCCTGGGCTTCATTCCGGTCGCGTTGCCGCGCCGGGGGCCCGTCCTCGCCACTATGCCGGAAGGCCCATATCTCCTTGGCGGTGTCCCAATGCCGCCGATCCTGACCTTCCGGCCTGCCTTCCTGCTCCCACAAGCCGTGAGCGATCTTCCTGATCTCGCTCAGCTCTTTCTCTGTCATCCCTTTCATCGCACGTCCTCCATTTCGTGCTTCTCGCCCGCCAGCCGCATCCTCAGCAGGCCACAGAACTGTGGCCGCAATGCCGGGCTCGGATATCAACCTGCACGACGCGTCGGCGTTCCTCTCAGGGAGCTGTCGCCGCCGGACGCGGCAGGTTGCCCCGAACGCCGCGGACCTTCAGGGCCGCAGGCTGGATACGGCCTTCTCCACAGACAGGGTGACGACGCGCAGCGCCGTGTCGTCGGGATCGGTCGTTATCTCGAAGCCGAGTTGGCGGCACAGCGCCAGCATGCGGGTGTTCTCCGCCAGCACCTGGCTGCGGATCGTCTGCAAGCCCTCCGCCCTGGCCCATTCGATGATCAGGTTCATCAGCGTCCAGCCCAGCCCGACCCCCTTGAGGTCGGAGCGCAGCAGGATCGCGTATTCGGCCTCCTCCAGGCCGGGGTCGGCGTGCAGCCTGACGACGCCGGCGACCTCGCCCGTGGCGTCCTCGAAGGCGACGAAGGCCATGGCGCGGGCATAGTCGAGCTGGGTGAGATGGGCGAGGAAGGCGTGGCTGAAGCTCTTCAGCGGCGCGAAGAAGCGCAGGCGCAGATCCTCCGGCGTCACCTTCTGCAGCATCGCGCCGATCGCCTCCTCATCCTCGGGCCGGATAGGCCGGAGCTGGAAGCGCTGCCCGCCGCGCAGCGCAACCTCCCGGCGCCAGCTTGACGGATAGGGACGGATCGCCGGTCGGCGGCGGCGCTCCGGCAGGCGCTCCAGCATGACGCGCGCATCGACGGCGATGGCACCGGTCTCGTCGGCCAGCAGCGGGTTGAGGTCGAGCTCCCGGATTTCGGGCAGGTCGACAGCGATCTGCCCGACCGCGACCAGGGTGGCGGCGACCGCATCCAGCCGCGCCGCGGGCACGTCGCGATAGGCGGCAAGCACGCGCGAGACGCGGGTTCGCGCGATCAACCGGCTGGCAAGCCCGAGATCGAGCGGCGGCAGCGCCACATGGCTGTCGTCGATCAGATCCGCCGCGATGCCGCCGCGCCCGAAGACGACGACGGGGCCGAAACAGGGATCGGTCGCGAAACCGACGATCAGTTCGCGCGTCTTGGCGCGCTGCGCCATCGGCTGCACGCTAAGCCCGGTGATCCGGGCTTGCGGGCGGTCGCTCCGCACCCGCGCCAGCATGCGTTCCGCAGCCTCGCGGATCGCCGCCTCGGTCGCGAGATCGAGCGCGACGCCGCCGACATCGGATTTGTGGACGATGTCGGGCGAGACGATCTTGAGCGCGACCGGCCGGCCGCGCTCAAGCAGAGGCCGCGCCACGGCCAGCGCCGCTTCGATATCGGCAGCCACCACCGGCTTCAGCTCGGGGATACGGTAGATCGCGAGCAGACCTGAGACCTCGTCAGGGTCGAGCCAGTCGCGCTGCTCGGCCAGCGCCCTGGCCACGATCGCGCGCGCCTGCGCCAGATCGGGCGGCGGCATCTCCTCGGCCGAGGGCGGCGTCGCCATCAGCTCGGCCTGCAGGCGGGCATGGCGCAAAAGATGCTGGAAGCCGAGCACGGCCTCGGCCCCGGTTGCGAAGGACGGCAGTCCCGCAGCGGCGAAGCGGGCGGCAATCGCGTCGTCGCCTCCGATCCAGGCGGCCAGCACCGGCTTGGAGCGGCCGACCTCGCGAGCCGAGCCGACCACGGCATCGGCGCAGGCCTGCGCCTCGGCGCACAGATGGGGAGCGTGTACGGCCAGAACCGCATCGACGGCGCCATCGCCGAGCAGGCCGGTCACAGCGTCCCCATACTCCGCCGGCGTCTGGACCTCGACGATCGCCTCCTCGGTCGAGCCCTCCTCTGCGCCGCTGCGAACAGCGAGCGCGCCTCCGAGCTGGCGCAGGCGCCCGGCCGCCAGCGCCGCGAGCCCTGCCCCGTTGCTGACGATCGCCAGCCGGCCGCCAGCGAGCGGGCGCGTGCGGCCGAGCGTCTCGGCGGCTGCGAAGAGTTCGTCGAGATCGTTGAGCCGCAGCAGGCCGGCGCGATGGAACGCCGCGTCATGCGCCCGATCTCCGGTGACGATCAGCCCCGCATGGGTCAGGCCGGGCCCGCCTGCCGGTGTCCGCCAGGGTTTCAGCACCAGCACCGGCTTCAGCCGCGCCGCCGCCCGGGCCGAGGACAGGAAGCGCGCGGCCTCCTCGACCTCGTCCAACGCCAGCAGGATCGATCGGGTGCGACCGTCGAGGCCGAAATGATCGAGGCAGTCGGCGAGATCGACATCGACGGAGGCGCCGAGCGTGACGGCGCCGGAGAAACCGACATCGCGGCGCGCCGCCCAGGCCAGGATTCCGGCGGCGATCGAGCTGGACTGGGCGATCAGCGCGATGTTCCCCGCCTTCGGCACGGCCGGTGCGAAGCTGGCGTTGAGATGCAGGCGCGGGGCGACCAGCCCCATGGAATCGGGCCCGATGAGCCGGATGCCGGCTGCACGGGCGGCCTCGC
Organism: Allobosea sp.; assembly: GCA_036525085.1. Taxonomy (GTDB): domain Bacteria; phylum Pseudomonadota; class Alphaproteobacteria; order Rhizobiales; family Beijerinckiaceae; genus Allobosea. Next base: position 24,213 of record DATDBB010000157.1, read on the forward strand.
CGAGCGCATCGGCACCGGCCCGCTCGCCATCCACGATCAGGATGCCGGCGCAGCCGCGACGCCCGGCAGCCGCGATGGTCGCGCTCGCCTGCCGGACCGGGGCGATGACCAGATCGACCGGCTCGGGCAGGTCATCGATCGTGGCTGCCTCGAAGAGCCGGCCGACATATCCGCCGGCCCGGATGCTCTTCAGCAACGGTATGGTCGGCGCATCCGGCGGCGCCAGCACGGCGACCGAAGCGGGTTCGAGCATGCGTTTCAATCTGTCGGGCGCCATGGCAGCATCGTATCAGAAAGCGGCGGCGCGGTGAGGCATGGCTTCGGCGCCGTGGAAGCACCATCTGTCTGCCCAACGGCTTTCGCAGACAACCTGCTGGATACGCCAAACCCGGATCTCCGATGCCCATCGCCTTCGACAACAGCTATGCCCGGCTACCCGAGCGCTTCTTCGCGCTGACGCCGCCGACGCCGGTCTCCGCGCCGCGGCTGGTGCGGCTCAACGATGCGCTGGCGGAGGAGCTCGGGCTCGATCACGACTGGCTGGCGAGCCCCGGAGGTCTCGCGATGCTCGCCGGCAACGCCGTGGCGGCGGGATCGACGCCGATCGCCACCGCCTATGCCGGCCATCAGTTTGGACAGTTCGTGCCGCAGCTCGGCGACGGGCGGGCGATCCTGCTCGGCGAGGTCGTGGACCGTTCCGGCACGCGCCGCGACATCCAGCTCAAGGGTGCGGGGCGCACGCGCTTCTCGCGCGGCGGGGACGGGCGGGCGGCGCTGGGGCCGGTGATGCGCGAATACATCGTCAGCGAGGCGATGGCGGCGCTCGGCATCCCGACGACGCGGGCGCTCGCCTTCGTCCTGACCGGCGAGCCGGTGATGCGCGAGGAGGCCTTGCCCGGCGCGATCCTGACGCGCGTCGCCAAGAGCCATATCCGGGTCGGGACCTTCCAGTTCTTCGCCGTGCGGCAGGATGCCGAGGCGCTGCGGGCGCTCGCCGACCATATCATCGACAGGCACTATCCGCAGGCGGCGAGTGCGGCCAATCCCTATCTCGCTGTGTTCGAGGCGGTCATCGCCGCACAGGCCGATCTCATCGTGCGCTGGCTCTCGGTCGGCTTCATCCACGGCGTGATGAACACCGACAACTGCTCGATCGCGGGCGAGACGATCGATTACGGTCCCTGCGCCTTCCTCGACGCCTATGATCCCGCAACCGTGTTCAGTTCGATCGACGTCGCGGGGCGCTACGCCTATGGCAACCAGCCTAGCATCGCGCTGTGGAACCTGACGCGGCTGGCCGAGGCGCTTTTGCCCTTGCTAGACGCAGACACGGATGCGGCCGTCGCCCTTGCCCAGAATGCGCTCGGCGCCTTCGCGCCGCGCTTTCAGGCGGGCTATGACGCTGCCATCGCACGCAAGCTCGGGCTGCACGGCGACAGCGAGGCGGACACCGCGCTCGGCGCGGAATTCCTTGGTCTGCTTGCGACGCACGGAGCCGACTTCACGCTGAGCTTCCGCCATCTCGCCCGGCTGCAGGCCGGGGCGGCGGGAGAGGAACCGTTGCGCATGGCGCTTCGCGACGACCCAGCCGTCGACGGCTGGCTGGAGCGCTGGCGCGAGCGCAGCGCCGGCACCGAGCCGGGCGCGATGCTCGCGGTCAACCCGGCCTACATCCCGCGCAACCACCGCGTCGAGGCCGCGATCAGGGCGGCGCAGGAGCACGACGATTTCGCGCCATTTGAGGAGCTGCTCACCGTGCTCGCGCAGCCCTTCGACGAGCGGGCCGAATTCGCAGAGTACGAAAATCCGCCACGGCCGGAAGAGCGCGTCAGGGCGACCTTCTGCGGGACTTGAAGCGCGGATCAGGAATCCAAAACTTGCCGGCGATCTCTCGCCTCGATCCATCCGAGCGGTCGTCCCGGGCGACCGGAGGGAGACCCGGGACCCATTCCGGAACCTCACCTGTAAACGCTCCGGGATGGATCCCGGATCTCCGCTTCGCTGCGTCCGGGATGACCCACCTGTGCGTGTTGAAGAATACGCCATGCGCGCAACGCCAGCCACAGCCCTCGAAATGCAGGCATGACGGCCTGTTCCAGTCGGCTCACTCCATGCTCTGATCGCGCCGGCCACCGAAGGCCGCGCTGCGAGGACGAACGACGATGCATGGCCGCCGCCCGACGATTTATTCCCGCCATGGCATGGTCGCCGCGGCGCATCCCCTCGCAGCGCAGGCCGGAGCACGGCTGCTGATCCAGGGCGGCAATGCTTTTGATGCCATCGCGGCGACGGCTGCGGCGCTGAACATAGTCGAGCCGTTCATGTCGAGCCTGTCGGGCATGGGCTCGGCGACGCTCTGGTCGGCCGCCGAGGGCCGCGTGCGCGTGCTCGATTTCGTGCCGCCGATCCAGAAGAGCTTCCCGGCCGACCGATTTTCGCAGCGCTCCGACCTCGAACGCGGCCCGCACGCGGTCGCCATGCCCGGCAACCTCGCCGGCTGGTGCGAGCTGGCCTCGCGTTATGGCCGCAAGCCGCTGAGCGATATTCTCGCCCCGGCGATCGCGCTGGCGCAGGACGGCTTCGCCCTCTCGGAATTCGGCGTCGCGGAGTTCAACGAACAGGCGCCGCTGCTGGAAGCGTGGCACGATATCTATCCGGCCTTTGCCGCCAACTACCTTCCCGATGGCGGGCCGGTGAAACTCGGCCAGGTGCTGCGCCAGCCCGATCTGGCGCGCACGCTGTCCGAGATCGCGGCCAAGGGCCCCGACCATCTCTATCGCGGCGAACTCGGGCAACGCATCGTCGCCCATCTGCGCTCGCTCGGCGGGCTGATGACGATGGACGACCTGGCGGCGGTCGCGCCGCGCTGGCGCGAGCCCTTCGCGGTGTCCTATCGCGGCCTCGACATCCATGTGCCGCCGCCGCCCTGCGAGGCCTTCCAGTTCCTGCTCAGCCTGAAGATCATCGAAGGCTTCGATCTCGCTGGCCTGCCCAAGGACGGGCCGGAACATCTCGACCTCGTCTATCGCGCGATCCGGCTGGCCGCCGGCATCCGCATCACCGCGAACAACCCCTCCCCCGAGGCGCTGGCCGAGATTTTCTCGGAAGCATCTCTCGCGAAGCTACGCCGGCGCGCAGGCGACGGCGCACCCGTCGAGGGACCGACCGAGCAATGGACGCCGCAGCCGGGCGAGGACCCCGCCCACACCACCTCCTTCTCGGTGGCGGATACCGAGGGCAACCTCGTCTGCATCACCAACAGCCTCGGCAGCCCCTTCGGCAGCGGCATCGTGGTGCCGGGCACAGGACTTTGCCTGAACAACTTCCTGTACTGGTCGGATGTCCAGACCGGCAGCCCGAACCGCTCCAAGCCCGGCGACGAATTGCCGATGTGCATGTCGCCGAGCATCTCGACGCGCGCAGGCCGACCCGTGCTCGCACTCGGAACGCCCGGCAGCTACGGCATCATGCAGACGCAAGTTCAGGCGATGCTCCAGCATCTCGATTTCGGATTGCCGCTGCAGGAGGCGATCGAGGCGCCGCGCTCGCGGCTCTGGGATGGCCGCTTCATCGAGGCGGAGAACCGGATCGCGCCGGAGACGATCGCCGAACTGCGCCGCCGTGGCCACGACATCACGGCCTTCGATGTCGGCTGGACGATGCGCTGCGGCGGCATGCAGGCCGTGGCGGTCGATCCCGCGACCGGCGTCATGACCGGCGCGGCGGACCCGCGCCGGGATGGGTATGTCGTGGCGGTGTGAGCCGACGCCATGACAACATGGAAACACGCCGTCATCCCGGGCGACCGCAGGTCGTCCCGGGATCCATCGTAGAGCTCCGGAGCCCTCCGATGGATCCCGGAGCTGCGCCGCTTCGCGGCTTGTCCAGGATGACGGCGCGCTTGTTGTCTAAGTCGCCGTCATCTCCTCTCCAGGGCGGTCAGCCGCGGCTGGCCGTGACCACCACCTCGATCATCGCGCCGCCGCCGAGATCGGCGACGCCGACGGTGGCGCGGGTCGGCAGCTCGTCGCCGAAGAAGCCGGTCCAGGCGGCATCCATCTCCTTCTTCTGAGAGAGGTCGGTGACGTAGATCTGGGCGGCGACGATCGCCTTTCGGTCGAGCCCGACCTCGCCGAGATAGCCCTCGATCTTGCCGAGGATGTTTTCCGTCTGCGAGCCCATCGACTTGGTGGTGTCGTCGGCGACGCAGCCGCCGACGAAGACGAGGTTGCCGGTCTCGACGACGCGGTTCTGGATCGGGGTCTTGATGCTGCGCTTGATGGTCATGGTCTTCTCCTTGGGTTGGACAAAAGGGCGATCACAGAAATTGCGCTGTCATCCCGGACAAGCCGCGCCAGCGGCGCCGATCCGGGATCCATGCCGGAACCGTTCCGGAATGGATCCCGGGTCTCCCTCCGGTCGCCCGGGATGACGGCGGTGGTTGCGAGACAAGGCGGGCAGGGCTCTCATGCCGTCGCTGTGAAGCGCTCGATGCCGAGGCCGTCGATCGGCACGTTCGAGCGGCCGGTGGCGATGATCTCCGCCATCACGGCGCCGGCGCCGGGGCCGAGTTGGAAGCCGTGCAGCGAGAAGCCGAACTGGTGGTAGACGCCTTCATGCTTCGCGCTCTTGCCGAAGATCGGCAGATCATCCGCGATGCGCCCCTCGATCCCGGCCCAGGCGCGCACGACCTGGGCGCCGCGCATGATCGGGAACAGCTCCCAGACCGTCTTCAGGTTCGCGGCAAGCTTGGTCCAGTCGAGGATGGTGCGGTTCTCGTCGCGAAGGGCGCGGCCGAGATAGCCACCGCCGATCAGCACCGTGCCATTGCCGAACTGCTTGAAGGATAGCTTGCGCCCGCGCAGGATCACCACCGGCTTGATGAAGGCCGGCAGCGGCGCGGTGATGGACAGCATCGGCGCGACCGCCTCGAGCGGCACGGGCTCGCCGAGATCGGCGGCGATGCGATCGCCCCAGGCGCCGGCCGCATTGACGATACGAGGCGCGAGGAACGCGCCGGCATCGGTGACGACGCGCCAGTTGGCGCCGTCGCGCTCGACCTTCGTGACGCGCACGCCCTCGCGGACATCGACGCCGAGCCGTTGCGCCTTGAGCTTGAAGGCCTGTGTGGCGCGAAGCGGAATGGCCGCGCCGTCGCGGCGCGAGATCACGCCGCCCGGACAATCGTCCGAGACGGCGGGAACGATCTCGCGAAGCTCCTTGATGCCGATCATTTCCTCATGGTGGAAACCGCGCAGATTGAGGTCCTCGACGCGGGCGCGGCACTCGACGAGATCGGCCTCGTTCTCCGCGACCAGCACCTGCCCATCCGAGGTGAAGCCGCAATCGTCGCCGACCAGGTTCGCAATGTCGTGCCAGATCGCCATCGAGGCGTTCGACAGCGGGATCTCCGCGACATGGCGCGCAAGCTGGCGCACCCCGCCAGCATTGACGCCCGAGGCGTGACGGCCCGCATGATCCTTCTCGATCAGGATGACCGAGAGTCCGCGCAGCGCGCAGTGCAGCGCCGTCGAGCAGCCATGGATGCCACCGCCGATGACGATGACATCGGCGCTGTCGCGGCCCGTCCTCACCGGGCGACCGCCTTGACCGCGGCCTCCGTCGCCGGCAGCGCCGCGAGTTCGGCGAGCGTCACCGGCTTCACCGGCGGGCGCAGGCGATAATAGCCGGTCTCGGCCGGCGAGACGCCGCGCGCCTGGGCGATGAGTTCGACGACCGTCGGCCCGCAGAGCCTGCCCTGGCAGGGGCCCATGCCGCAGCGCAGGAAGGCCTTCATCTGGTTCGGACCGTTCACGCCGAGGCGCGTCGCGGCATCGCGAATCTGACCGGCGGTGACCTCCTCGCAGCGGCAGACGATGGTGGCGTCGTCCGGCGGGGCGAGGAACTGCGGCGCGGGCTTGTAGAGCAGGTCGAGGAAACGGCGTCCGCGCAGGCGCCGCGACAGCTCCGCACGCACGGGCGCGGCCTGCGCGTCGCGCTGCCCCTCGCCCAGCTTGCCCAGACGGCATGCGGCACCGAAGGCCGCGATCTCGCCCCGCAGCGCCGCGCTCTCGGCACCGCCGATGCCGGCGCCGTCACCGGCGATGGCGATGCCTGCAACGGAGGATGCGTACCAATCGTCGAGGCGCGGCAACCAGGCGTGCTGCTCATCGTCGAAATAATGCTCGCAGCCGGCGGCGTTCGAGAAATTGACGCTCGGCATCACGCCCTGATGCAGCAGCAGGGTATCGCAGGCGATGGACTCGGCCCGGGAGCCACGCTCGACGCGGATACCGCCGAGTTGCTGATCGCCCTGTGCCGCCAGGCCGGTGACGCCGGTGAGGAAGCGCAGCTTTCGCCGCGCCGTCACCATCAGCCTGAGGCCCTTGGCGAGGTAGGGCGAGCGCAGGAAGTCCGGCAGCGCGGCCAGCGCCTTGCCCCAGTTGGCTCTCGGCGTGGTGTCGAGCACCGCGACGATCTCGGTTCCGGCGGCGGCGAGCTGGCTCGCGAGCAGATAGAGCAGCGGGCCGCAGCCGGCGATCACCGTGCGGCCGGACGGCACGATACCGGAGCCCTTCAGCGCGATCTGGGCGGCGCCGGCGGTCATGACGCCGGGCAGCGTCCAGCCCGGAATCGGGAAGGGGCGCTCCTGCGCGCCGGTCGCGAGGATGACCTGCGCCGCCGAGATCATCCGGGCCTTGCCGCCGAGCGAGAGGCCGAGCTCGAAGCTACCGGGCGTCGCCTCGTCGGGTCCGATCGACCAGACCGTGCAGCCGGGCGCATAGGCCGCCGCACTCGCCTTGAAGCGCGCGACGATGCCGCTGCCGCGCCAGTAGTCCTCGCCGAGAATGCTACGATCGGTGACCGGCGTCGTGGTGATCGCGCGGTAGATCTGCCCGCCGGGCGCGGGGTTCTCGTCGGCGAGCAGCACGGAAAGCCCGAGTTCGGCCGCGCGGGCGGCGGCCGAGAGGCCGGCCGGACCGGCTCCGACGACGACGAGATCGTAGCGTTCCGCGACGGCGGCGATGTCTTTTACGGGCGTCACGAGAGCGCCTCCCCGAACTGACGGCGGCCATGCTGGGTCTCGATCCGCATGCCCTCGCTGAGCGGGATCAGGCAGCCCTGGCGGTTGCCGACGCCGTCGATCACGACGAGGCATTCGAAGCAGACGCCCATCAGGCAATACGGCGCGCGCGGGCTATCGGAGACCGGCGTCTCGCGGCAGGCGACGATGCCGTTGGCCAGCAGCGAAGCGGCCACGGTGTCGCCGGCGCGGCCGGTCAGCGGCTTGCCGTCGAAGGTGAAGTTGAGCGCGGCGGCAGCCGCGCGCTCACGCATGGGCCGGAACATGGAACCTCCTCGCGGTAAAGGTCGAGACCGCATCCGGCAGCGTGCCGGAGAGGATGGCGGGCGCGAGCGTCAGGACATGGTTGGCGGCGAGCGTCACGCCGGAGTGGCAGGTGACGACGAAGGCGCCGGGATGGGCGATGGACTGGTCGTAGATCGGGAAGCCGTCCGGGCTCATGACGCGCAGCGCCGACCAGGTCCGCACGACATTCAGCCCTGCGAGCCGCGGGAACATGCGCACGGCCCGCTCGGCCATGACCGAGAGGATCGGCTGGCGGACGACGGTGTCGAAGCCGCGATCCTCCTGGCTGTCGCCGATCATGACGCCGCCCTCGTCGGTCTGGCGGACGGTGACCATCGGATTGTGCAGGAACGCTTCCGTCTTCTCGGTGACGATGATCTGCCCCTTGCTCGGCTTCACCGGCGCATCGAGCCCGACCATGGGGGCGAGTCGCGCATTGCCGAGGCCGGCGGCCAGCACGACGCGCCCGGTCCTGATCTCGCCCCAGGGGCCGCGGATCGAGAAGCCGCCCTCGCGCGGCTCGATCGTCTCGACGCCGTGGCTCGGGCGATAATCGACGCCGCGCCGCACGCAGGCCTCGCGCAGCGCCCGGAACAGCTTGAGCGAATTCACATGGCCGTCATGGGGCGAATAGAGCGCGCCGACGACATCCTTGCCGATCGCCGGCAGGCGGCGCCTGGTCTCGGCATGGTCGAGCACCTCATAGGTGAAGTTCGTCATCGTCTCCTGGTTGTGGAGCCGGTGCATCATGTCGACGCGCTTCTGCAGTTCGTCGTCCGACAGGCAGAGCATGAAGCCGCCGGGCTGGCTGTGAGCGACGTCGATGTCGCTCTCGACCTTCAGGATGCCGGCGAGCCCATTCCAGTCATCGGCCGAGCGCCGCGACCAGATCGCGTATTCGGGCATGCCGAAGCCCTTGGACTGGACCCAAACGAGAGCGAAATTGCCGCGCGACGCCCGGAAGGCGTCGTCGCCCTCGTCGAGAATGGCGACGCTGGCGCCGCTGCGGGCGAGCCCCAGCGCGATCGCGCCGCCGACGACACCGCCGCCGATGACGACCGCATCGGGCTCCTTGAGAACGGGGGAAGACACGGTTTTCTCAGCCTTTTCCGGTTCCGACGAACAGCCGGTCGAGCCCGAACAGCCGGTCGAGCGCGAACAGCATCACCGCGGTCAGCGCGATCAGGCAGGCCGAGATCGCGGCGATCAGCGGATCGATATTGTCCTGGATGTAGAGGAACATCCGGACGGGAAGCGTGGTGGTCTGCGGCGAGGCGATGAACACGGTCATCGTGACCTCGTCGAAGGAGTTGATCGCCGCCAAGAGCCAGCCCGAGACGACGCCGGGCAGGATCAGCGGCAGCGTCACGCGGCGGAAGACCGTCGCGGTGCCGGCGCCGAGCGAGGTCGCCGCATGCTCGATGCGCTGGTCGATGCCGTAGGACGAGGCCAGCACGAGCCGCAGCGCGAAGGGCAGGATGACGATGACGTGGCTGAGCACCAGGCCGGTGAAGGTGCCGGACAGGCCGATCTGCGTGAAGAAGCGCAGGAAGGCGATGCCGAGCACGACATGCGGCACCATCAGCGGCGACATGAACAGCGCCGTCATCGCCTCGCGACCGGGGAAGCGGTGGCGCGCGATGGCGAGAGCGGCGGGCACAGCGAGGGTGATCGCGATGGTCGAGGACAGCGCCGCGAGCCAGAGCGAGTCGCGGAAGGCGCGCATGAACTCGGGATAATCGAAGATCGCCTTGAACCAGCGCAGGCTCGGCCCGCGCGTCGGCAGGGAGAGATAGCCCTCCGGCGTGAAGGCGACGATGCAGACGATCAGCAGCGGCGCCAGCATGAAGACGATGAAGAGCGCGTGGAAGACCAGCGCGAGAGGGCCGTTGCGCTTCATTCGAACACCTGCGCGTAGCGGCGTTCGACCAGCCGGTTCGAGCCGACAATGATCAGCACCAGCGCGACCAGAAGCAGCGTCGCGACGGCCGCGCCAAGCGGCCAGTTCAGCGTGTTCAGGAACTCGTCATAGGCCAGCGTCGAAGCGACCTTGAGCCGGCGCCCGCCGATGATCGCGGGCGAGGCGAAGGCGCTGGCGGCGAGCGCGAAGACGATGATCGAGCCCGAGAGAATGCCCGGCACGATCTGCGGCAGGATCACCCGACGCCAGATCGTCAGCGAGCCTGCGCCGAGCGAGGCCGCGGCGTTCTCGACCTGAGGGTCGAGCCGCTGCAGCGAAGCCCAGACGGCGAGGATCATGAAGGGGATCAGCACGTGGGTGAGAGCGATGACGACGCCGGTCTCTGTGAACATGAATTCGAGCGGCGTCGTGATCAGGCCGAGCGCCATCAGCCCCTGGTTGACGAGGCCGGTCGAGCCCAGCAGCAGGGCCCAGCCGAGCGTGCGCGCCACCACCGAGACCAGCAGCGGGCCGATGACCACGAGCAGGAAGGCGCTGCGCCAGGCCGGCGACATCCGGTTCAGGATATAGGCCTCGGGCACGCCGACCAGG